>JAYFRE010000075.1:0-38963 GCA_034926235.1 Rhodospirillaceae bacterium
AGAATTGCCGTGCGCCGCAGCAGCGGTTACCGGCTTGATTTCCCGGTCACTCATATCGTGGCGGCCACCGTCCGGCTGCACGATCCAGAGGGGCGGCCTCTTCCGGTCGGGGCGGCTGTTACCGTGAACGACGCCGGCGGCGCTTATGTCGGCTGGGACGGCATCGTCTATCTGGAAAGGCTTTTGCCCTACAACCGGCTGACGGTGCGGCTCCCCGACGGCTCGGCTTGCGCTGCCTCGTTCAATCTGGACGTGGTTCCTGACCAGATCGCCCGGATTGGTCCCCTGACCTGCGAAAAAGGACCAGAGCCATGAATGATCCTTTTTACCGGAAGGTTTTTCGGCTCCGCCCGGTCTGGACGTTCGTTCTCGGATTCCTCGTTTTTGCGGCCTCTTGGGGGCCGGCGATGGCGCAAACCTATAATTACTGCACGGTATCGACCGGTAATATCGATCTCGGGCAATATAGCTCGTTCGAGATCGCCGCATCGTCTAAGCAAGGTTCGGGGGCGGGCGGGCTCGCCTGCACCGCGATACTTTCGCTGCTTAACTCGTCTTATATCAAGGTCAAGGTTGACAGCGCGTCCTTCACGCTGACGGGGGGGGCCGACAATCAAACCATCAATTTTTTCTTGTCAACGGCCGAGAACGGGACGCCGATCGCTTCCGGTGCTGAATTCGACATGTCCAGCCTGGACATCCTTCGTCTTTTTTCAGGCCCCGGCGGCAGCCTGCCGCTTTATGTCCGGACCAGCGCACAAGCGGCATTGAAGGCCGGAACCTATACGGGGACGGTCAATCTGCGCTGGTATTTTTCGGTCTGCACGCTTGGCCTGGCTGGAATTTGCAGCTTTTCGAATAGTACGGGATTCGTGCGCCCCGGCCTGTTTACGACGCTCGACTGGGGGCAGGGCGTAGCCACCACGGTGACGGTGAAGATGGAGATCACAAACGATTGTGTCATCGCCGCGCCGAACATCGATTTTGGCCAAGCGCCGTTTGCCGCCAACTTCAATGCGGTGACAGGGACCATCCTGATCCGGTGCAGCGCTGGAGCCAGTTACAGCGTGGGTCTGAACGATGGAAACTATTATAACAACGGATGGCGGCGGATGCGTAACGCCACGACGGGGGAGTATCTGCAATATGATATCTACCAGACGCCCACTTCCACCCTGAGATGGGGAAGCAGCGGAGCGGAGCGCCGCCGCAGCAGCACTGCGGAGATCAACCCCAACGTCTATGACGGGGCGGTGAATCAGGGATTCACCTATAAGGCCCGCATCAATCCGAGCCAAACGACGCCGGGAGTAGGAACATACAAGGACACTATCATCCTGGATGTCCAGTTTTAGCGCAGGGTTCGCCCGCCGAAAGAAAACGCCCCGTCACGCAGGCGGAGCGTTGTGTCCAAGACGATTAAAAAACTGTTCGTTCCGGGCTAAAAGCTGCAATTACCCGCCATAGGCGGTAAAACCCTTTTCATATGTTCGAGCGTGGTTTGAAGCATGACGATTCTGGCGGTGCTGCCGCGGGGCTGTGCCGAGGAGTGAGCGGGATGACGGCATGGCGTCGCGCCATGGTTCTTTTCGCGGCGGCGGCGGCATTTTGCGCCGTTCCGCTGCTGGGCTGGGCTGCCGAGTTGAAGGTGGTCGATGGCGACACGCTGCGGCGCGGCCCCGATCTGTTAAGGCTTCAGGACATCGATGCGCCCGAAACCTATGAGCCGCGCTGTCCGGCGGAGCTGCGCCGGGGCAAACAGGCGACGGCGCGGTTGAACGAACTGGTGCGGTCGGCGCAAAAGGTGCGGGTGGTGGAATCGGGCAAACGCGATCGCTATGGACGTCTTCTCGTCACCCTGCTGGTCGATGGCCGGGATGTCGGCGATATCCTGATCGCCGAGGGATTGGCCGTGCCTTGGGAAAACGGAAGGCGGGCGTGGTTCAAACGCCGCGCGCATTGGTGCGGGCGTTGATGTGCGCGGATCACGGGGTCCGGCAGGAATCGATCAACAGAGTGTGCACGCGGGTGTCGGTTCCCAATTCGGGATGAAAGGCGCAGCCGATGACGGTTCCCTGGCGGACCAGCACCGGCTCGTTCCCGACCATGGCCAGGATGTCCACTCCGGGCGCGCTGCTAAGGATGCGGGGGGCGCGGATGAAGACCATTTCCATCTCCGGTCCGGGCAGGGCGGTGAGACGGCGCAGCACATGGGAGTCCTGCTGCCGGCCATAGCCGTTGCGCTGCACGGTGACGTCCAGAAGCCCCAGGCTGGGTTGTGTAGGTTCGACCTCGCGCGCCAGCAGAATTAGTCCGGCGCAGGTGCCGAGACAGGGGTGGGTGGCCGTGAACGTCTTCAGCGCGTCCCAGAAACCGTCCTGGTTCAGGAAATGCAGCAGGGTGCTGGATTCGCCGCCGGGAATGATCAATCCGGCAAGACCATCCAGATCCCGGGGGGTTCTCACCCCCCGGCTGTTTATACCCAAGCTGTTCAGCATGTGCCGATGGGCGTCATAGGCCCCCTGCAGGGCCAGGACGCCGATGGTGACGGGACGGGTCTTCGGCGATGACTGGGCCATGATTTCAGTCTCCGCGCGTTTGCAGCAGCGCATCCTGGGGCAGCGAAGCGACGGCCAGGCCATGCATCGCGCCGGAGCATTGGGCGCTGCATTCGGCGATGACGGCAGGATCGTCGAAATAGGTGCAGGCCTGGACGATGGCGCGGGCGCGTTGTTCGGCTTCTTCGGGCGTTGCGTAATCGTGGCCATTGTTCATGAAAATGCCCGATCCCACGAACACCGCTTGTGCGCCAAGCTGACGCAGCAGCGCGGCGTCGGCCGGGGTGGCGATGCCGCCGGCGGAAAAATTGGGCACGGGCAGCGTTCCGGTCTGGGCGACGTCGCGCACCAGATCGAACGGTACCCGATGATCGCGCGCGGCGACGTAAAGCTCGTCTTCGCGCATTGCCGTCAGTCCCCGGATATCGGCCATGATCTGACGCATATGCTTGACCGCATGCACCACGTCGCCGGTGCCGGCCTCGCCTTTGGTGCGGATCATTGCCGCCCCCTCATTGATGCGCCGCAGGGCCTCGCCCAGATTACGCGCGCCGCAGACGAACGGAATGGAAAAGGCGCGCTTGTCGATATGGTTGACATCGTCGGCGGGGGTCAGCACCTCGCTTTCGTCGATGAAATCGACGCCCAGATACGCCAATACCTGCGCCTCGGCGAAATGGCCGATGCGGGCCTTGGCCATGACCGGGATCGATACCGCATCCATGATCGAACGGATCAGGCGCGGATTGGCCATGCGCGCCACACCACCTTCGGCGCGGATCTGCGCCGGCCCCCGTTCCAGCGCCATGACGGCGCAAGCGCCGGATGCCTCGGCGATGCGGGCTTGATCGACGGTGCAGACATCCATGATGACGCCGCCCTTCAGCATTTCGGCCAGACCGACTTTAAGTCGCAGATCGTCGGACAAGGCGGACGTCGAAAAAACGGGATCGGGTTGGGTTTGGGCGGTGGTCATGAGGGGACTCCGTGACGGGCGAAACGAACCGGAACGCTAAGGCCGAAGGTGGTCTTGACGACAGACACGTCATCGGTGCAATTTGGATAAACCGTACTGGCCGTTTTTCAGTACGGTTCACTTTCCTTCCGGTGTTCCGCCTATGACGAGCACTCTATCCCAGGCCCCAGCGGGCGGTACGCGCGTAGAGCAGGTCATGCGCCATGTTCGCCTGCGCATTGAAAACCGCAGCCTGTGCGCGGGCAAACGCTTGCCGTCTATTCGCGCCCAAGCCGACGCTTTGGGCGTGTCGCGCTCGACGGTGGTCGAAGCCTATGCGCGGCTGGTGGCCGAAGGTGTGGTCGAATCGCGGCCGGGATCGGGTTTTTATGTCGGGCGTCAGTTGACGCCGTTCAGCGTCGGCGACGTTCAGTCCGGCCTGCCTCCGGACAGCGATCCGGTCTGGCTGACGCGCCAATCGCTGCTGGCAGGCGAGGCCAGTCTTAAACCCGGCTGTGGCTGGCTGCCCGAAAGCTGGCTGCCCGAACAGGATATCCGCCGCGCACTGCGGGCGTTATCACGCCAGCCGCTGGCGCCCTTGACCGGTTATGGCACGCCGCAAGGATCGCCCGAATTGCGGCAATTACTGTCCTATCGGTTGGGTGAACGCGGCGTGCATGCCCCGCCCGAACAATTGATGCTGACGGAATCGAGTACCCAGGCGGTGGATCTTCTCTGCCGTTTTCTCTTGCAGCCGGGCGATACCGTGCTGGTGGACGATCCCTGCTATTTCAGCTTTCAGGCGATGCTGCGCGCGCACCGATCGGATGTTGTTAGCGTCGCCTACACCCCGCAAGGGCCTGATCTCGCCGCGCTGAAGGCGTGCCTGGAAGCGCACCGGCCACGGCTTTACATCACCAATGCCGCCTTGCACAACCCGACCGGAGCGAGCGTCAGTCTGGAAGCGGCGCACAAAATCCTGATGCTGGCCGCTGATTACGATCTGACCATCATCGAGGACGACGTCTTCGCCGATTTTGAAACCCACCCGGCGGCCCGGCTGGCGGCTTTGGACGGATTGCAGCGGGTGATCTATGTCGGCAGCTTTTCCAAGACGCTGTCGGCGTCCGTGCGGGTGGGCCATATCGCCACCCGGCCGGATTGGATCGGTCAACTGGTCGATCTGAAGCTGGCGACGGCGTTTGAATCCGGTCATTTTTCCGCCGAGCTTCTGCATACCCTGTTGGGTGGCGGAGCCTATCAGCGGCATATGAACGGCTTGCGCGCCCGTCTGGCCGATGCGATGGGCCAGACGCTGACCCGGCTGGAACGGTTGGGAATACAGGCCTGGCACCGGCCCAGAAGCGGTATGTTCCTATGGTGCGCCCTGCCGGATGGTCTCGATTCCAGCCTATTGTCGCATTACGCCTTGCAGCACCATCAGATGGTGCTGGCTCCGGGGAACGCCTTCAGCCTGTCGCAGAATGCCGGGGGATTCTTGCGCTTCAATGTCGCGCAAAGCCTGGATGGCGCGGTCTACGAAGCGCTGGGACGCAGCATGGAAGCCTGTGCCGCGTCCCGGTGTTAAAATCGACCGTTCGTAGCCCCCAGGTCAGTGGTTGCAAATCTTATCGGCGCTGGTGTTGAAGCCCGGCGCCGAGGGCGAGAATTTCCCGCGCTCGGCCAGAAAATCAACCAAAGTGCGGGCGTCCATCTCTTCGGCGGAACAGGTATGGAAACGCGCATCGGCCCCGAATCGGGCCTCGATCGCCGCAACCAGCGCGTCGGCGGATGCAAAGCCTTCCGGCGATTCCAGCATCATATGCAGAACGTCATGCCCGTGAATGGAGTCCATAGCGACCTCTTTCGATGAAACCGAATATCGGCCGGCTCAGTGCGCGGTCCGGTCCGTTTCATGCTGCATGACACAAACATTACCCAAAGGTCAAGAATTCTCTGAGGGTGTCTGTATTCAGCGGAAATTTTCCTGGGGTTTTCCAACGGGCAAGCGTCGACAGGGGCTTCCAGTGCTATTCAGACCCCTTCCAGGATAACGGGGGCTTAATTTCTTACGAACAGCCGCTGGTTGAACCGCAGCTGTTGCATTTCATGCAGGTGCCGCTGCGGACCAGGGTGAAATTGCCACATTCGCTACAGGCATCGCCTTCATAGCCTTTCAGATGCGCTTCTCGGATGCGTTCGCTCTGGGCATCGAAATCGCGGATCATCTCCTGGGCATTGGGTATCGCGGAAGTGGACGGGGCGGGCGTTGCGGTCGTCGGGGCCGATGCGGCGGCCAGGCCGCCTTTCAGCACCAGGAGGTTCGAGGACCGGACATAGCCTCGGCTGGTCAGCCGTTCGACCACCGCGCCAAGATTGCCGGAAGTCAGGCTGCCTTCGCTATTGCCGCGCCCCATGGTGTCGGGGGTCAAATCGGCGGGCGCGACATGGGCCAGATCGGTGCGGCCCAGATAGGACACCGCCAGTTCGCGGAAGATGTAATCGATGATCGATGTGGCCATTTTGATTGCCGCATTGCCTTCGACTATGCCCGACGGTTCGAAACGGACAAAGGTGAACGCCTCGACGAATTCTTCCAGCGGCACGCCATATTGCAGGCCGATGGAAATGGCGATGGCGAAATTGTTGGCCATGGCGCGGAAGGCCGCGCCTTCCTTGTGCATATCGATGAAAATCTCGCCCAGCTTGCCGTCCTCGTACTCGCCGGTGCGCAAATAGACCTTGTGCCCGCCGACGATAGCCTTCTGGGTATAGCCTTTGCGCCGCTCCGGCAGCCGGCGGCGGCCTTGGGCGATCACCCGTTCAACGATGCGTTCGGCGACGATGCTGGCGCGCTCGGCCTGCGGCCGGTCGGCCAGATCCTCGGCCAGCGTCCCGTCATCGTCGAGCAGAACGGCCTGGAGCGGCTGGCTCAGTTTCGAGCCGTCGCGGTACAAGGCGACGGCCTTCAGCCCCAGACGCCAGGATTGAAGATAGGCGTTCTGGCAATCGGCGATCGTGGCCGCATTCGGCATATTGATGGTTTTCGAGATCGCGCCCGAGATGAAGGGCTGAGCGGCGGCCATCATCAGGATATGGCTGGATACCGGCAGGACCCGCGTGCCGGTCCGTCCGCACGGATTGGCGCAATCGAACACCGGCAGATGGGCCGAAGACAGGCCGGGCGCGCCTTCCAAGGTCATCGTTCCGGTGGCGTAGAGGTTGGCGGCGTCGATCTCGGTCTTGGTGAAGCCCAGCGCCTGAAGCATGTCGAAGCGGAAATCGGTCAACTGGGCGGGGGACAGTTTCAGGGTTTCGATGCAGAAACGCTCGCCCAGGGTGTCCTTGTTGAAGATGAAGGAAAGATCGAAGGCCGAAGGCAGGGCGTCTTCGATCCGTTTCAGGGCGGCGGCATCGAATCCCTTGGCGCGCAAGGATTGATGGTTGATATGCGGCGCGTCCTTTAACGTGCCGTGGCCCAGGGCGTGACGCAGGATGGCCTCGATCGCGGACGGGGCATAGCCCAGCCGTTCCAGCGCGCGGGGCACCAGACGGTTGATGATCTTGAAATAGCCGCCGCCGGCCAGCTTCTTGAATTTGACCAGAGCGAAGTCGGGTTCGATGCCGGTGGTGTCGCAATCCATCACCAGACCGATGGTGCCGGTGGGTGCTATGACCGAAACCTGGGCGTTGCGGAATCCATGCGCCTCGCCCTGCGCCAGCGCCTCGTCCCAGGCCGCGCGCGCGGCGGCGGCCAGCACCATGTCCGGGCAATGGGTGACGTCGAGCGGTTGCGGCGGCATCGACAGTCCCTCATATCCGCCGGATTCGCCCTGGACGGCGCGGCGGTGGTTGCGGATCACGCGCAGCATGTCCGGCGCGTTCTCGGCATAGCCGGAGAATGCACCCAGATTGGCGGCCATCTCGGCCGAGGTCGCATAGGCCGCACCGGTCATCAGGGCGGATAGCGCGCCGCAATAGGCGCGGCCCTCGGGACTGTCATAGGAAAGGCCCGACGCCATCAACAGCCCGCCGATATTGGCGAAGCCCAGCCCCAGCGTACGGAACCGGTCGCTGAGTTCGGCGATTCGCCGCGACGGGAACTGCGCCATCAGCACCGAGATATCCAGCACCATGGTCCATAGGCGGACGGCGTGCTGAAAACCCTTGATGTCGAATTTGGACCGCTCATCAAGGAAGGCGACCAGGTTGAGCGAGGCCAGATTGCAGGCGGTGTCGTCCAGGAACATGTATTCCGAGCACGGATTAGACGCGTTGATGCGCCCGGATTTGGGGCAGGTGTGCCATTCATTGATGGTGGTGTCGAATTGGAGCCCCGGATCGGCGCAGGCCCAGGCGGCCTCGGCGATCCTTTCCCACAGATCGCGGGCGCGCAGCGTCTTGGCCACGCCCCCGTCCGTGCGCCGGATCAGCGCCCAGGGACCGTCTTCCTCGACGGCGCGCAGGAAGGCGTCATCGACGCGCACGGTGTTGTTGGAATTCTGCCCTGAAACGGTCCCATAGGCTGGCCCGTCCCAATCGGTGTCGAACAGCGGGAAGGGTTTTTCGGCCCGGCCCTGTTGCGCGAAGCGGATTCGGCGCTGGATGACGGCCTCTGGGATCTGGGCCTTGCGGGCGGCGAGAACGGCCTTTTTCAGCACTTTATTGGTTTTGGGGTCGAAACGGCCGGCACTGGCGGCGTCGCCGTCCCAGTCCGCCATCGCTGCGGTTATTGCCTCCAGCGCCTGACGGGTCAGACGCGATCCGGCGGCCAGGGCGGCCACCTTCTGCTCTTCGACCAGTTTCCAGTCGATGAAATCTTCGATGTCGGGGTGATCGGCGTTCAGGATCACCATCTTGGCGGCGCGACGGGTGGTGCCGCCGGATTTGATCGCGCCGGCGGCGCGGTCGCCGATTGTCAGGAAGCTCATCAGGCCGGAGGATTTTCCGCCGCCGGCCAGAGGCTCGTTCTCGCCGCGCAAGGTCGAGAAATTGGTGCCTGTGCCCGAACCGTATTTGAACAATCGGGCTTCGCGCACCCACAGATCCATGATGCCGTCATCATTGACCAGATCGTCCGCGACGGACTGGATGAAGCAGGCATGAGGTTGCGGCCGCCGATAGGCGCTGTCCGAACGCACGACCTCGCCGGATTGGGGATCGACGTAATAATGCCCCTGGCTGGGGCCATCGATGCCATAGGCCCAGAATAGGCCGGTATTGAACCATTGTGGGCTGTTAGGCGCGCCCATCTGCCGGCATAACATGACGCGCATTTCGTCGAAGAAGGCCCGGGCGTCTTCCTCGCTGTCAAAATAACCGCCTTTCCAGCCCCAATAGGTCCAGGCGCCGGCCATGCGGTCGAAAACCTGCTTGGCCGAGGATTCTCCGCCTTTCGGCGCGTTCTTGTCCGCAGGCTCTTTGCGCCACAGCCAGGCGGGCATGCCGTCTTCAGGTACGGGGCGCAAGGCGGCGGAATCAGGCACGCCGGCGCGGCGGAAATATTTTTGCGCCAGAACGTCGCAGGCGACCTGGGACCAATCCGCGGGCGCTTCGATGTCCTCTTGCGCGAAAACGACCGATCCATTCGGGTTGCGGATATGGCTCGACGTGGTGCAAAAGACGATGCCGTCATAAGGAGATTGGCCGGGGATGGTGAAGTGCCGCTGAATACGCATGAAAAATTTCCTGCTGTTCGGGCGCGGACGGGGACGCAAAGGCTTTTCCCCAAAGGCTCGAAGCCCTTTCCGGGACAATAAATATGGTGTCGAAACGTCGTGTGAACAACATCCAGCCTAAATCAGAGGGGAGACTCCATCAACCATATTTAGTGATATAAAGCTTTTGGAACACATCATATAGGGTGCTTCATGTCGCAGTGACGGTTTCAGCGATCAAGAACGGCCTGCCCACTGGACGGGCGGGGCCGCTTTTGCCATAGTCGGCCTTGCGGGGGCGGAGTGATTTTTGGCTTTCGCTCGCAAGGATTCGATATGACCGTTGCTACCGTCCTTTTCACCTGCCTCGCCGGCCGCCTGGTCGGCCGGGACGAAATGGGCAACCGCTATTACGCCGAACGCCGGCCCAAAGCGGGCCGGATGGAGCGGCGTTGGGTTCTTTATGCCGGGAAAGACGAAGGCTCGAGCGTGACGCCGGCGTGGCATGGCTGGCTGCACCATACGCTGGACGCGCCGTTGGACCTGTCGGATGCCCCGTCCTGGGTCAAGCCTCACCAGCCCAACCAAACGGGAACCGAGGGGGCCTATCATCCTCCCGGCGATCCGCATCATGGCGGGACGCGCCCGCATGCGACGGGAGATTACGAATCATGGCGTCCATGACAGCGCTTTGCCAGGAGATTAGGGGCGTGACGAGTTCGGCCCGCGATGCGGCGATCGGTTTTTTTGTGCTGCTTCTGGGAGCGGCGCTGTTGGCCTTCACTTATGGCGCGAACAGCCGCCGCGCCGAGAACGAAGGCTATAATCTTCTGGCCAGCTTCAACCGCGCCGACGGCATCTCCGTGGGCAGTCAGGTCCGGCTGGCCGGGGTGCCGGTGGGGCATGTCGTTGCCCAGGATCTGGACCCCCGCTATCGCGCCGTCCTGACCCTGCATGTGGCGAAAGACGTGGCTCTGCCCCTGGACAGTTCAGCCATGATTCACACCGATGGTCTTCTGGGGGAGAAATTCATTGCTCTGCAGCCCGGCGGGGACGAAAACAATCTGGCGCCGGGGCAGCGCTTCCGCTACACGCAGGATTCCCTGAACGTCTCCGATCTTTTGGAGATGATCATCGCGCAGGGCAAGGCGCGGCGCGCTGCCAGTTCGCAATCGGATTCGACCGAGAAACCCTGAAGGAACGAAAAAGCCATGGGTAGGCATATCATCGAAACCATCATGGGCGCGGTTGTCCTTCTGGTCGCCGGCTTCTTCCTGTTTTTTGCCTATTCCCAGGCCGATCTCGGCACGGTGAAGGGCTACAAGATCAAGACCGTCTTCGCCAGCGTCGGCGGTCTGGCCAATGGCGCGGATGTCCGCATCAGCGGTATCAAGGTCGGCACGGTTCTGTCCCAGGTGATCGATCCCCAGACTTTCCAGGCCGAGGTGGCTTTGTCCATTCGCCCGGACGTGCATCTGCCCCAGGATAGCGAGGCGATCATCGACAGCGAAGGATTGCTGGGCGGCAAGTTTGTCAAGCTGATCCCTGGCCGTAGCACCGTGGCGTTGGAAGAGGGCGGCACGCTCGAACACACGCGCAGCTACCGGTCGCTGGAAGAAATGGTGGGTGACATCATCTTTCTCGCCACCGACAGCGGATCGGGGGGCGGCTCTAAGTGATGCGTCGTGGCGCGACAGTGCTGGTTTGGGCTGCAATGGCGGCTGGAACCTGGGCCGCATTGCCGGCCAAGGCCGCCGATCTGGTGTTCGACACGGCTATTTTGCAAGGCATGGACAAGGTCACCGGTCGGGTGATGACGATCGAGGCCCCGGTGGGCAGCCCGGTGCGTTTCGGCACGCTTGAGATCGTGGTGCGCACCTGTCGCAAGCATCCGCCCGAAGAGCAGCCCGAGGCTGCGGCCTTCCTGGATGTCTGGGAAATCAAGACCGGTGCGGCGGCGGAAGATCTGTTCAGGGGTTGGATGTTCGCGTCCAGCCCGGCGCTGTCGGCGCTGGAACAGCCCGTCTATGACATCTGGGTCTTGGATTGCGAGAATAGCTCGCCGAAGTGATCCGATAAGAGAATCGCGTCCATCCG
Source organism: Rhodospirillaceae bacterium (assembly GCA_034926235.1). Classification (GTDB taxonomy): domain Bacteria; phylum Pseudomonadota; class Alphaproteobacteria; order Rhodospirillales; family Magnetospirillaceae; genus JAYFRE01. The sequence continues at coordinate 11,268 of JAYFRE010000075.1, forward strand.
GACGGACTGGCGGGAAGACCCGGCCAGCCCTTCCGGAATGGAAACGGCCCTGCCGTGATCAGGCGGGGTTCAGCGCCTTGTAGGCGCGGATGACCTGGCTGTCGTCCTTTTTGCCGTGGCCCATGCCCGAAGCCGCCAGATACATCTGATGCGCTGCCGCCGCTAAAGGCAGGGCCGCCTTGGATTCGCGCCCGGCGTCGAGCACGATGCTCAAATCCTTGACGAAGATGTCCACCTGGGCGGTCACGATCGGATCGCTTTCCAGCATGCGCGGCCCGCGGTCGTTCAGCATCCACGAAGCCGCCGCCGAGCCGCCGACGATCTCCAGGATCGTCTTTTGGTCGAGATGAGCCTTGGCGGCGAGGCTGAGCGCTTCCGCCGCGACTGCGATATGTACGCCGCACAAAAGCTGGTTGATCATCTTGGCCATGGCGCCTTGGCCGAAGCTTTCACCCACATGATAGATCTTCTTGCCCATGGCTTCGAAGGCGGGGAGCAGGGCGTCGAAGGTGGCCTTGGGTGCTGCGGCCATGATCGACAGGGTGCCGGCGATGGCTCCGGCCATGCCGCCCGATATCGGACAATCGATGAAGCGGCGTCCGGCGGCTTCGACCCGCGCACCCAGTTCGGCGACCTGTCCGGGTGGGCAGGTGGCCATCAGGGCGACGATGGCCCCCTTCGGCAGGGCGTCGAGCGCGCCGTCGCCGAACAGGATGTTTTCCGCCTGCTGGGCATTGACGACCACCAGCAGCAGCGCTTCGGCGTCACGGGCCGCTTCAGCGGCCGAGAGGGCGGCCTTGCCGCCATCCTTGGCCAGGGCTTCCGCCGCTTCCGGACGGATGTCGTAGCCGGTCACCGAAAAGCCCTTTTGCAGAAGATTGCGGGCCATCGCGGCCCCCATGGCGCCGAGACCGATAAAGCCGATATTTTTCATCTTTCTGAGACTCCCCCTATTGAATGGCGAGGCAATCCGGCCGGGTCTGCCGATAGCGATTGCCTTCTCTTTATGTCCAATATCCGATGGAACCTATATACCGCAAAGGATCGCGTTCCTCATCGCGGATGTGCGTTTTTTCTCATGCCGCCGCGGCGGTTAGACCGCTTTCGCGCCGGGGAATGGTTCGGGAAGGAACAAGGCCCGTTCGTTGCGGACTTCCCTGGTCAGGAAATCTGTCATGGCGCGCAGGCGCGCGGTATGGCGCAGATCGGAATGGACCACCAGCCAGAATTCGCGGATGACACGGATTTCAGCCGGGAAAAGGCGGACCAGACCGGGTTCCGGATCGGCCATGAAGCAGGGCAGCACGCACAATCCCGCCCCTTCGCGCGTCGCGGCGAGCTGGGTCAAGATGTTGGAGGTGCGGAATTTGGGCACGATGCCTTTTTCCACCTCTTCGAGATAGGCATGGGTGACGGTCGGCAAGAGGTCCTGGATATAGCCGATGAAGGGATGGGCAGGGATGTCGTCCTGCCGTTCGATCGGGGCATGCCGGTCGAGATAGTGTTTTGCCGCATAAAGGCCGAGTTCGTACTCGGTCAGTTTGTGGGTGTGCAGAGGACCTTCCCTGGGGCAGAAATTGACGATCGCCATCTCGGCTTCGCGCTTGTTCAGCCGCACCACCTGGGGGTTGGCGATCAATTCGATCTCGAGATCGGGGTGCGCGCTAGCGAAGCGGCCGATGCGCGGGGCGAGGAAGCATGTGCCGAATCCTTCCGGCGAACCAATTCGGATCGAGCCGGACAAGCTTAAGATGCGGTCAGCCAGTTGCGTCTGGATGCCGACGGATATGCGTTCGACCTCTTCGGCCTGGGCAACCAGCCATTCGCCTGCGGCGGTAAGGCTGTATCCAGCCGGGTGACGATCGAACAGCCGCGTCTCCAGAGCGGATTCAAGCCGGGCGATCTGCCGGCTGAGCGTCGAATGATCGATGTTCAAGCTCTGGGCGGCGACGGTCAGGCGACCGGCGCGGACGACGGCGAGAAACCCCCGCAGATCGCTCCAGTTGAAATCCTTCATATGCGATGATTTGCACAACCGAAGCCCTATTTCAACAATGTACGGGGCGTATCGTCGTACATAAAATTTTCAGATACGTGCATTCCAGGACGAACGATCAGGGGGAAGGGCATCATTGCGGGCCGCTGCCGGCGTACGACCTATGCGTTTCCTTCTCTGAATGGTGGCGGTCCTGCGCGAACAGAACGGACAGGAGGGGCGTGATGAGTCTGTATGGAAAAATGCTCGAACGGGCGGCGCAGGGAAAACCGATCCGCATCGGTATGATTGGGGCCGGAAAATTCGGGGCCATGTTCCTGGCCCAGGCTCGGCGTCTTCCCGGCATGCATGTGGTGGCCATCGCGGATCTGGTGCCGGACAATGCTAAAACGAGCTTGGATCGCGTCGGATGGCGGCCCGAACAATATGCGGCCCATTCCTTTGACGAGGCAATGCGGACAGGGGCGACCTTCATCACCGATAATTGGGAAGCGGTTGTCGCCTGTCCGGAAATCGAGGTCATCGTCGAATGCACCGGCAATCCTGTGGCCGCCGTTGAACATTGCCTGGCCTCGTACAAACACGCCAAGCATGTGGTCAATGTGACGGTCGAGGCCGATGCTTTTTGCGGCATGCTGCTATCCCGCCGGGCGGCCGAAGCGGGGGTGATCTACAGCCTTGCCTATGGCGACCAGCCCGCCATTGTCTGCGGATTGGTCGATTGGGCCAGAACCTGCGGCTTTCCTGTCGTCGCCGCCGGACGGGGCCATAAATGGCTGCCCAGCTATTTTGAATCCACGCCGGAGACGATCTGGGACTATTGGGGCGTGACGGCCGAGCAGGCCAAAATCGGCGGATTGAATCCAAAGATGTTCAACTCCTTCCTCGACGGTTCCAAGCCGGCCATCGAATCCACCGCGATCGCCAATGCCACGGGGCTTGAATCGCCCGAGGACGGGTTGAGCTTTCCGCCGGCATCGATCGACGAGTTGGCGGACATCCTCAGGCCGAAAAGCGACGGCGGTTTGCTGGAGAAAAAAGGGGTGGTCGAGGTGGTGTCGTCCCTGCGGCTGGACGGAACCCCGATCGAACCCAATATCCGCCAGGGCGTCTGGGTGTGCATCGAAGGCGATACGGAATATATCCGGCGCTGCTTCCACGAATATCAGGTGAAAACCGACAGCAGCGGCCGCTATGTCGTGATCTACCGGACCTGCCATCTCATCGGCCTGGAAGTCGGTCTGTCGGTAGCTTCGGTGTGTCTGCGGGGCGAGGCGACCGGATACTCGGTCTGCTTCAATGCCGACGTTGCGGCCACCGCCAAGCGCGATCTCAAACCGGGTGAGATGCTGGATGGCGAAGGCGGCTACACGGTGTATGGCAAGCTATCCCCAGCCTCGAAATCGCTGGCGTCGGGCAATCTGCCGCTTGGGCTGGCCAGCAGGATCCCGGTCATACGGCCGGTGGCCAAGGGACAGTCGCTGACCTGGGACGATGTGCGGTGCGACGAACATTCGTCGGCTTATACACTGCGTAGAACGATGGAAGGGCTGGTGAAGGAAGGGATGTCCTAGGACGACTGCAGCTTTCGCGGCAATGGAGTCTTGATAAGGTGAGGATCGGGTAATGGCGGGCGGTCAAGGACCGCCTGCCGGGCCGATGGTGGATTGGGCCAGGAGAGCCGTAAAAAGAAGAGAAGTCGTCAGAACGGCGGCGCTTCGGTAAAAGGGATCAGGAGCCTTTCCGCTTTTTGGCGCCGTCCAGGATCATGCGGGCCAGCGCCTGATAATCCTCGTCGAAATGATGGCCGCCATCGATGCCGACGATCTCGACCCCCGCCGGTTTCAGGGCGGTGCAGTCGGCTTCGTCATCCTCGCGGCCATAGAAGCATTGCAGCCGGCGCGGATCGATTTTCAAGGCCTCGGGGATAGTCGAAATCGCATCCTTGGTTTTCTTGTCCAGGAAGCTGCCGACCGTGACCTCGAAATCGGCCAAGTCAGAGAGGCCTAGCAACGACATCTGCACCATGCTGTCCTGGTCGGCGGCGGGCAGGCGGTTGAACACCGGCGGCAGGATGTTCGCGCCGAAAGAAAAACCGATCAGCACCACCCGCTTGGCGTTCCATTTATGCTGATAGGCGTGAATGATGCGGGACAGGTCGGAGGCGGTCCGTTCGGGCGAGCGCTTTTTCCAGAAATAGCGCAAGGAATCGACCCCGACGACCGGCATGCCTTCGTTTTGCAGGATGGCGGCCAGATCCTTGTCCAAATCACGCCAGCCGCCATCACCCGAATAAAAGACGGCGAATATGTCTGAAGGCTTGCTGACGGGAAGTTCGATCAGCGGCAGATCACCCAGCCCCTCGCTGTCGGCGCTGCTGGCGGATTCGAGGGTTGCAAGCAAGGCCACCGCCGGGGCGTCGTTGCTTTCCGTCACCGTAACGGCGTCGTGGTCGTCCGCCAGGGCGGCGATGCGGGCGCGCCCGGCTTTGTCTGCCGCCGGAGTCACGACAGCGTCGATGGTGAAGGGCAGAGCCGTATCGGGCAGCGGATCGGCAATCGTGCCGGCAATGCACAGGGGCGTCTTGCCGGGAGGAGGCGCTGCGGTGGGATCGGCGACGACGACATGATCGATGGTTGCGGCGTCGGTCTGTCCGGCCACGGCCAAGGCGAACGTGCCGCCATCGCCGATGCCCGCCAGCACGGGGAAATGATAGGCGCTGGCGCCGAGTGCGCGTTGAAGCGTGTGGCTGACATTTTCGATTTCGCCGATGACGATGACGCATTCTTCCTGGGCGGCGGCGATGCGGTGCGTGGCGACGGCCAGATCGAAACCCATGACCAGCAGGCCGCGCCCGGCCAGAGTCTGGGCGATATGCTGCTCCGCCCCACCCCAGCCGGATGCGCCGGAGAACAGTACGACCGCGCCGGTGGGCTCTGTTTTGGGCGCGACCACGATCGGCGCGCCCAGCCATGGCATGGTCAAATCCTGTGCGGGCGCCGGGACGGAGGCCAGGGAGACGGTCAGGGCCAGGGCCAGGGCCGGCATGCGTGGCGTCATTTCCCGATTACTCCCTTCAATCCGCCACTGATCAGGACGGTGATGTCGGCCAGCGCCAACATCGGGTTGGCGCCGCCACTGACCGCCAGATAACGCGGCCGCCATATCGGCTGGAATTTCGCCTTGAAGCCGCGCAGCCCAACGAAATTGTAGAACCGGCGGCCATGCTCGAACACCACCCGGCCGACCCGGTGCCACATGGGGGCGGCCTCACTGTTCGACAGACCGGAAAGCGGGGCCATGCCCAACGTGAAACGGTCATAGCCCAGTTCCTTGAAATGCAGGATCAGGCGCGCAAGCAGCACTTCCATGATGTTGGGGAAGGCGTCGGGGAGAAAACGCATCAGATCGATGCTGGCTTCCTCGGTCAAATTGGTGGTCAGCAACGAGGCGAAGGCAAGGATGCGCCCGTTCTGGCGCAGGACGGCCACAGGATGAGACCGGATATAAGCAGGTGCGAACGCGCCCAGCGAAAAACGCTTTTCGCGCACCTTGTGATGCGCCATCCAGCTTTCCGATACGGCGGACAGTTCCGCCATATGGGCGTCGATCTCCTCCTGCGACAAGATGGCGAACTCGACACCTTCGCGCTCGGCGCGATTGAGGGCGGCGCGCATGTTGGCGCGTTTGGGGCCCTTGAGGTCAAAATCGGCCAGATGGACGATCGCTTCCTCGCCCAGCTTGAAGGCGCGCAGTCCGATATCGGCATAGAACGATAAGCTGTCGCCTGATACCTGATAAAATACCACCCGTCCGCCGCCCGTCCGGGCGCATTCGGCGAAACGCCAGATCAGCGCCGGCCAGCAATCGCGAGGGCCGACCGGATCGCCCAGCGCCACCCAGGAACGCCCCTGGCGGCCATACATGATGAAGGCGCGGCCATCGTCTGAGAACAGCAGGCTTTTGTCGCCCATGGCCACAAGCCCGGCGTCCACATGGGATTGGGCGGCGGCGATGGCCAGGGCGCGGTCCAGATCGGCGGGGCTGGGTGGAACCTGACGTTGCGCGGCGGGCCGCAGCAGCGACCAGGAGGCAGCGAATCCGGCGGCGAGCATGATCCCCATCAGGGCGCGCAGGCTACGCGGAGCGTGTTCCGAAAATTCGAACTGCCACCATAATTCGTTGTCGTAGACGACGTCCTTATAGACGAACAGCAAAAGCGCCAAGGCGGTCACCAGCAAGGTCGCGACGGCGATCAGCCAGCTTGGGGTCAGGGTTTGGTGCAGAAGCGACGCCTGGCGTGAGAATTCGCTCCTGGCGGCCAGAAGGGCGCAGAACAACAGCCCCAGAAACACGGCTTCGCCCACCGCCAATCCCTTGATCAGGCATAAAAGGATGGAGAGCGGCACGACGACGATCGCCGCCCACCAGGCTCCGTCCAGGCGATAGACCAGACCGCGGGCGATCAAGAGCATCACCACGCCGAGCACGCTGGCGATGAAGTGGGCGCCCTCGATCAGCGGCAGCGGCAAATGGGTACTGAGCAGATCCAGGGAATCGTCACTGGTGGGGGTGACGCCGGAAAAAATCAGCATCGCTCCCAAGACCAGGGCGAAGGCCCCCAGCACCGGCGGCGTCAGCCGCCCGCTTGCGCTGAGCAAGGAAGAAAATAAGGGCGAGGAGATGCCGCGGCGGATTTCAAGCCCGGCGACCAGCAGCGCCGCCAGCGCCAGCGGCACCATGTGGTAGATGACACGGTAAAGAACCAGGGCCGACAGCACGTTTTCCATGCTGAGATGCGGACTGAGGGCTGCGACGATTACCGTTTCAAACACGCCCAGACCGGCGGGAATGTGGCTGAGCACCCCCAACCCGATCGCCACCGCATAGATGGTGATGAAGGCCGGCAGACCGATGCTGTCCGACGGCAGCAGCACCCACAGCACTGCCGCCGAGGCGGAGATATCCACCGATGTGGCCAGGAATTGGCGGATCAGGATGCCGCGCGAAGGCAGATGGATGGATAGAGAAAAGATCTTCAGATCGCGGCCGTGTCCGGCGGTAGCCCACAGCAAGACCAATCCCAGCACGATTCCGCCGCCGGCAAGGCGCAGGCCGATGGGGGGAAGCGGCACCGAAGACAGATCGTTCGCGGCGATCAAAAGACTGATCCCGGTCACCCCGGCCAGCCCCAGGCCGAACGCCAGGGTGACAAAAGCGACGATGCGCGCCACCTGCCCGGGTTCGACGCCATGGGGGGTATAGAAACGATAACGGATAGCCCCGGCGGTCAGAGGGCCGAAGCCGGCGGTGTTGCCGACGGCGTAGGCGCAGAATGACGTCAGGGCGATTACCGGCTTCGGCACCGTTGCGCCGACGAATTCCAAAGCGTCAAGATCATAGACGCACAGGGCCGTGAAACTGACCCCGGTCAGGGCCAGGGCGGCGGCTATGGCCCAACCCGGCGTGGCTGACAGAGCCTGAACGATATCGTTATAGGAAACCTCGTCGATCAGATGGCGAGCGGCCGTCCAGGCCAGCGTCAGAACGGCCAGCACGACGATGCCGGTCAGGAAGGGGCGTGCGCCTGCCAGATGGCCGGTGAACCTGTTCCAAATGCCGCCCTTGGCTGTCGCCGCAAATATCATGGTCGCTTTTCTCGTGATGTGCCAACGCGCCAAGGATCGGACCGCTGGAGCGGTTCGCGTGGGGATTACGCGCCTTACGATTTTTGAGCATCGTCCGATCATGCGGATGGACTAGGAAAATTCCAGAAAGTGACTCGGCGGCGCGGACCGGCCTTTTGTCCGGCGGAGGCTCGGGCATCGATAGGAGGATTTAGCGCCGGTCTTTGCTTCAGTCCAGTCCCCTTTCACCGGTTTTTATCGGCTAAGGCGTCTTGATTCCCAAAATCCGGGCGGCGTTGCCGCCCAGAATCTTGCGCCGCGACTCCTCGGAGAGGCCGATTGCGGAATATTTCGCGACCGTTTCCGCGTGATTGACCTGGGGCCAGTCGGTTCCGAAGAGGAATTTGTCGGAAAAACGGTCGATATCCGGGAAAAAGCCGGGCACCTTGCGTACCGGCAGGCCGGTCAGATCGATATGCACATTCTTGTGCAGGCGGACCATGGTCATGGCTTCATCATACCACATGCCACGTCCGCCATGGGCCATGACGATGGTCAGGTCCGGAAAATCCACGGCGACATCGTCGAAGAAAAGGGGGTTGCCGTATTTGATCCGGGCATTGTGCAGGATGGATGAGCCGGTATGGGCCAATACCGGGATGCCCAATTCCTGAGCGGCGGCATAAAGCGGGTAGAGCAGCGGTTCGTTGGGATAGAAATAATTGTAGGTGGGCAGCAGTTTCAAGCCCCTGAAACCGTGATTGCGGCATAATTCTTTCAGCAGATCGCCCGGTCGCGGATGCAGATAAGGATTGATCGAACAGAACGGGATCAATTCGTCGTGGTTTTCGCAGAATTCGGCAACGGTCTCATTCAACGTGTAGCCGGTGGCCAGAGGCGCGTATTCGGATAGGATGACGCCGTAATCCACACCGCTTTCCTTGAGCAGCGCCACGAACTGGGCCGGGTCGGCATAACGTTGGCGGGCTTCCTCGTAACTGGTGCGGTCGGGGAAGGAGATGTCCATGAGTTCGTCGAAGGATTTCGTCGAAGCCGTGCACCAGATCATATGGATATGAAAGTCGATGACGGGGCAGGCCATGATCTGTCCTTACAAAAAAATAGGAAGAAAGGGAGCGGCGCTCAGGGCTGGACTGAATAGGTCTGTTTCAGACAGCGCAAGGCGAAAGAGGAACGGCTGTAACGAATGCCCGGAATACGGTAGAGCCGTTGGCGCAAGAATCGTTCATAGCCTTCAGTGCCGGCAACGGCGACCTTGATGATGTAATCATATTCGCCGCTGACGAGAAAGGCTTCGATCACCTCCGGCATTTCGGACAGCGATGTGGCGAAACGTTCCAGCGAATCTTCGTCATGATGGTTGAGCGTGATTTCGATGATGACGGTGTCGGGCATGCCGAGAGCGCCCTGATCGATTAGGGCGACATAGCCGGAAATGACCTTGGCGGCTTCCAGCGCGCGCACCCGATTCCAGCAAACGGTCGGCGACAGACCGATCTCGGCGGCGAGTCCGGCATTGCTGATTCGCCCGTCGCGCTGAAGAACGCGAAGAATCTTCCGATCTATGGAATCGAGGAGTGTCCGCTTCATACCGCTGCCTCGGGTAAAAAATTTGAAATATTGCTAAAATGGAAAAGGATTTTCCGCATATTGACGGCGACGGTCATAATAAGGAAACAAATTTTGCGGTGCCAGCGGTACTATTTTCGTTATGAGCAAGGTTGCGTACAGTCTGTTCCGATCCGTCCCCACCGGCTTTGCCGCCGGCATGAGGGAAGCAAGGAGGGCTGTCGAATGTCGTCGGCATCGATCAGATCGTGTTGGGAGCGAAAAGCGGCCGGTTCTTCTGGTCCTTTGACGCTATTTCCCAAAGCCGTCAGGCGCCTTTTCCCCTCCGGCCCTGGGCTTCGCGGGGAAGCCAAGGCCGACAGGGCCTCGTGGCCTGCTCCGTAAAGCGGGGGACGCCGTGTTTTCGGTCGATGGCCGGACATCTTTTCCTCGCAAGGGTTACGCCTTTCCGCCGATCGCGGCATTGCTGCCGGGAGGAACACATGTCGAGAACCGTTTTTCGAGAGGATCTGTGCAAGGGCTGCGGCATATGCATCAGCGTCTGTCCACAGCATATCCTGTCGTTCGTGTCGGAGCGCATTAATCACAAGGGATATCATCCCGTCGAGTCGATCGATAACGACAAATGTACTGGCTGCGCCATATGCGCCAGGAGCTGTCCCGACATGGTCATTGAAGTTTACAGATCATAAGGGGACGTGCCATGAGCGAGCAATTACTGAGCAACGAGTCCCGAATTCTCATGAAGGGCAACGAGGCCTGCGCCAAAGGTGCGATCCTCGCCGGATGCCGCCATTATTTCGGCTATCCGATCACGCCCCAGACCGAAATTCCTGAATATCTAGCCCGCCAGATGCCGCTGATCGGTGGCACCTTCGTCCAGGCCGAAAGCGAGATTGCGGCGATCAACATGGTCTATGGTGCGGCTTCCGCCGGAATGCGGGCCATGACCTCCTCGGCCAGTCCCGGCATCAGCCTGAAGCAGGAAACCATTTCCTCGCTGGCCTGCGCCGAACTGCCCTGCGTGGTCGTCAATGTTTCGCGCGGCGGCCCCGGCATCGGCTGCATCCAAGGGGCGCAGAGCGATTATTTCCAAAGCACCAAGGGCGGCGGTCACGGCGACTATCACCTGATCACCCTGGCCCCCAATTCGGTGCAGGAAATGCTGGACATGACCATGCTGGCCTTCGACTTGGCCGACAAGTACCGCAATCCGGTGCTGTTGCTGAGCGATGGCGTCATTGGCCAGATGATGGAACCCTTGCTTCTGCCCGATCCGGTCACCGATCTGCCCGAGAAGCCTTGGGCGGCCACGGGAGCCAAGGGGCGCAAGAAGAACATCATCACCACGCTCTACCTGAACGCCCCGGCTTGCGAGGCGCATAACAGCAAGCTGCAAGCCAAGTTCCAGCAGATAACCGAAAACGAAATCCGCTGGGAAGAGGTGGATACCGAGGATGCCGACTGGATCCTGGTGGCCTACGGCATCAGCTCCCGCATCGCTCTGACCGTGCAGCAGATGGCTCGGGCCAAGGGCGAGAAGGTCGGGATCGTGCGGCCCAAGACGCTGTGGCCGTTCCCCTACGAGGTCCTGAGCCGTTTGTCCAAGCGGGTCAAAGGGTTCCTGGTGGTGGAACAGAATGCCGGCCAGATGATCGACGATGTGCGTCTGGCGGTCGAAGGCCGAGCCCAGGTGCGTTTTTATGGCCGCCCCGGCGGCGTGATGATCTGGCCTCAGGACGTGTTGGACTGCCTGGAAGAGATCATGGAAGAGGAGCGGTGTCATGCCTGAGCGTAAGGTTTTTTCACGAACCGAGGCGATGGTGGATGTGCCCACTCACTATTGTCCGGGCTGCCATCACGGGATTATTCATCGCCTGGTGGCCGAAACGATCGAGGAACTGGGGATCGCCGAGCGGACCATCGGCATCGCGTCGGTCGGCTGTTCAGTCCTGTCCTATGAATATTTCAACGTGGACATGGTCAGCGCCCTGCATGGACGCGCGCCGGCCGTGGCGACCGGAGTCAAGCGGTCACGTCCGGATGCGGCCGTCTTTACCTATCAGGGCGACGGCGATCTTGCGGCCATCGGTACGGCGGAGATCGTTCATGCCGCCGCCCGGGGCGAAAACATCACGGTGGTGTTCGTCAACAACGCCATCTACGGCATGACCGGCGGCCAGATGGCCCCGACCACGCTGGAGGGACAAGTCACCCAGACTTCGCCTTTCGGGCGCGATCATCTGAAGGCCGGTTTCCCGATCCGTATGTCGGAAATGCTGGCGACACTGGATGGTCCTTCCTTTATCACCCGCACGGCGGTCAACACGCCGGCGCGCGTTGTTCAGACCAAGCGGGCGATCAAGACGGCGTTCCAGCTTCAGTTGGACGGTAAGGGCTTCAGCATGGTCGAAGTGCTGTCGACCTGCCCGACCAATTGGGGGCTGGACCCGGTCAAGTCCGGGGAGTGGGTCGATGAACATATGATTCCCCAGTACCCGCTCGGGGTCTTCAAGGAAGAGGGGGCCGCGGCATGAAAACGCACCAGATGATTTTTTCCGGGTTCGGCGGACAAGGAATCATGCTGATGGGGCAGATTCTGACTCAGGCCGGCCTGGAAGACGGACGCCATGTTTCGTGGATTCCGTCCTATGGACCCGAGATGCGCGGCGGCACCGCCTATTGTTCGGTGGTGGTGTCGGACGATCTCATCGGTTCGCCCGTGGTCAGCGCGCCGACCTTGGTGCTGGCGATGAATCTGCCGTCCAAGGACCGGTTCGAGCCGGCCCTGGTGCCGGGCGGCCATCTCATCATCAACTCGTCCCTGATTCCGGAAGCGCCGGCCAGGAGCGACATCCACAACCACCTTTTGCCCATGAACGAGATCACGGGGCGTCTGAACAACCCCAAGGTCCTGAACATGGTGGCTTTGGGTGCCATCTATGCGGCGGCCAAGCCGGTCAGCGAGGAAGCCGTGTTCAAGGCGATGGAGGTTCTGTTCGGAAAGAAGTTCGCCGACAAGCCTCAATTGGTGGAATTGAACCGTCAGGCTTTTCGCGCTGGCTGTGAAGGAATCTTGAACCAAGCGGTGGTCACGGCCTGATCTGGCCCAAGCCTTCGCTGGAAGGATGCCGTCCGTCCTGGTCCGGGGCGGGCGGCATTCTTTGAGTCACCGGAGCACCGCCTCAGGTCAGGGCGGAATGCAGCATCTTGAGCGCGGTCAAGGCCAGGAAAACGGCGAAGGCGCGGCGCAGCAGAACGGTGTTCAGTTTGTAGGCCAGGCGAGCGCCCAAAGGTGCGATCAGCATCGAGGTCGGCAGGATCAGCGCCAATCCCAGCAGGCTGACATAGCCGAGGCTGAAAGGCGGCAAGCCTTCGGTCCCCAATCCAGTCAGAATGAATCCGATCGCACCGGGAATGCCGATGATGCAGCCGACCGCTGATCCGGTTCCGACGGCGCGGTGAATGTGGTAGCCGAACAAGGTCAATGTCGGCACCATCAGGCTGCCGCCACCCAATCCCATCATGGTGGACAATCCCCCGATCACCGCACCGATGACGGCGCGAAGCACGCCGACGGGCGGCTTGTCGGCGATGGTCCAGGATGGATTGCCCAGTCCCATGCGGATGGACAGCAACAGGAGCACGGCGGCGAATAGGCCGACCAAGGTGTTTCCCTTCATCACGGCGGCGAGGGCGGTTCCGACCAGGACGCCAGATAGGATCCAGGGGAGCCATTGAAGCAGGAGCGAACGGTCGATGGCACCGTGGCGCCAGTGGGCGCGCATGGAAGAAGCAGAGGTGGCGACGATGGTGGCCAGCGAGGTGCCGACCGCGACATGCATGCGAACCTCTTCGGCGATGCCGATCGAGGTGAAAAGCTGATAGAGCACCGGCACGACGATGATCCCGCCGCCGACGCCCAGCAGACCAGCGGCGAGTCCCGCCAAGGCTCCGGTCGTGAGCAGGCCGAACCCGAGCAGAACAAGCTCCATGGTGGAAAAATCGGACATGGATTCCGGATGTCCCTAAAAGGTATGAGGCGCGGATACTAACACCCCGGGGTGGAAAACGGGAGGCAAGCTGGGGGATAAAACCGGATATTCGGTGGCCCCCTCTCATCCTCCGCTGCCCTGCCAAATTTGAAGGTCGGCTATGAAAAGAATTGCATAAAATATTATGCAGGGTGTCTAGTATTTTGATTATAAAGTATAAAAATTTTATGATTTGCTTGGGCGTGCATGTCCGGGCCCGTTCCAGATCAAGCAGCCGAGTGTGATCGGGTGCCCATAAAAATCCTGGAACTAATATAGATAATACGATATTTAGTATAAAAATTTTTCTAAACGCGGCGAGGAAATAAATCCTCAGTGTCCGGGGATGCACACCTATGAAAAAATTCTCAATTCGGTATCAAATCTTCTTGATACCCTTTTTCTCTATGCTTGTTGTCTGCTGCGTAGCTTTGTTCTGCGCGTGGACTACGCACGAAAAAATTGATGAAGTTCATCGATTGCAGCTGAAGAGCGTCACCGAGGCTGCTATCACGGCCGTGTCGGCGATTCATGCCGAGGCCGAGGCTGGCCGGCTGACGGATGAAAAAGCCCAGGAACTGGCGCGGGCCGCGTTGCGCACTATCCGGTTTGCGGGCAATGAGTATTTTTATACCTATGATTTCGAGGGCAAGCTGATCGCGCATGCGGTCCGCCCCGAGCTTGAAAATACCTATGAATTTCGCGACATGACCGATGCCAACGGTGTCAAGGTCATCCATGAACTGATCAAGGCGGCCCGGGCGGGCGGGGGATTTGTTCCTTACCAATGGCCGAAGCCGGGAGAGAAGGCCCTTTCCGACAAGTTGGGCTACGCCGCTGTTTTTGCTCCCTGGGGCTGGATGATCGGCACCGGCGTCTATGTCGATGACGTGAAGGCCGAAACCTGGCGCTCCTTGATCAGCGTCATGACCATTGGCGGCGTGTCGATCGCGCTCGTCTTCTTGATCGGATTGATGGTGGCGCGGGGTATCGGACGGCGGATTCAGAGCCAGGCCAACCGGATGATGATGTTGGCCGATGGCGATCTCGACAGCCGCAGCGAACAAGATGACGGCCAGGATGAGATTGCCGCGATGGCGCGTTCGCTGGAAGTGTTCCGCCAGCGCATGATCGAGAACCGCGACATGACCGCCGCGCGCGAAGCCGAACAGGCGGCACGGGCGCGAGAGGCCGAGCGTATCGCGGCTTTGGCGCGTGAATTTGACGCCGCCGTGACCACGGTGCTGGAATCGGTGACGGCGGAGGCCGCGACGCTTGAGAAAAACGCATCGGGCATGAGCGCTGCCGCCGATGTCGCCTCGGGACGGTCGGTGACGGTCGCCGCTGCGGCGGAACAGGCTTCGGTCAATGTTCAGACGGTGGCGGCGGCTACCGAGGAAATGACCTCTTCGATCACGGAAATCGGCCGTCAGGTCACGAATTCGGCAAAGATCGCCTCGGAGGCCGCCGATGAGGTGGAACGCACCAGCGGTCATGTGCAGGGATTGGCCGACTCGGTTCAAAAGATCGGCGCTGTGGTCAGCCTGATCAATGATATCGCCAGCCAGACCAATCTGTTGGCCCTGAACGCCACCATCGAGGCGGCGCGCGCCGGCGATGCCGGCAAGGGCTTTGCCGTTGTTGCGGGCGAGGTCAAGCATCTGGCCAACCAGACCGCCAAGGCCACCGGCGAGATCGGCGAGCAGATTACCGGAATCCAGCAGGCGACCGGTGTTGCGGTCAACGCCATCGATGGATTCTCGGGCATCATCGACACCATCAACGAAAGCTCGACCACGATCGCATCGGCAGTCAGGCAGCAGGGCGCGGCGACGCAGGAGATCACGCGCAATGTCCATGAAGCCGCCACCGGCACCGCCCAAGTCAGCGAGGCGATCGCCGAGGTGACGCAGGCCGTGTCCCAGGCGGGCCAGACGGCTCAGGACGTGCTGCAGGCGGCCGGTCGGCTGCGGACTCAGTGCGATTCGCTGCGCGGGCAGGTTCACACCTTCCTGTCAGGCGTGCGGGGAAGCCGGTAGGACGTAAAACAGTCCTTTCGCGTTTGGATGGAGGCCGGCGTTTCGGGGGTGACCTTGGAACGCCGGCTTTTCATGAGCGGGATCGTTCGGTTTTATCCGGCGGAGGAAAAACGCGGGCCGGATGGTTCCGCAAGCACGGACAAAGGGTCTTCCGCCATGATGTCGGAAAAGACAGCCGGCGTCCTCAAAGCCCGGGCCAGCCGGGCGTGATAGTCCGCGCGGGGGATGTCGATCGCGCCGAAACGGGACAGATGCTCGGTCAGGAATTGCGTATCCAGCAGGCTGTAACTGCCCGCCTTCAGATGCGCCACCAGATGGACCAGGGCGACCTTGCTGGCGTCGGTCGCCCGGCTGGCCATGCTTTCGCCGAAAAATGCCCCGCCCAAGGCCAGCCCATACAAGCCGCCCACCAGCACACCGCCCAGCCAGACCTCGATGCTGTGGGCATGACCCTGGTAGTGCAGCTCGGTGAACAGCGCCACGATCGTTCCGTTGATCCAGCTTTCGGGGCGGTCAGGCGCGGGCGCTGCGCACAGACGCATGATCGGCAGAAACGCCTTGTCGCAGGTGACAGCGAATTTTTTCCGGCGGATGGTTTTCTTCAGGCTGCGCGGGACGTGAAATCCGTCCAAGGGGACTATACCGCGACTGTCGGGGTCCACCCAATAAAGATCGGGATCGCGCCGTTCTCGGGCCATAGGAAAAATGCCCATGGAGTAGGCATGTAAAAGTTGACCGGCGGAGAGGGGTGTCATGACAGGGGCCCACCTTTCCCTGTCCGGCCGTCCTGGAAATAAAGACGACCGGAAAACTTTCTTCTACACCCCTATATTAAATCACTGCTTTTCTTTTTCTTCCACGAATTTTTCCAACCAGTGGATATCGTAGACGCCGTTCAGGAAATCTGGAGCGGCGATCAGGCGGTTCTGCAACGGGATGGTGGTCTTGATGCCCTCGATCACGAATTCGCCCAAAGCACGACGCAGGCGCATCAGGCATTCATTGCGGTTCGCGCCATGGACGATCAGCTTGGCGATCATGCTGTCATAGTTCGGCGGCACCCGATAACCCGAGTAAAGCCCGGAATCGACGCGCACCCCCAAACCGCCCGGCGGATGGAACACGCCGATGGTCCCCGGCGAGGGAACGAAGGTCACCGGGTCTTCGGCATTGATCCGGCATTCGATCGCGTGGCCTTGGAAGCGCACATCCTCTTGGCTGTAGCCCAGGGGCGCGCCCGCCGCGATGCGGATCTGTTCACGGACGATGTCGATGCCGCAGACCGCCTCGGTGATCGGATGTTCGACCTGAAGGCGGGTGTTCATTTCGATGAAATAGAATTCTCCGTTCTCGTAGAGAAATTCCATCGTGCCGGCATTGCTGTAATTGAGACGGCGCGCGGCTTCGCAGGCGATCCTGCCGATGCGTTCGCGGGCGTCGGCATTCAGGGCCGGCGACGGGGTCTCTTCCAGCACCTTCTGGTGACGGCGTTGCAGCGAGCAGTCGCGTTCGCCCAGATGGACGACATGACCGTGATTGTCGGCCAGGATCTGGATCTCGATATGGCGGGGATGCCCGAGATATTTCTCCATATAGACTTCGTCATTGCCGAAAGCCGCCTTGGCCTCCTGACGGGCCATGCGGTAGGCGGCGACCAAATCTTCGGGCCTGTCGGCACTCTTCATGCCTTTGCCGCCGCCGCCGGCGGTGGCTTTGATCAGCACCGGATAGCCGATCGTTTCGGCCAGAGAAAGGGCTTCCTCTTCGTTGGCGATGCCACCCTCGGAACCGGGCACGCAAGGCAGCCCTGCGGCCTTGGCGGCTCGTTTGGCGGTGATCTTGTCGCCCATCGTGCGGATCAGCTCGGGCGTCGGGCCGATGACGGTGATGCCGTGTTCCTCGACCATCTGGGCGAAGTCGGCATTTTCGGACAAGAAGCCGTAACCGGGATGGATGGCGTCGGCGTTGGTAATGGTGGCGGCGGCGATGATCGCCGCTTTGTTGAGATAACTGTCCCGGGCCGGAGCCGGTCCGATGCAGACCGATTCGTCGGCCAGACGGACATGCATGGCGTCCTGGTCGGCCGTGGAATGCACCGCCACGGTCTTGATTCCCATCTCGCGGCAGGCGCGATGAATCCTGAGGGCGATTTCGCCACGATTGGCGATGAGGACTTTCTCGAACATCGCTTAACCGATGATCAGGAGCGGTTCGCCATATTCGACCGGCTGTCCGTCCTCGACGAGGATGGACAAAACCTTGCCGGAGCGGGTGGCGGTAATGGGGTTGAAGGTCTTCATCGCTTCGATCAGAAGCAGAGTCTGGCCTTCCGAAACAGAGTCCCCCAGCCCGATGAAGGGCGGTGCGCCGGGTTCGGGTGCGAAATAGACGACGCCCACCATCGGCGATTTAAGCGCGCCGGGATGGTTGGCGGGGTCCTCGACCGCCGCCGTTCCGGCGTCGGCGGAAGCGGGAACGGCAATCGGGGCCGCCGGGGGTGGCGCATATTGGGCGGCGATCTGAAGATTGCGCGCCACGCGGATGCGCAGGCCCTGGGTTTCATATTCGATTTCGGAAAGATTGGTCTCGTTGAGCAACGAGGCCAGCGAACGGACGATTTCGCCGTCGATGGAGGATTTGGCGGCCATTATGCCTCTTCTATGTCGTTGTTGCGGGCGGCGGGGACGATCAACGACAAGATGCCGTCGAGCGCCAGGATGTACCCGTGACCGCCGAACCCACAGATGGTGGCGTCAGCCGCCATCGAAATGTAGGAAAGGTGGCGGAAGGTTTCACGCCGCTGGATATTGGACAGATGCACCTCGACGACCGGCATGTCGGCGGCGCGGAGCGCGTCGAGCAGCGCGATCGAGGTATGAGAATAAGCGCCGGCATTGATCACGATGCCGGCGGCGCGGCCGCGTGCCTCATGAATCCAATCGACCAGCACGCCTTCGTGATTGCTTTGACGAAAATCGATTCCAAGCCCGATCGCCTGAGCGTGGCTCTGGCAGGCGGCCTCGATGTCGGCCAGGGTCTCCCGGCCATAAATCCGGACTTCCCGTGTTCCCAATAGATTAAGATTGGGGCCGTTCAACACCAGGATAAGGGGATTCATGGTCCGATCCCGTTTCTGTGCCATAAGTGTCATGACCGCCGTTATAGCATTTGCGGCGCGGCGCGCAATGGCGTAGCCGCTGGAAATGGTTTCCCGTCCGCTCCGCCGGCGCGTGCGCCTATGGAAAGAACAAGGTGACGAAGGACGTCGCCCAGGGGAGAAAAGCCCGGGAACAATGGCCCTCAGCCGTCTGGGGCGGAGGCATTAACCCGTTGATATTGCTATGTAAAGAAAAAAAGTTCGCGGCTGCGTCATTTTTTCACTTTTCATCGGCAAAAAAAAGCGTACATACCCCGAACAAGACGTACCGCGCACGTGCCTCTGGCCCGAAGTTGGTTAAGCAACGACGTCAAGGCGTTCTTCTGTCGACTGCCCTAACCGGCACCCCGGAGGAAATGGCTATGTCCGTTGTTTTTCTGCGCTCGAACGAGCATGACTGGCGTTCGGTCCATCAGGGCTGCTGCCAGGGTACGCTCCCGTCGCCGCTTAGTTCCTGTATGGCGAGTACCAAGACGGTCGCTTGAGGTTTCGTCCTCGACCGGCGACCGTCCGATACGCGCCACGGGACCGTTTCCCGTTCCCCGACCTTAGTTTGTGATTTTTCGCGTACAGGAGTATGCGATGACCGCCAAGATTCTGCGCTTTCTGGCCGAGGAACGGCCCGAGACCCCCTGCCTTGTTGTCGATCTCGACGTGATTGCCGAGAATTATCATTCGCTGCGACGATATCTGCCCGTCGCCGATGTGTTCTACGCCGTCAAGGCCAACCCTGCGCCGGAAGTGATCAAGCTTCTGGTCGGGCTGGGCTCCAATTTCGATGCCGCCAGCCGCCCCGAGATCGAACAGGTTCTCGCCGCCGGCGCGGCACCTGAATCCATCTCTTTTGGCAACACGATCAAGAAGCAGAGGGATATCGCCTGGGCCTATGAGCAGGGCGTGCGCCTGTTCGCCTTCGATTCCGAGGCCGAACTTGCCAAGCTGGCCGAATCCGCGCCGGGCGCCAAGGTGTTCTGCCGCATCCTGATGAGCTGCGATGGGGCGGAATGGCCGTTGTCGCGCAAATTCGGCTGCGACGCGGACATGGCCCGCGACCTTTTGATCCGTGCTCGTGACTTGGGGCTCGACCCCTATGGCGTGTCGTTCCATGTCGGGTCGCAGCAGACCATGCTCGACCAGTGGGACATCGCCGTGGGCCGGACCGCGATGCTGTTCTCGGCGCTGAACGCGGCCGGGATCGAGCTTAAGATGATCAATCTGGGCGGCGGTTTGCCGGCGCATTACCGGAGCGATGTCGCCCCGGTGGATGTTTATGCCGAAGCCATCATGCGCGCCATGACCAAGCATTTCGGCAATAACCTGCCACGCATGATCACCGAGCCGGGCCGTTCCCTGGTCGGCGATTCCGGGATCATCGAGTCCGAAGTGGTGCTGATTTCCCGCAAATCCTATGACGACGATGTGCGCTGGGTCTATCTCGACATCGGCAAGTTCGGCGGCCTGGCCGAAACGATGGACGAGGCGATCAAATACCGCATGCACACGGCGAATGAGGAAGAGACGGCTAGGGATGCGACCGGTCCGGTGATCCTGGCCGGCCCGACCTGCGATTCCGCCGATATTCTTTATGAAAAGAACCAGTATCAGATGCCGCTGTCGCTCCAGGTGGGCGATCGCGTGCGCATCCTGTCCACCGGCGCTTATACGACCAGCTATTCGTCGGTGAATTTCAACGGCTTTGCGCCGCTGAAGGCATACTTCATCTAAGGCGTTGCTGCCTTTTCTCATCGGGTTAGAAGACCAGATCGGCCCGCTTTTCCGTCCCTCCATGGCGGAAAAAGCGGGCCGATCCGTTTCTCGGGAGGCCACCTGCCGCGGGGGCGGCGCGCCTAAAGCAGCTTCGGCGGTATTGTGGGATCGATATTGGCTCGGATCCCGCCCGAGAAGGATTGCACCGAAAAACCGTTCTGCAACAGCACGCGCGCGGCGAAGTAGCTCATTTTGCCGAAGGTGCACAATGTGACCACGGGACGGTTCTTATCGAGCTTATCCAGATTGGCGCGCAGGCCGTCGAAGGGAATGTTGATCGCGCCTTGAACCGGATAGGCCTGAGCCAGGGGCGCGCCGCGGACATCGACGCATTGCGTTTTGCCATCGTTGGGCAGGTCATAGACGTAGGAGATCAGCCCGTCCTCCATATTGGTGGCGGCGAAACCGGCCAGATTGACGATGTCCTTGGCCGATCCGAAAGGCGGGGCGTAGGCCAGTTCCAGATGGCACAGATCCTCGATGGTCATCTGTGCCGTGATCGCCGTCGCCATCACGTCCAGACGCTTGTCCACGCCTTCCGCGCCGGTGGACTGCGCGCCCAGCAAACGGCCGGTTTCAGGGTCCCAGACGATCTTCAGCATGATCGGCTTGGCGCCCGGGAAATAGCCCGCATGATGGCTGTCCACGACCGTGACGCTGCGATAAGGGCGGCCTTCGCGCTGCAGCCGCTGTTCGCTCCAGCCGGTGATGCCGGCGGCGATGTCGAAGGCGCGCAGGATCGCGGTACCGAGTGACCCCGGATAAGGCCGGGCCTTGGCGCCCAGGAAAATGTGGTCGGCGGCGACCCGGCCTTGGCGGTTGGCGGGACCGCCAAGGGGCACGGCGGTCGGACCGCCCAGAACCCGGTCCTCGGTTTCGATCGCATCGCCGGCGGCGTAGATGTCGGGATCGGAAGTGCGCATGAAGGAATCGACGACGATGTGGCCGCGCTTGCCCAGGGTCAGACCGGCTTCCTGCGCCAGGGCTGTTTCGGGACGCACGCCGATCGACAGCACGACGAAATCCGCATCGAGGGTTTTGCCGGACGCCAGTTGAACCGAAACGCCCTTGTCGTGGCCCTTGAACTGGGCAACCTGCTCGCCCAGATGCAGAGCGACCTTATGCCGGACAAGTTCGGACTCGATCGCCAGCGTCATTTTGTGATCGAGTTGGGGCAGAACTTGAGTCTGCAATTCGACCAGATGGACATCGATGTCCTTGCGCCGCAATTGTTCGGCCATTTCGAGGCCGATGAACCCGGCGCCGACGACCACCGAGCGCATGCCGGCGCCGGCGGCGGCGGCGATACGGTCCATATCGGCCAGATTGCGCAAGGTCAGGATGCGTGGATCATCCGCACCGGGCATCGGCGGCACGAACGGCGCCGCGCCGGGAGCCAACATCAGCTTGTCATAGGCGATCCACTCGGTCTGACCGGTTTTCGTTTCGCGGACGCGGACGCGCTTGTTCGCGCGGTCGATCGATTCGGCTTCGCAATGGACGCGGACGTCGATGTTGAGTTGGGCTTTGAGCGAGGCCGGCGTTTGAACGGCCAGAACATCGCGCGTGGGAATTTCGCCGCCGATGTGGTAGGGCAGGCCGCAATTGGCGAACGAGACGTCCGGGCCGCGCTCGATGATAGTGATCGCCGCCTTTTCATCCAGACGCCGTGCGCGGGCGGCGAATGACGCCCCGGCGGCTACTCCGCCGATGACGAGAATATTTTTGGTGCTCATGATCCGACTCCTTGTCCACTCCCGTCGAAGACGTCTTTTTGTCCGGTTGGCCGGCCAGACGAGATGTTGATTTATATAATATCAAATTATATAGTGTTTTCAAGTATAGTGATTGAGGCACGCGTATGGATTCCACCGAAATCAGCATGAAACGCATGCGGGCGGCGGCCTGTGCCGCCACGGACACCTTGAAGGCGCTCGCCAATCAGGACCGGCTTTTGCTCATGTGCCAGCTGAGCCAGGGAGAAAAGTGCGTGAGCGATCTGGAAGCGCTGCTGGATATCCGTCAGCCGACGCTGTCACAGCAATTGGGCGTGTTGCGCAATGAGGGGTTCGTCAGCACAAGACGGGAAGGCAAGCGTATTTATTACGCCGTGTCCGACGCAAAAGTCCTGGCTCTGCTGCAGACCCTTTACGAGCATTATTGCCCGCAAATGGATGAGCGGAAATGAGCATCGATTGGACGCATTTTACCCCCGGTTTGTCGTTGGCCGGCGGCATGACGATCGGGATTGCCGCGGCTCTGATGATTCTGGGCATCGGACGCATCGCCGGCATCAGCGGTATTCTGGGCGGATTGCTGCAAGGCGCGCGGGGGAATGACGCCGTCTGGCGGGCGGCTTTCGTGATCGGACTGATCCTGTCGCCGATTCTTTACGAGATATTCGCGGATATGCCCGACATCCGGATCAATACCAGCGCGCCGGTTCTGGTGCTGGCCGGATTATTGGTCGGTTTCGGCAGCCGATTGGGATCGGGCTGCACCAGCGGCCATGGCGTCTGCGGCTTGTCGCGCCGTTCGCCGCGATCGTTCGTGGCCACGCTTTGTTTTATGGCGTCCGGGATGCTGACCGTGTTCATCCTGCGCCATCTGATCGGAATGGGAGCTTGAGATGACAGCGATTCTCGCGGGAATTTCGGGGCTGATTATGGGGCTCGGGCTGATCGTCTCAGGCATGGCCAACCCGGCCAAGGTGCTGGGTTTTCTGGATATTGCCGGTTCATGGGACCCGTCGCTCGCTTTCGTCATGGGCGGGGCCGTCCTTGTCGGCCTTCTGGCCTTCACCTGGGCACGCCGTCTCGAGAGCGCCTGGAACGGCGCGCGTATCGCCTGGCCGTCGGCGACGGCGATCGACGGTCGCTTGCTGGTGGGCAGCATTCTTTTCGGCATCGGTTGGGGAATGGCGGGCATCTGCCCCGGCCCGGCACTGGTGCTGGTCGGCGGCGGCTGGGGCGACGGCATTCTGTTCGCCGTTTCGATGGTGGCGGGGATGGTCTTGTTCGGCTTCTGGCAAAAGCGTCACCCGGGCTGAGCGCGGGACGCCTGATCGTCTTTCGGCAATGAAAAAGCCTTGCTCCCGGTTATGGGGGCAAGGCTTTTTCGATAGTCGGGATGCCGGCGGCCGCTAGCCTTTCTTGGCCGGATTGCGCGCCTGGCTGAGAAGCTGCTTCAAGGATTGGGCGCTGACCGCACCGGGGATGAGTTGCTCGCCGATGATCAAGGCGGGTGTGCCGCGGATGTTCAGCGACTGGGCGAGGCGGCCGTTCCGATCGAGTTCCTCGACCAGGGCGACATCCTCCATGTCCGTCTTCAGCTTGGCGACGTCCAACCCGGCTTCGGCGGCGGCCTTCAGGACCGCTTCGTCGGTCAGGGGGCCCTTGGCGCGCATCAGCTTGCGGTGCAAAGGCTCGAATTTCTGCTGCTTTTGGGCGGCCAGGGCGGCCTTGGCGGCGAACACCGATTGCGGCCCCAGGACCGGCAGTTCCTTGACGATCAAGCGCACCTTGCCGTCCGCCTTGACGACGTCGAACAGGGTTTCGCTCATGCTTTTGCAATAGGGGCAGCGATAGTCCGAAAACAGGACGACCGTGGCGGTGCCTTCAAGATTGCCCAGAACCGGCGAAGCGGCATCCTCGTAGATTTCGCTTTTGAGCAGAGAGAGCGCCTTCTTGGCCTCGATTTCGGCCGCCAGTTGCTCTTTCTCGCGCAGAGCCTCGATGGCTTCGGCGATGATGGTCGGGTTTTCGATGATGTATTCCCGGACCAGTTTCTTGATCGCATCCTGCTGCGCCGGGGAGAAGGGCTGTTCCTCCTGCGCCTGAGCGGGCAGGGAGGAAAAGGCGAGGATCGCCGCTAAGGGGAGGGCGGCGAAGCGGGAGAAAGGCACTGTCATCGGGGGTGAATCCTTGGCGCAAGCTGCACGGGAATGACCGGCATCATGGGGCATTGGGGCTTCAAGAGCAAGAAAAGTGCGCCTCCGGCCCCGAAGGCGCGCGCAATCTTTAGCGGCGGGTTTCAGACTTCTTCATGCCGCCGGGTTTTGCCTCGAACCTGGGCCGGCGTGATCTTGAGCACAACCGTATGGCGCAGGGACCGCCGGGCGCTTTCCCCGGCAAGGGCGGCGTCGTCGGGCATGTATTTTTCGACCAGCGCTACCAGGGCTTTGATCTTTTCAGCCTCGTCCAGGACTTCGGCCACCCGCCCTTCGACGCAAGCGCTTTCATAGGCGGTCGAGAATTCCATGCCGTTCTTGTAGGTGAAGGGTTTGACCCCATCGACGATGGAAAAGGTGACGTCGGGACAATGCCGGATATTATCGAGTTTGCGGCCTTCGACCGCGCAATGGGCGTAGATCGCTCCGTCCAGCAGCACATAGGACAGGGGGACGCCATAGGGTTTGCCGTCCTTGCCCAGGGTCGCCAGAATTCCGAATTCACCCCGTTCCAGCAGAAGGCGGGTCTGCGTGGCGTCCATTTCTCGATCCTTGCGCCGGATCGGTTTGCTCGCATCCATCATGGTTCGGATTTTCCCCGAATTGGCCGCCGGCGGCCACGGCCAGTGCGCGCCGCGTTGCGTCCCGCCCCGTATGAAGCAAGAGCGGGCGTCTCGATGTCAAGACGTCTCGGAGACTTAAGTGGAAACTACGTTCAACGCTTGTTCTGGCGGGCCCGGTCGCGGCCGATTTCGGCCTGGGACAGAACGTCTTCCATGCGTACGGCCTGGGGGGTCCCGGCCTTCAGCCCTTTAAGCGCCTTCTGGGAATGGAAGATCGCTTCTTCCCAGCGTTCGGCCAGCAGTGCGTATTCGGCCATGGCGGTGGAGACCATCACGTCATCGCCGCCCTTGCCATAGGCGATCGCCAAGGATCGCCAAGCGCTCGCCTGTTCGGGATCGAGACGGGTTGCGGTCTGAAGGTTGATCTTGGCCTGCGGGATCAAAGCCGGGTCCTCGGCCTCGATCTGGATGTGCCCCAACTCCTCATACAACAGAGCATTGCCGGGCAGCAGCTTCACCGCCTGTTCATATTCGGGCACGGCCTCGCGGGGATGGCCGTTTTCGAACAGCATCTGGCCTTTCAGTTCGTGAAAGAACGGATCGTTGGGCCGTTCGGCGATCAGGGCGTCGATGGCTTCCAGCGCCCGTGGCAGGTCGGGGCGGCGATAAAAGGCGATGGCGCGGGCGTAACGGGCCCAGATGGTGGGATCGTCTGCCTTGTAGCGCGCCAGAGTGCTGACCGGCGGATTGAAAAAGGCGTACAGCTTGGCCCGCATCCGCTGATGGGGTTCGTTGAACTCAGCCGGCACCGGGACGTCGGAATAGGGAGATTTTTCGACATGATGGCGGATTTCGGCGATACGGTCGGCGGACAAGGGGTGGGTGCGGACATAAGGGTCTTGGCGGTCGGTCAC
This sequence comes from Rhodospirillaceae bacterium, assembly GCA_034926235.1. Classification (GTDB taxonomy): domain Bacteria; phylum Pseudomonadota; class Alphaproteobacteria; order Rhodospirillales; family Magnetospirillaceae; genus JAYFRE01. The sequence goes on from JAYFRE010000075.1 coordinate 36,904, forward strand.
CAGCAGTTCCTCGCCCTCCAGAGTCTCCATGAATTCGAGGAACCCGCGCGAGGACATGCCCAGCTTGTCGAGGAAGGACATGCCGGCAGTGTCGGCGGCGCCTTCGGTCGCGCGGCTGAAGGACAGGTAGTTGCGTTCGGCGATATTGCTGCCGCCCATCATCACCGCCGTGCCGACATCGCCGCGTCCGGTGGCGATGGCCGCTGCCGCGCCCAGAAGGAATGACGCCAGGGATTGGGCCGCCGCATTGGAATAGGCTTCGGCTCCGCGCACCAGATGACCGCCGGCGATATGGCCGCTTTCGTGGGCGATGACCCCGATCAGCTGACCGGGATTTTCGGTGCGGATGATCAGGCCGGTATTGATAAACAGATTAAGTCCTGCGGCGACAAAGGCGTTCAGCCTGTTGTCCTTGACCAGATAGATATTTACGGCTAACGGATCGACGCCCGCTTGTTGGAACAGTGGCGTGGCGTAGGTCCGGATGGTATTTTCGATTTCCGCATCGCGGATAATGGAAATACGCTCCTGGGCCCAGGCGGCAGGAGCGGATGCCGCGCAGAAGATCAGGATGGCAAGGAAAAGAATGCGTTTCACAAACAAGGCGATCTCCTTACCCCCTGCCGGACAGCCTAATCGTGCTCTTCGTTCCGGTCAACGGACCCTTCAGGCGATTTTGGCATGCCTCGCTCTGGCTTCTTGCGGGTCTACGCCCGCTGTGCCGGTCGGCGTGGTCGGCCATGTCGACGGGTTCGGCGGACTGGTGGCGGCGGACGAGCCCCGCGCGGCGTTGATCGGCCGGGACGTGCTGTCTTCCGGCGGATCTCCCTCCGACGCGGTGACGGCGATGGCTTTCGCCATGACGGCGACGCTGCCCTCTCAGGTCGGTCTGGGCGCCAGCGGCGCTTGCCTGGTTTATGACCGCGACAAAAAGAAAACCGAGGCTTTGGACTTCATCGCTCCGGCGGGCGGCGCAGCCTCCCAGGCGGCACGTCCCAGCGCGGTGCCGGCTTTGCCGCGCGGGCTTTACGCTCTGCATTCGCGTTATGGCCGGCTTCGCTGGGAACAGCTTCTGGCTCCGGCGGAGAGCATGTCGCGGTTGGGTTTCCCGGCGTCGCGCGCACTGGCCCGTCAGTTGGACCCGGTCGCAGAGCCGCTGATCCAGGATCCGGGCATGCGCGGCTTGTTCGTAAAGCCTGACGGGCGCTTGATCGGCGAGGGCGATATGCTGATGCGCCCCTCTCTCGGCGCGGCCCTGAGCCGGTTGCGTTCGCGCGGGGTCGGTGATTTCTACAACGGCGCCTGGGCGCGCGAGATCGCTGCCTCGGTCACGGCGGCGGGCGGCAGCCTGACGGTCGAGGATCTTCGTAACTATTCGCCGCGTTGGCTTGACCCGATCGCGGTCGATTATGGCAATGAGATTGCCTATTTCACGCCGCCGCCGGCCGCCGCCGGTCTGCTGGAAGCGGAATATTGGACGCTGCTTGCCGGCCAGGGGCTGTATGCCCGAGCCGACGACGCGCAAAAACCCCATCTTATGGCCGAGGTTTTCGCCAGGGGCTATGCGGCTCGTTCGGATTGGATGAATCCTGACGGCACCACACATCGCGATCCGGCAGCAGTGCTGGCGAAGGCCCGCCTTGATTCAGTGATGGCCGGTTACTCCCCCGCCACGCATCATCCGGCGGCAGGAACGCCGCCCGACGACGTGGTTGCCGGAACCAGTCTTCTGGCGATGGATTCGGATGGAAACACAACTGTTTGCGCTATTAGTCTCAATCATCCTTTCGGGATCGGCAAACTGGCGCCCGCGCCCGGAATCATCCCGGCGGCGGCGCCCGGCGTCCGGGGGCTTGGGGCGCAATCGCTGGGGCCGATGCTGGCCATCAACAAGAACTCCAACGAATTCCGTTTCGCCGCCGCCGCGACCGGCGGTCTTACGGCTCCGGAATCCCTGATCGGCGTCGCCCTGTCCACCCTGATCGAGAACAAGCCGTTGGGGCAAGCCCTGGCGGCGGCGCGGTTGTTCGCGCCCGGTAATACGGATGCGGTGTTCGTCG
>JAYFRE010000038.1:0-18985 GCA_034926235.1 Rhodospirillaceae bacterium
CAAACGATACAAAACGCCGCGCATCCTACACGAAAGCGGGCCGAGGGCAAAGCATAGCGGTAATGAACGAAAATGAACGGGCAGGACCAGGGTCGCGCCGGCCTTGGTTTCAATAGAAATTCTCGATCAGCCGCCGCAAATAATCCCGTTCGGCGGGGGGGCGGCTGGGGTCGGCGGAACGGCGGCGCAGCTCATCCAACACCGCGCGGGTCCGGTTGATTTCGGATTGGCCGGGAAGCTTGGTGTCGCCCTCATCGCCGAGGGCCGGCCCCATCCGTCCAAAAGGATCGCGTTTCCTGCCGCCACCGGCCATACCGGGGCCGAAACGCTTCATGAAGGCGGATTGGACGTCCTTCATGCCATCCTGCAGATGGGCCAGGGCGGTATTCTGGGCCTGTTCCGCCATATCGTCGCGGTTTCGCTTCATCGCCCGGACGGCGTCGTCCATCGCTTGCCCGGCCTTGTCCAGTCTTGCGGGTTGCTCGACACCCGCCTCACCCAGGTCTTTGGTCAGTTGATCCAATTTCTGCCGAAGGTTCTGCTGACGCCGGACCCTCTGCGGCGCCCAGGACCCTTCCGGCTCTTTATCGCTCGCCTCGTCCGAACCCGGTTCCGGCGCGATCAGCAGGCTGAGCGGCCTGTTGCGTGACAGACCGGATTCGCTGGGGGCCCGGCTGCGTGCGGTGTCGTCACGAAGGGCCTGCTGTTCGCGGATGATGGAGTCGAGATGGCTCAAGGCTTGCCGGGCCTTGCCGGCCTCCTGAGCCGTGATCGGCGCTCCGGCACCGAGGTTCAGCTGATTGATGATGGATTCCAGTTCGGACAGCGCACGCCGCGCGGCATCCCGCGCGCCGGCGCGGGAAAGGGCGGAAATCTGCTCGGCCATGTTCCGCAAATCTTCTGACGTGACGATCTGTCCGTCATCGGGTGCTGCCCCCGGGATCCCGGAAATCGGCGCGGGAGAGGTGGCGAGGAGGCGGTCCAGCGCCAGCGTCAGTTCAGCGGTCAGGCGCTTGATCTCTTCTGCGGATGCGTTCCGGGCCAGGGCATCCTGTAATTCCTGTGCGATCCGTTCGATATCTTGACGGGCTTGGGTCCCGCCTTTTTCATCCACTGCCAGCGCCGCATCCCAAAGCAAGGCGGCCACGCTGTCTTGTGCTTCGGGCGATCTGTCGGTCCGGAGCCGGGCGCTGGCATGGATCAGGGCAAGAAAAACGCTGATATTCCCGTCGAACGCATCCGGGTTCGCGGCCAGGATGCGCAACTCGGCGCTGATGTGCAGCGGCGAACGGCTCTGGGCAAGCAGCGCCTTGCGCGACCGGGCGATGGCCTGGGCGACAGGATGCGTGAAACGCCGCTCGGGCAATTGCACGACAAACGGTTCGGACCGCCCGGTCTGACCGGAATCGTCCTCGGCTTCCAGCGTCATGACGACGGATTGTCCGGCCCAGGGATGGCTGGTCAGATCGATCCACCGTTGCAAGGCGACTTTCTTGTCCGAAGCGCCGCCCAAGGGGATGTCCAGGCGGGTCAACCCGGCTTCCGGGCTGTTTTTCCGGCTTAACTCGGCGCGGATTTTGGCGATTCCGTAATCATCCTGGGCGACGATACGCAAGCGCAGGCGTCCATCCGCCTCGGCATCGGGCGATTGGAACAACGCGATCTTGGGCGGGTGGTCGGGGATCAGCCGAAGAGTCCAGTCGGCAAGTGTGGTCCACCCTTGCCGGATCGAGAGCGTGCCATCGCTATCGAGCGTGGTTTCCAATGTTTGGCTCTCGGGCCCGATCCGTTTGAAATCATGCGTGGCGTTTCCGGCGATCAGCCGCGCCGCGCCGCTCCCGCCCTGGATTTCGGCCAGTACCCGGCTGCCCTTGGGAACGGACACTGTGCGCGTGCCGCCGGATGCGTCGAGACGGATCGGTGCTGCGTTCGTGTAGGCGGGTGGCGTGATCCAGAGCTGAACGAGCGGCGGAGGGCCGCTCCATGAGGGCAGGGGCGGGGAGAATATCCGGGCGAGCCGTTCCCCGGCCTGATCGCCCGCGCTGGGCAGAGCGACGATGAACAGCGCCAGGGCGATGAAACGCAGGCCCCAGGGGTCATCGCGGTCGGGAAGCGGACGTGGCGGTTTGGGCGACAAGGTCGCGGATAGGGCGGCCAGCCTTTCTTGTTCGGCTCGCCACAGGGTTTCCGCCCAGGGATCATCCCGTCCCAGCGCCAGCCGGTCAGACAGGGTTTCCAATGGCGCATGGGTGACGCCGGCATCTTCTTCCAGCCGGCGTTCCGCCTCTGTCGCCGTCGGCAGCCGGAAGCAGCGCAAACGCAGGCCGATCCAAAGGCAAAGGATTGGCAATGGAAGGAGGAGGAGGGCGTGACCCCATCCCGGCAGGCGGGCAGGGACGTCGAGCAAGCTTAACGCGGCAAGGGCGAGGCAGAACGCTGGCAGGGGCCAGGCCAGCGTCCACACCTTTTCCCAGGTCAGAATCCATCGCACCGCCTTAAGGCAGCGGGCGAGCCGGGGTGTGACATGCGCCGTGTCCCTGGTCTGATTCTCTCGGCTCAACCGGTCCTTACCTCGCTTTGCTGCGAACGGGGGACGGCGGAAAGTTCCGCGTCACGACCAATCGGGAATCCGCTCCGCGTCCATCATCGCCTCATAGCTGGGGCGCTCGCGGACGACCGAGAATTGCGCGCCCTTGACCAGCACTTCCGGTACCAGCGGGCGGCCATTATAGGTCGAAGACATCGCCGATCCATAAGCGCCGGCGGTGGCAAACGCGATCAGGTCGCCTTCGCCGAGCGGCGGCAGCGTCCGCGCCTTGGCGAAAACATCGCTGCTTTCACAGATCGGCCCGACCACGTCCACGGGCGCTTGCGGCGCATTCGGGGCGGGTTCGGTCACGGGCAGGATGTGATGATAGGCGTCATACATCGCCGGACGCAGCAGATCGTTCATGCCGGCGTCGCAGATGACGAAGCGGCGCGACGATCCTTGTTTGACATAGACGACGCGTGCGACCAGGACGCCTGCATTGCCGACCAGCAGACGGCCCGGTTCCAGAACCAGCTCGACGTTCAGATTGCTGAAAATCTCGGTCAGCAAGGAACCGTAATCGGCGGGTATCGGCGGTTCTTCGGCGCCGGGGCCGAAGGCGTAGGGGATGCCGAGCCCGCCGCCGACATCGATCCGCCGTAAGTCGATTCCGTCATGGCGCAAATCCAGCACCAGTTTGCGCATGCGGCGGAACGCCTCGCCAAAGGGGGAAAGATCGGTCAATTGCGAACCGATATGCATGGCGATGCCGGCCAGATCGATGCCGGCCATGGCATGGGCCTTGCGGAACAGCGCCGGCGCTGCGGCCAGATCGATGCCGAACTTGTTTTCCTTCTTGCCGGTGGTGATCTTGGCGTGGGTCTGGGCATCGACATCGGGATTGACGCGGATACCGATCGTGGCGCGCTTTCCCATTGATTGCGCGATGGCGTCCAGCGCGTCCAGCTCGGGTTCGGATTCGACATTGATCTGCCGGATGCCCAGTTCCAGGGCCAAAGCTAGTTCGCGCCGAGTCTTGCCGACCCCGGAAAACACGATTTTGTCGGCCGGCACGCCGCCCTTCAGCGCGCGGCGGAGTTCCCCTTCCGACACCACATCCGCGCCGGCGCCCAGCTTGGCCAAGGTGTGGATGACGGCGATGTTGGGGTTGGCCTTGACCGCGAAGCAGACCATGCTGTTCAGGCCGGCAAGGCCCGAGGTGAAAACGCGGTAATGCCGTTCCAGCGTCGCGCTCGAATAGCAGTAAAATGGCGTGCCCACCGCCTCGGCGATAACGGTCAGCGGCACCTCTTCGGCGCACAAGGCCCCGTTTCGATAAGTGAAATGGTTCATTGGGCTGTTTCCTGGCTGGGGCTGCCGCCAAAAGAGGGAACCGAGCTGATCAGGCCGGACGGGGCGATTTCAAACGCAGAAACCGGGGATTGCGGGATCTGGACTTCGCGGCTGCGCCGGACCGAGGGATCGATGAACACAGGCTCGGCCTTCGATGCGGCGCCTTGCGGCTGCGGACCGAGATGCAGATTGGGATAATGCTGCGGATAGGTGGCGTCGGGCGGTTTTTCCGGCTGACCGCCCCGGCCGCACCCGGTCAGGAGTACGGCCAGCATCAGGACGGGAAGTATCGTCCACCGGTTATTCACGGCCTCTATTCCCCTTCATCCAGGAAGCGCCGGCGCGCTTCGCGGGCGGCCATGGCGACGTTTTCCGGCGCGGTGCCGCCAAAGCTGGTGCGGCTGGCCACCGAAGCGTCCACTCCCACCACCTTCAGGACATCGGCGGACAGGGACGGATCGATCGTGGCCAGATCCGCCGGCGTCAAATCCTCCAGGGCGCAGCCTTTTTCCTCGGCCAAACGGACGACCCGGCCGGTGACGTGATGGGCCTGGCGGAAGGGGAGGCCGGTGGCTCGGACCAGCCAGTCGGCGATGTCGGTGGCGGTGGCGTAGCCCGTGCCGGCGGCGGCGCGCATCCGTCCGGCATTGACGGCGAGATCGGCGATCATGCCGGTCATCGCGGCGATGGCCAGATCCAGCGTGTCGGCGGCTTCAAACACCGGTTCCTTGTCGTCCTGCATGTCCTTGCCATAGGCGAGCGGCAATCCCTTCATGACGATCAGAAGGGCGTTCAGATTGCCGATTACCCGCCCCGCCTTGGCGCGCACCAGTTCGGCGGCGTCGGGATTGCGTTTCTGCGGCATGATCGACGAGCCGGTGGTATAGGCGTCCGACAGGCTGACGAATCCGAATTGCGGCGTGGTCCACAGGACCAATTCCTCGGCCAGCCGCGACAGATGCGTGGCGGCGATGGCCGCGCCGGAGAGGAAGTCGAGCGCGAAATCGCGGTCCGAAACCGAATCCAGAGAATTGGCCGTAGGGCGGTCGAAGCCCAGTTCGGCGGCGGTCATGTGGCGATCGATGGGAAAACTGGTGCCGGCCAGGGCGGCCGATCCCAGCGGGCATTCGTTAAGCCGTCGCCGAGCATCCTGGAAACGCGACCGGTCGCGGCCGATCATCTCGACATAGGCCAGGAGATGATGGCCGAAAGTGACCGGTTGGGCGGTTTGCAGATGGGTGAAGCCGGGCATGACGGTGGTCGCGTTTTCTTCGGCGCGGCGGATCAGAACCGCCTGCAGCCCTTTCAACGCGTCGTCCATATGATCGAGCGCACCGCGCACCCACAGCTTGAAGTCGGTCGCCACCTGGTCGTTGCGCGACCGGGCGGTGTGCAGACGTCCGCCCGCCTCGCCGATCAGGGTCACCAACCGGCTTTCGACATTCATGTGAATGTCTTCGAGGTCTTCACGGAACTGGAATTGTCCCGATAAAATTTCCTCCAGCACACGGTCCAGCCCGGCGATGATCTTTTCCCCATCGGCGGCGGACAGGATGCCGGTTTCGACCAGCATGCGGCAGTGAGCCTTGGACCCGGCGATGTCCTCGGCGTAAAGTCGGCGGTCGAAGCCGATCGATGCGTTGATCTTGCTCATGATCGCCGAGGGGCCTGCGGCGAAACGCCCGCCCCAGATGGAACTGGCGCCGGGCTTGTCTGGTGTCTGGTTCATTCGCTGCTCGAAAAGGGACTGATTTCAGGACATGGTTTGCGTCACACGAACAATCGCCGCCGCCATGCTCGCGGTTTTCTGTTCCGCCAGCGGGGCCTTAGGGTCCGGTTCGCCCTTAACCTACATCGTTCCCGCCGCCTCGGGAAGCACCGAGGGACAGGAGCTTCCCGAACTGCTGTTCGCCGATGGCAGCGGTATGCCGATCCGCCTCAGCCGTTATGTCGGCTTCGTGGTGGTCTTGAGTTTCTGGTCCGAGCAATGCGGTCCCTGCCTGCGTCAGATGCCCTATCTCGACCGGCTTCAGGGACAGTTCAGGGGACGCAAGCTTCTGGTGATCCCGGTGCTGGTCGATGCCGGAGGTTCGGCTGCGGCCAAGACTTTCTTTGCCCGCAACCATTACAGCTATCTGCGCCCCTATGCCGACCCCGGCGCGTCGATGGCCCAGGCTTTGGGTGTCACGGGGTTGCCGACCACCTTCATCATTGACCGGACCGGACGGCTTCTGAGCCGGACCGAAGGCGATCGCGTCTGGGATTCGGACGAGGTCGTGCAACGCCTGAATTGGATTCTGAGCCGGCCTTGAACGAGAAAGACCCCTCCCCGTGAGGGGAGAGGTCTTCATGCCGTCGCGCCACGCTCCATGCGGGGTGGCGGAAACCGGGGCAAAAGCCCTTAGCGGGTCGGGACGGGCTTCTCGCCGGAGTAATCGTAGAAACCGCGGCCGCTCTTACGGCCGTACCAGCCGGCCTCGACATATTTGACCAGCAGCGGGCTCGGACGGTACTTGCTGTCGCTCATGCCGTGATAGATGACCTGCATGATGGCGAGGCAGGTGTCCAGACCGATCAGATCGGCCAGTTCCAGCGGGCCCATCGGATGGTTGCAGCCGAGCTTCATGCCGTTGTCGATGTCGGTCACGGTGCCGACGCCCTCATTGAGGACATAGGCGGCTTCGTTGATCATCGGCAGCAGGATGCGGTTGACGATGAAAGCCGGGTAGTCATGGGCGGAAACGCCCTTCTTGCCCAGCTTGGTGACCAGATCGGCAATCGTCTGGCGGGTTTCGGGCGCGGTCGCGATGCCGCTGATCATCTCCACCAGCGCCATCACCGGCACGGGGTTGAAGAAGTGCATGCCCATGAATTTCGCGGGGCGGTCCGTATAGGTCGCCAGACGGGTGATGGAAATGGACGAGGTGTTGGTGGCGATGATGGCGTCCGCCTTCAGCACCGGGACGAGGGTTTCGAAAATCTTTTTCTTGATGTTCTCGTTTTCCGAAGCAGCTTCGATGACGAGATCGGCGTCGGCGAAAAGCTTGTAATCGGTGCCGGTGACGATGCGGCCCAGAGCGGCGGTCTTGTCGGCTTCGGACAGTTTGCCCTTGGAAACCGAACGATCCAGGTTCTTGGTGATGACGCTCATGCCACGGGCGATGAATTCATCCTTGACGTCGAGCAGCTTCACGGAGAAACCGGCCTGGGCGACGATCTGAGCGATACCGCTGCCCATCTGGCCCGCGCCAATAACGCCAATAATCTTAATATCAGCCATTTAGCAACCCTCCATGGCGACGGCGGAGCCGTCGTGAAAATGATGTAAAAAAGAGCAAGTCATTTATGACCGGCGCCCCGGAATAAGGGGCGCCGGCCTTGTTTTTATTTTACTTGCCCAGAGCGTCGATCAGTTCGGGCAGGATCTTGATCGCATCCCCCACGAGACCGTAATCAGCGATCTGGAAGATGGTCGCTTCCTCGTCCTTGTTGATCGCTACGATCACCTTGCTGTCCTTGACGCCAGCGGTGTGCTGGATGGCGCCCGAGATGCCGGCGGCGATGTAGAGTTCCGGGGCGATGATCTTGCCGGTCTGGCCAACCTGGATTTCGTGAGCGCAATATTCGGCGTCCACGGCGGCGCGGGTGGCGCCGACGGCACCGCCCAGCTTGTCGGCCAGGGCTTCGATCAGCTTGAAGTTCTCGGCCGAGCCCATGCCGCGGCCACCGGCGACGACGACGCGGGCGGCGCCCAGGTCGGGGCGCTCGCTCTTGACCAATTCCTGACCGACGAAGGTCGACAGGGCCGGATCAGCGGCGGGAGCCAGGGCTTCGACGGCGGCGCTGCCACCCTCGGCCTTGACCGGGTCGAACGCGGTGGCGCGGACGGTGACGACCTTGATCGGGTCCTTGGACTGGACCGTGGCCACAGCATTACCGGCATAGAACGGACGCACGAAGGTGTCAGCCGAGACGATGCCGGTGATCTCGGAGATCTGCTGGACATCGAGCAAGGCGGCGACGCGCGGGGCGACGTTCTTGCCGAAGGTGGTGGCGGCGACGAGGACGCCGGCGTAATTCTTGGCAACGCCGGCGACCAGCGCGGCCAGGGGTTCAGCCAGGCCGTGGGCATAAGCCGGCGCGTCGGCCAGCAGGACCTTGGCCACGCCTTCGATCTTGGCGGCGGCGTCGGCGGCGGCCTTGACGCCTTCGCCGGCGATCAGGACATCGACGGACCCGCCGGCAGCCTTGGCGAGCTGAGCAGCGGCGGCGATCGTGTTGAGGGTGCCGCCGGCCAGGACGGCGTTATTCTGTTCGGCAATAACCAGAACGTTGCTCATCTTCAGATCACCTTCGCTTCATTCTTGAGTTTGGCCACCAGCTCGGCGACATCGGCGACCTTGACACCGCCCTTGCGCTTGGCCGGGGGCTCGACCTTCAGGGTCACGAGGCGCGGCGCGACATCGACGCCGAGAGCGTCGGGGGTCACGGTTTCGAGCGGCTTCTTTTTCGCCTTCATGATGTTGGGCAGGCTGGCGTAGCGCGGCTCGTTCAGACGCAGGGCCGCGGTGACGATGGCCGGCAGCTTGAGCGAAACGGTTTCGACGCCGTCGTCGAGCTCGCGCACGACGGTGGCTGCGTTGCCATCGATGGTCAGCTTGGCGGCGTAGGTGCCCTGCGCCCAGCCGAGCAGAGCGGCCAGCATCTGACCGGTCTGGTTGGCGTCGTCATCGACAGCCTGCTTGCCCAGAAGAACCAGCTCGGGGGATTCTTTGGCGACGATGGCCTTCAGCACCTTGGCGACGGCCAGGGGCTGGATCTCGGCGTCCGTCTGCACCAGGATGGCGCGATCGGCGCCCATGGCCAACGCGGTGCGCAGCGTGTCCTGGGCCTGAGCGGGACCAACGGAAACCACAACAACTTCCGAGACTTTACCCGCCTCCTTGAGTCGCACGGCTTCTTCGACGGCGATTTCGTCGAACGGATTCATCGAAAATTTGACGTTCGCCGTTTCAACACCGGTATTGTCCGCCTTTACTCGGACCTCGATATTGTAATCGACGACGCGTTTTACTGCGACAAGGGCTTTCATGGTGCCTCTATTCCTATCCGGTGGGCCGGGAGTCCAGCCCGAATTGAGCAACATATAAGTGGGCGAGTCCCCTTCGCGGGGTTGCGAAGGAGGATATGGGGCGGGATTTTCAATGTCAATCAGCCAGCCCTTTTCCCGGCGCGCGCAGCTCCGGGCGTCCACAGTTCGGGGCCATTATTACTCTCGTTCAGGGCGCGGGCTAGTACGAAAAGATAATCCGACAGTCGATTGACATAGGCGATTGCCTGGGGGGTGATGGTTTCGCGGGCCGCCAGGTGGCAAAGTGTCCGTTCAGCGCGCCGGACGACGGCGCGCGCCAGATGGAGATGCGCCGAAGCCGGGGAGCCGCCGGGCAGGATGAATCCGGACAAGGGTTCGAGCCGGGCATTCATGGCGTCGATTTCTTCTTCCAGCCGGGTGACCTGAAGGGTTTCGACGCGGGGCGGCTTGCTTCGGGCGGGGTCATCGGGCACACCGAGATCGGCCCCCAGATCGAGCAGATCGTTTTGGATGCGCTTCACCCGCGCCGACTCATCCGAGGCGGCATCGACGAATAAAAGAGCCACGCCGAGCAGGGCATTGGCCTCGTCGAGGGTTCCCAGCGTCTCGATCCGGGGATCGTTCTTGGGCACGCTGCGTCCGTTCCCCAGGGATGTCTTGCCCTTGTCGCCGGTCCTGGTATAGATGCTGCTCGGGCGGATCATGGCATCCTGTTCCTTAAACGAAGACTTAAAAGGCGCGCAGCTTTCCAACATGGGGGCGTGACGGGCCGCGCCGGTGTTCCATGCCCGGGTTTTCCTGGTTCTTCCCGGGGAAGAAGGGCATCATCGGCGGATTATCCGGATAAGGCAAAAGCGTTTCATGCGGATTTCGTGGATCTTATGCACTTATATCGGCCGTCATTTTCTGGCGGCCCTGCTGGGATCGCTCGCCGCCGTCATGGGGCTGATTTATCTGTTCGACACAATCGAGCTTTTGCGCCGGTCGGCCAGTTATGACGATGTGGGATTCGGTGCGATCCTGACACTGGCCTTGTTCAAGCTGCCGCAGATGATGGAACGAGTTCTGCCTTTCGCGGTGATGATCGCGGCGATGGTCTGCTTCGTTAGACTGACGCGCAGCCGGGAATTGGTGGTGACCCGTTCGGCGGGTGTTTCGGTCTGGCAGATTCTTGCGCCGGTGATTGCCGTGGTTCTGGTGCTGGGCGTTCTCGACGTCATCGGTTTCAACCCGTTGGCCGCCAGCTTGTACCAGCGCTATGAGCAGCTTCAGGATCAGGTTCTGCTGCGTAACCCGATGGAAAGCCCGATGCAGGTGGGAGAGTCGGGGTTGTGGCTGCGCGAGGCGCAGGGCGACGAATTCGTGATCGTACACGCCAATTCCGTGCGCCAGGAGAAATTCGATCTGAAGCTGCGCGAGGTCAGCCTGTTCGTCACCGATGACCGCGAGCGCCTCGTCTACAGGATCGAGGCGACGCTGGGCCAGCTCCGCCCCGGTCACCTCGATTTGACGGGGGTCCGTCTGATGCGGGCCGAGCATCCGGTTGAATTCTTCGAGAACTATCAGTTTCCCACCGAACTGACATTGGCCAAGATCCAGGACAACTTTGCGTCTCCGGAAACCGTTTCCTTCTGGGAACTGCCCGGGTTCATCTCTTTTTTTGAAAGCGCGGGCTTTTCCGCCAGCCGGCAGAAGCTTTATTTTCAGTCGCTTTTGTCCTCGCCGCTGTTGCTCTGCTCGATGGTGCTGCTGGCGGCGGTGTTTACGCTCCGGCCCGATTTGCGTTCCGGCGGACAGATGATCCGCATCGTTGGCGGCGTGGTGACCGGGTTCGTCTTTTACTTCTTTTCCAAGGTCGTTTATGCGCTGGGATTGTCGGCGGCGCTGCCGCCGTCGCTGGCGGCCTGGACGCCGGCCATGGTCGCCGGGTTGGCCGGCATGACCGCTCTTTTACATCTCGAAGACGGCTGAAGCGGGACAGGGAAACCCCCATCCCGCTTCAGTCTTCGCCCCCTCCCAAACGCTTACAAGAACGGAAAACGCGTCAGGCGCTGCGGACCCGTTCCAGAAAAGAGCGGACCATATCGGACAAACCATCCGACTGCCGGGCCAGATCGGTCGATGTGGCAAGGACGTCATGGGCGGCATGGCCGGTGTCGGTGGCCGCTCGGCTGACGCCGGCGATGGTCTGGGTAACCTGTTGGGGTCCCGCCGCCGCTTCTTGGATGTTCCGGGCGATTTCGCGAGTGGCGGCGCCCTGTTCCTCGACGGCCGAGGCGATCGCGGTTGAAATCTGATTGATCTGCGCGATCGTGGCGCCGATGTCGTGAATGGCGCTCACTGCCTCGCCGGTAGCGTTTTGCACCGAAGTGATCTGCTGGGCGATCTCACCGGTGGCGCGCGCTGTCTGATTGGCCAGATTCTTGACCTCGCCGGCGACGACGGCGAAACCCTTACCCGCTTCCCCGGCGCGCGCGGCCTCGATCGTGGCGTTGAGCGCCAGAAGGTTGGTCTGGCTGGCGATGTCGGTGATCAACTGGACCACCTCGCCGATACGCTGCGCGCTTTGAGCCAGCCCGCGCACCATGCTGTCGGTCGCGGCGCTCTGTTCGGCGGCGTTCGCGGCGACACGGGCCGATTCGCCGACCTGACGGCTGATTTCGTTGACCGAAGCGGCCAGCTCCTCGGACGCCGACGCCACGGTCTGGACGTTGCTTGATGCTTGTTCGGCGGCGGCAGCGACGGTCGTTGCTTGTTCGGTCGTGTTTTCGGCGATGCCCGACATGCTGGACGCCGTGGTCTGAAGCTGGGCGGACGCTGCGCTCAATGCCTCCAGCACCGTGGCGACGGAGGTGTCGAAGTCGCGCGTGATGCTTTCGATCCGCTTGGCCCGTTCTTCGCGGGCCTGACGCTGCGCTTCCTGTTCGGCGGTCAAGGAGTCGGCCTGGATCATGCCTTCCTTGAATAATTGCACGGAACGGGCCATGTCGCCGACCTCGTCCTTACGGTCAGCGCCTGCAATGTCGCCGGAATAATCGCGCATGTTCAGGCGCTTCATGGTTTCGGCGATCTGTTTGACCGGCTTCGAGATCATCCGAATGGAGATCCACAGCGCCAGCGAGACCATGAGCACGATTCCGGCCAGAATGGCGCAGAAGGTCAGGGTGATCGTTCGACTGGTTTGATCCTGCGTCTCGCGCGCAGCCGCCTGCATGTCACGATCCATGGTCGCCAGCAACTCGGCGCCTTCCGCGCGCAAGGCGCTGAGCGCCGGATCGAAACTGCCGCGCAAAAGCTGATACGCCTGGTCTCGTTGTCCCTTCCGCACCAGTTCTCCAAGCGTGTTGGTGAATCGGATGATCTCGTCCATCCGGGATTCGTTCGCCAGGATTTCCGTGCGGCGATTAGGCGCGAAGGTGCGGGCCTGCTCCATGAAGCCGCGATATTCGGAGATCGCCGTCTCGATGTCCCGCGTCGCTTCGTTGATTCCAGCCGGTTCGGTCTCGCCCGCCATCAGATAAGAGAGGCGGCCAATATTATAGACGCGGGTAACGGCCCGGGAAACGGCGGTCGGCGCTTGCGCGTCGGAGGCCAGCAACGACCGATACCGTGTTTCGATCGCTCCCATGCTCGCAGCATTGAATGCTGTTGACAGCATTGCTATGCAGCCAAGAAGGACAAGTAAGACTGTTACCTTCCATGCAATGGGAAGGTTGCGATAAAAGGCGGCCATTCTAATGGTCTCCAGAACGATTTCTAGGCGAGACTGTGCGACGTCTCTATGGCTGTTTCCCGAAATTTCTTACTATATTTGATAACCCGGTATGCAGAGACAAGGGCACCCTTGTTTTTTTATGCATTAGTTTTTCTTTTTTATCGCCGCCGGGATAGCGCATCGCCGAGAGCGTAAAAAAGGGTAACCCGGAGGTTGCAAAACCGATAGGTTTATCGAATACGATAGTATTCAATTTATGAGGGGGGAGGCTTCTGGTCAAGCTACTTTATGGATTTTTTCTAATTTTCGTCTGTAGGACAGCCACTGGGGAGGGTTTCATCCGGGAGGAAGAACAGGGATCGGCTCTGCATTCGGATTTGTCCCCCCGTCCAGATCTTCCTGGATCAGGGGAGAGAGCGTTTCCTTCAGGTAGCGGACGACACCGCTTTGATATTCCGGCAAAATCGGCGCCCAAGTGACGTAGACGCCGCCATCCGGTTCAAAAACGAGAACGGTCGAGGAATCGCGGGCGGTGGCGATGGAGCGTGAGAGATCTTTGCTGCGGCCCGCATAGATCCATCGTGCCTCGCTTCCCTGATGCCAGAGAAGGTAGACGCCCCCTACGCCGGTGATGCCGGCATTTTCCGGATGCAGTCGAAGCAACCGTGGGTACAAACCGTCGCTGTCGGTTTGCCAAGGAATCAGGGCCGGATGTTTGTCGCTATAGGGCAGGTGGCGGTCGCTCAGAAGCGAGAGAAGGGACATCGCGATATCGGCTTTCCTTGAGAAAAGAGCCCGCTTGGATGCTCGAACTCTTTTAATATCTATAGTGGAAAACACCCCGAAATCCACAGCTGTCGGCGGATTGCCGCCGTTTGTCCTGATTCCGGCGGTTTCGGCGAAAAGAAAGGGTGACCGCTTCTCTCTGGCATTCGGTCTGATTTTTCGGCAGAGTCGAATCCCATGTCATCCCTGTTGCCTCTTGTCCCATTCTATTTCCTGCGCCATGGAATTACCGACCATAACCGGAATCGCCTGGTGATGGGACAGTTGGACATTCCTTTGAACATGGCTGGGCGTCGTCAGGCGCGGCAAGCGGCGGAACTCGCGGCCAGTCTGGGGATCGTCCGGATCGTGTCGAGTCCTCTGACCCGGGCGCGGGAGACGGCGGCCATCATCGCCTCTTTTCTGGGGTTGCCCGTGATCGTGGAAAACGGTTTCAAAGAACGCGATTGGGGGACAATGGAAGGGCGCAGCTACCGCGAATTGATCGATCTCGATCGGGTGCCCGAAGGGGCCGAAAGCTTTGAAGATTTTTCGTCCCGGGCTATCGCCGCCTTGCCGGCGGCGCTTTTACCGGCCCCCGCTTTGCTGGTCGCGCATTCAGGGTTGTGCCGGGTTCTGCGCCACTATCTGTCGATTTCCGACAATCTGCACAGCGTGCCGAATGCCGTGCCGATCCGGTTTTCGCCCGATTCCTCGGGGCGCTGGTCCGAATGCGAGGTGACGCTGGCGGCCTTGCGGCAGGCGAAAGCGAAAGGGGAAGACTGATACACGGTGATGATGAGCGCGCGCTCTTCATTCGCCCAGAATCTGTCAATCGGGAGCTGCCGTGGCGATGGGGGCCGTTTTCGCACCCAGGGCCGCCAGCAGAGCTTGCGGCGCGATCTTGATCTGTAGGCCGCGCTGACCGCCATTGATGACCATGGCTTCCAGACCGAGGGCGCTTTCATCGATGAAGCAGCGCAGCCTTTTCTTCTGGCCGAGCGGGCTGATGCCGCCGATGTGATAGCCGCTGATTCGTTCGGCGTCGGCCGGTTTGACCAGATCGGCGGTTTTCGCCCCCGCCGCGTGAGCCAGCGCCTTTAAATTGAGTTCCCGATCCGATGGGACCAAGGTCATCACGGTTTCCTGACCCGCGGACACCATCAAGGTCTTGAATACCATGCTTGCCGGCAACCCCATGGCTTGGGCCGCATGCAAGCCGATCGACGGAGCCTGGGGGTCATAGGCGTATTCAAGCAGGCTATAGGCCGCGCCCAACTTGTCGAGAGCGTTGGTCGCCGGGGTCTTTTTCGCCACATCAATCTCCGGTCTGCCCCGATCAGTGCCGCCGCCTGACGGGGACGCTGGATCGGGATATGGTGTCAATGGGGGCACATCCTGTCACCCCTCTTTTATCACGGTCAAGACCGCCGCTCCGCCGTCTGGTGCGCGGCCAATCCTCTTGCGCGGCTCCACGGCTTTCTCTATAAATCGGAACCCCGGCGCGGGTGTAGCTCAATGGTAGAGCAGAAGCTTCCCAAGCTTACGACGAGGGTTCGATTCCCTTCACCCGCTCCAAGATTTCTGCGGATTTCTGCCGGCCCCCTGAAAAAATCCTGAGTTTTCGGACCAAACCGGGGCAAGCCCCCTGGTCAAGGGCGGCTGAAAAGCGCGCCTGATTTTTCCGGTGCCATGTCATGCTTATCGGCGAATCGACACTGAGCTGCAGCCCACAAAGGACTGAAGCTTATCGGCGGCGCATCAAATCCCCGCGCAAGCCGGCATCGCGGCGCGCGTCATGTCCGATTCCAAGGCGATGGCGCAGCGGGCCGATTTGGGTCTGCTAGACCTTGATGTTCACGCCGACTGCGGGCGGAGATACCGCCGCTTCGGCCGCTTTCTGGACATTGGAGGTCGTCGCGCCCGACTGCTTTTCGCTATATTGCAGCATTTCTTCCGCGCTCACTTTGCCATCGGCATTCGCATCGCGGACGTCGTAAATCTTGTTGATCAGAGATGAAAGGTCGGTCGTTCCATTAGAAACACCACCGATTGTGGACATCGCTCAAACCCTCCTTGTCATCCGCCCGATAGGGCCGGATGAGACCGCCTCATTTCGTTATACGAGGCCGACCGAGAAAAATGGGCGCAGTTTTTTTATCCGGCACGGCATTCGCGGCATGTGCAGTCGAAAACGGCGCGATCCAATCCCGGAAAGGGGCTGAAATCCAGCCGCCTTTCACAGGGCCGGCTGGAGGAGGTGGCGCCGGGTTACGGACAGAATCGCTGCCGAACCGACTACGCAGGCGATGGCGACATAATGCGCCGGCACCAAGGGGCTTACACCCGACAGAGCGGGCAGAATGAGCGGGGTCACACCGCCGACCACCGCATAGGTCAGGTTGTAGCAGAGCGATATGCCGGTAAAACGAACATGGGCCGGGAACAATTGCACCATCACGATCGGAACGATTCCGACCACTCCGGCGAAGAATCCCGCTGCGGTATAAAGCGGCAGCAACAGATGGGGCGCAGAGCCGACGCCGGCGTAAAGCGCGTAAAGAGACAGGATCAGAAGCGGCGCGCCAACGATTACGACCGGCTTCGGTCCGAAACGGTCATAAGCCACGCCGGCGATGACCACTGAAACACAAAGGGCGATATTGGCGGCGGTATTGGCTCGAAGGGCTTCGACCAGAGGTATTTGGAACAGCTTGACCAGCAGGGTCGGCGTCATCAGGCAGACCACGACGAGACAGGCGGTCAGCATCCAGGCCGAAACGATCGAGACGATCGCCTCGGTCCGGTAATGGTGGAACACGTCGCGCAGGGGCATCGTGCTCAATTCCCGGCGCTTGCGGATTTCCTCGAACACCGGCGTTTCCTGCAGCCAGCGGCGCAGATAAAGGATGACCAATCCGAACAGGCCGCCCAGCAGGAAAGGCAGCCGCCAACCGTAATCTTGAACCTCGGCCGGCGAGAGATGGCTGTTGATCAGCACGGCCACCATCGATCCCAGCAGGATTCCGGCGGTCAGTCCCGTCTCCAGCAAGCTGCACGCCAGACCTACCCTGTTCGGCGGCACATGTTCGGAGACGAACGCCCACGCGCCCGGCACCTCGCCGCCGATCGCGATGCCCTGGAAGATGCGCATCAGCAGCAAAAGCAGGGGGGCGCCATAGCCCAGAGTCTGGTAGGTCGGCATCAGACCGATCAACAAGGTCGGCACGGCCATCAGGCCGACGCTTAAGCTGAACATGCGCTTGCGCCCGAAACGGTCGCCGAAATGCCCCATGACCAGCCCGCCCAGGGGACGGAACAAATAACCGGCGGCGAAGATGCCGAAGGTCTGAATCTGTCCCAGCCATTCGGGCATGTCCGGCGGAAAGAACAACCGGCCCAGCACCACCGTGAAAAACACGAAAATGACGAAGTCGTAGAATTCAAGTGCGCCCCCCAACGCAGCCAAGGTCAGGGTTTTGACGTCTTGCCCGTTCAGGGAACGGGGCGGCGCGGAACGATGGGCAACGGTCACGTGACGCTCGATCTTTTGGGGTGAAACCGCAGAAATCCGTATGAAGCAGGGCACTATCATGCGATGGCCGGGTGCGGTCAAGCGCACCGATCGTCCGTCTGGCCTCTTTCTCTTTATAGGCGGTCTTTGGTCGGTTTATACTGGCTTGGGCTGGGGTCAAAAAGGGTTTCTTCCAAATCCGTCTGTCTGAAAATGCCGGGTGCAGGTCGTTTTCATAGAGCCGGATCTGGACGGAAGGGGTGATCCCAATGAAAATTGACCACAAAACCTTGTTCGATTCCGTGGCCAACAATCTTCAAGACGGAATGTATATCGTCAATACAGAAAGAAAAATTTTATTTTGGAATAAAGCTGCTGAAAATATTACAGGATATAGCGCGGACGAGATCGTCAATAAGCATTGTCAGGACAATCTTCTGAATCACATATCCAAGGACGGGATCCCGCTTTGCCGCGTGGCCTGCCCCTTACTTGATTCAATCATGACGTCGGAACAGCGCCAGGCTGAAGTGTATCTTCGGCACAAAAATGGCCATAGAATCCCGATCATTACGAACATATTTCCCATAGTAGAAAACGGCGTCGTTCAGGGCGCTGTTGAAATATTTACGATTTCATCCCCGAAAGTATATGAAGACGGCCTTATTTCCAGCCTCACCGAAGCCGCCACGAAGGACATTCTGACGAAACTTCCGAACAGGCGATATGCGTCTGAATTCATCGAGTACAGACTGTCCGCGCTCAAACGGCTGAATTTGAATTTCTGCGTCATCTTCGGTGATATCGATGAATTCTCATATTTCAACGATAGCTATGGGCACGATCTTGGTGACGCGGTTCTGATCTCCGTCGCCAACAGCATCCGCTATTCGCTGCGATCGACGGATTTATGGGCCCGGTGGGGTGGCGAAGAATTCATCGGAATTTTCTCTGTCGGCGACGAATCCGGGGCGCAATCGATCGCCGAAAAGCTGCGCATCCTCATCAGCGAAACGCAGATAAAACGCGGCGATCAAAATCTGTCCGTGACGATTTCCCTTGGGGTGACCATGGCGAGAAAAACGGACTCTTTAAGCTGTGTCGTCGGCAGAGCCGACGAGCTTATGTATAGAAGCAAGAAATCCGGGCGGAACCGCGTTACCGTCGGCTAAGCGTCGCGTCCAACCGCTGTAGCGCTGCCATCCTGGTCCTAGCTCGGGGCGTCTGCGCCCGTTTCCGGGATAAACAAGGACCGTTTATGTCGGATGGCGCGCCTCAACTCAACATCAGGGTTGTTGGATGGTGACGCTGGCCTCGATGGCGGTGGCGGTCAGTTCCGACAGGGTGCGGTCGGCGTTCAACCGGCGTTCTGCCGCGCCGAGCCAGTCGGCGGCGGCGGTTGCGGCTGGTCCCTGAAGCGCCCTCATCTCGGTGATGGCCTGGGCAAGATCATCCTGGTCCAGCGCCGCCTCAGCCCGCGCCAGAATGGCGGCGCTGTCCGCGCCATCGGTGGCGAGGTGACGGATGGTGACGAAGGACTGGAGACGCCGCAGCACGCGCGACCACAGATCCTGCCCCTGGGGCGCTGTTTCAGCGCGCAACGCGGCATCGGCCATGGCGGGGAAGGTCCCGACCAGGGAAGCGCGCGTGGGCAGGCCGGCGGCGGCGCTTTCGGACAAAAGGTCGAACCGGACCGCGTTTTCCGGCGAGGCCAGTCGGCGCGCGATTTTAAGTTCGGTCGTATAAGCGCCGCCTCGATCGATGGCGTTCTTGAGTTGGCCGACGGCCAGCAGCAGCGCTTCGGAGGTCTGGCGTTGTCCGGCCACGGTGCGGACCGCCTGTTCGGCCTGTTCGGCGCGCTCGGCCAGTTTCAGGATGGTGCCTTCGGCGGGCAGCGCGCCGCGCAACCGGGCCATTTCAGCCCGCAATTCGGCCAGTTCGGCGGCCTGGGCCTGGATTCGGGACGCCAGGTCGCCCGAAATACTCGCGGCGGCTGCGGGTTTTTCCGCAGCCGGA
>JAYFRE010000042.1:0-7025 GCA_034926235.1 Rhodospirillaceae bacterium
TCAGCCCGGCCGCAAAGACCTTTCCGACCGGCAAAAGCCCTATGCGCACGACGCCTCCCCGACCACCGATCTGCTTGAAGCGGTAAAGGCGATCAAGCCCAGCGTGCTCATCGGCGTTTCGACCAAGCATGGCGCTTTCACGCGGGCTATCGTCGAAGAAATGGCGGCGAACAACGCACGCCCCATAATCTTCGCGCTGTCCAACCCGACCTACAAAGCCGAATTGACCGCCGAGGACGCCTATACTTGGACAAAAGGCAAGGCGCTTTTTGCCGCCGGCGTCCAGTTCCCCGACGTTACGATCAATGATCGGACCTATCATCCCGGCCCGGCGAATAATTTCTACATCTTTCCGGCGATCGGCCTGGCGGTCTATGCCACGCGACCAAAGCGGATCGATGACGCGATGTTCATCGCCGCCGCCCGCGCCACCGCCGATCAGGTCGGGCCGGACCTGCGCGACAAGGGCATGTTGTTCCCATCTCAGCGCGACATTCTCGAAACCGAGGTTACGACCGCGGCACGGGTCGCCGAACACATATTCGACCGGGGAGAAGCAACGGTCCCACGCCCGGACGACATCCGCGCCTGGATCGAATCGATGCTCTATACGCCCGAATATGCCGACATGACGGACCTGTAACACCGGGCCGGAACCGACGATCGAGAGGAGAACGTAATGAAGCTTTTCGGAAAGCCCGCCACGCGGTCAGTCGCCGATCTCGTCACCCACACGCTCGCCCAAATCGGTGTCGAACGAATCTGGGGCGTGACAGGCGACAGCTTGAACGCGATGAACGACTCCCTGCGCCGGCTGGGCGCCATCGAATGGATGCATGTGCGCAACGAAGAAGCCGGCGCTTTCGCTGCGGGGGCTGAGGCGGCGTCCACAGGAAAACTGGCCGTTTGCGCCGGAAGCTGCGGACCGGGGCATCTGCATCTCATCAACGGCCTTTATGATTGCCAGCGCAACCATGTCCCGGTGCTCGCCATCGCTGCGCACATCCCGTCGCGCGAAATCGGCCTGGGCTTTTTCCAGGAGACGCATCCCACCGAACTGTTCCGCGAATGCAGCCATTTCTGCGAAATGGTGCAAGACCCGGCGCAGTTGCCGGAATTGCTGCATCGCGCAATCCGCACCGCGGTCGGACGGCGCGGCGTGGCCGTGCTGATCATCCCCGGCGACGTATCGATGAAAGACGCACCCGCCCATGCGCGCGCCGAGATGCCCATGCCGGTTGCACCGCGCATTGTGCCCGACGCTGGCGAGATCGCGGCCCTGGCCGCGACGCTGAACGGATCAAAGGCCGTAACGCTGCTTTGCGGCGCTGGCGTCGCCGGCGCCCATGCCGAAATCATGGCATTGGCCGACGCGCTGGCCGCGCCGATCGTTCACGCCTTCGGCGGCAAGCAGCATATCGAATGGAACAATCCGTTCGATGTCGGCATGACGGGGCTGATCGGGTTTTCGTCGGGCTATCATGCGATGATGGATTGCGACACGCTGCTGGTCCTTGGCAGCGATTTCCCCTATCGCGACTTCTATCCGGAAAAAGCGACGATCGTTCAGATCGACCGGGACCCTACCGCCCTTGGCCGCAGGGCGCAAATCCACCAGGGCATCGTCGGCGATGTGCGCGAAGCGGTGGCGATGCTGCGCCCAATGATCGCAAGCGGCCGGGACCGGCGTTTCCTCGATAAAGCGCGGGCGCATTACAAGGATGCGCGAAAAGGACTGGACGATCTTGCCGCCCCACGGACCGGAGATGAACCGCTACATCCGCAATATGTGGCAAAGCTGGTAAACGACATCGCGAACGAAGACGCGATCTTTACGTTCGACGTCGGTACGCCCGCCATATGGGCGGCGCGCTATCTGGCGATGAACGGGCGGCGGCGGCTGATCGGATCGCTTAGCCATGGTTCGATGGCCAACGCGATGCCCCAGGCGCTGGGCGCTCAAGCCGCCTTTCCCGGACGGCAGGTCGTGTCGCTGTCGGGCGACGGCGGCTTAACGATGCTGATGGGTGACATGCTGAGCGCGATCCAATTGAAGCTGCCGATCAAGATCGTCGTCTTCAATAACAGCGTCCTCGGCTTCGTCGAATTGGAGCAGAAGGTTGCGGGCTATCTCGACGCCAATGTCTCGTTGAAAAATCCCGACCTCGGCGCAATCGCACGCGAGATGGGCTATCTAGGGCGGCGCGTGACCCGCTCCGACCAGTTGGAGGGCACATTGCGCGAGGCTTTCGCCCATGATGGTCCGGCATTGGTCGATGTCGTCACCAGCGGAATGGAACTGGCGATGCCGCCAAAGATCACCCTGCAACAGGTCGCGGGCTTCAGCCTCTACTCCACCCGCGCGATCATAAACGGTCGCGGCGACGAATTGGTGGAACTGGCCCGAGCCAATTTGCTGCGGTAACCGGCCTTATGCGATGCCCTTAAGCCCGGAGCGTAAAGGTTCAAGACCGCTCCGGGCTTAAGGCAAAACAGCCGCGCGCTCGGCACAGGCCGCGAGCGATCGGAACGGATCGTCAACCGCCATATTCCAAATGAATAAGCGGGTAAGGTTTGCCCTGGCCATCGCATGGCGAACGGCCGGTACGCTTGAAGCCCATTTTTTCATAAAAGCCTGCGGCTTGAGCATTCTGCTCGTTGACGTCGGTCGTCATCTTGGGATGACGCGCAAGACCGTAACGCACCAGCGCGGCCCCGACGCCTTGTCCACGATAGGCCGGATCAACGAACAAAGCCTCCATATGCCCGCTGTCGATAAGCATGAAGGCCAGAGGATAATCCATTGAGTTGACAGCAAATAAAAGCGGCGATTTAGGCAGAAACTCGCACATCATCGTGTCCAGGGACAAACGGTCCTGCGGCAAGAGGAAGTCATGCGTGGCGTCAACGGCAGCCCGCCAAATCTCAATCGCCCGATTCCCTTCTTCCGAACGAGAAGATCTAATCGTGATCACGGTCCCTCCTCTCTCGCGTCAACGCGATTGACGCGAGAGTCCTGCATGGCTTGTTTTTTCGAAACGGAGCCGTCCGGAAGATGATATTCGCTTAAGGGAAGAAGGCGTGAATCCTCGATCGCCGCACTGCGGTGTCCGATACCGGCGAGATAGGCGTCGTGGCTGGCAAAGGCGAGAAAGGAGGCAACGCTGTTTTGGCGAACCAGCATCGCCATGTCCCACGTCTCGTCCTCGGGACCGATCAGGAAAGGACCGCCACTCCCCAGAAACAAGAGTTCGCCACCGCTGGCCTCTAAAAACGGGAGTGTATGCCGGATATATCGATCGAACGCTTTTGCACCGCTAATCGGTGAATCGGGCGCCAGTTCCGGATAGGCTGAATAGTCCGCAATTTCTCGAAACCGCAGCAGGTTCAGCATGACAACGCTGCCTTCAAGGCCGCGCTGGATGAATCGTTTACCCGTATCCTGCGTCGGTTCGAGATAGGCCGGCCTTGTGGACGCTTTCACGGCGTTTCCTTTTCTTCCTCTATTCCGCCGTTCGCGGAATGCCCGGGGCCAAAAGCCAGATACAGGAGGTATGAGCGGATATCTTCCGGCCACGCGGCAACCCATTCCTCCAGCCTTGGGCGGTCATCGGCAAAGAGCGCGCGGGTCGCCTCCTCATAACCGGGCAGATCGCCGGCCATCGCCAGCATGAAATGATAGGCGGCCTCTTGAGCGGCGCGGCGCTGTTGGCGGGTTCCCCCGCTCCTCCGCGCCTCCTCCACCAGCCTTCTCAGAACGACGGAAGCGCCTCCCGGCTGATTGGCCAGCCATTCCCAATGTCTCGGCAACAGCGTCACCTCGCGCGAGACAACCCCCAATTTTGGCCGTCCGCGACCTCTTGGTTCGGAAATTTCGTCCTTCGCGGGATCGGGTTTCTCGTCCGATCGGGGCCGGTAACGCCCGGCAGCTGTCTGAGGCGGCCGGGACAACCGCTCGATAATGTCAGTCTTGCCGCCACGCAGGTCCAAGTCAACGATGCGCCCTGTCATGTCGTCGAAGACAAGGGTCATGATCGAGGGGTCTTTTTCCGTTGCCGCTTTGACGGCAAGAGCCACTTCGATCAGCGGAGCGGACAACAGCCGCTGCTGGCCGTGAAAGGCCGTGCATGGTTTTGAAAGGAGATTGGACATGCTCATAGCACCAAAATTTGATGCCGAATTAATACCTGGGTAAAAATCTGGAGTCAATAATACCCTGGTAATATTTTCCAGGATGTCCTTCCGAACGGCGTGACCAGTCTGCATCGTTTTGGCAGGACCCCGGCCTCAAAGCTGCCGCAGGCTTCGGCTCAAACAAAAGCCGGCCCGGCCTGATGACCGATTGTATGGAATCGGCTATCAGGCTGGGCCGGCATGATAGAGGCCGGCGGAAAACAGCGTCTATTCGACGGTGACGCTTTTCGCCAGGTTGCGCGGCTGATCAACGTCGGTGCCTTTGGTCACGGCGACGTGATAGGCCAACAATTGCACCGGCACCGCATACAGGATCGGTGTGACGAAGGGGTCCGCCTGGGGCAGGGCCATGGTAACCGCCGCCACACCCAGACGCGCCACACCGGCGGCGTCGGACAGGAAGATCACCCGGCCGCCGCGCGCCACCACTTCCTGCACGTTCGACGCGGTCTTGTCGTAAAGCCCGTCGCTCGGCGCGATGACGATCACCGGCACGGATTCGTCGATCAAGGCGATGGGGCCATGCTTCATCTCACCCGCCGCATAACCTTCGGCGTGGATGTAGCTGATTTCCTTCAGCTTCAGCGCCCCTTCCAATGCGATCGGATAGCTGCCGCCGCGTCCCAGATAAAGAACGTCGCGGGAATCGGCGATATCCTCGGCAATGGCCTTCAGCCGTTCGTCATGACCCAGCACCTCGGCAATCCGGGCGGGAACCTCCATCAGCGCGCCCGACAGACGCGCCATTTCCATGCCATCGATCGCTCCCTTGGCGTGCGCCAACGCCAGCGAAAAACAGGCCAGCATCGTCAACTGGGTGGTGAAGGCCTTGGTCGAAGCGACACCGATCTCCGGCCCCGCCGCGGTCAGCAAAATCGCATCCGATTCACGGGCGATCGAGGATTCGGCGACATTGACCAGCGCCAGGATATGCTGGCCCTGGGTGCGGCAGTAGCGCAGCGCCGCCAGCGTGTCGGCGGTTTCGCCCGATTGCGAAATGAACAACGACAGCCCGCCCTTGCGCATCACCGGCTCGCGGTAGCGGAATTCCGAGGCGATATCGACCTCGACCGGAACCCGGGCGATCCGTTCGATCCAGTATTTGGCCACCATGCCGGCGTAATAGGAGGTGCCGCAGGCGATGATCGTCACCTGATCCACACCCTTCAGCGAGAAAGGCATGGGCGGCAGTGTCACAGCACCAGTCGCCGGATTGATCATGGTCTTCAGCGTATCGCCGATGACTTGCGGTTGTTCGCAGATTTCCTTGTACATGAAATGGCGGTGTTCGCCCTTGCCGATCATCGCACCCGACACCGAGGAAGTCCGGATCTCGCGCTCGACGATCTGTCCCTCGCCATTGCGAATGGTGACGCCGCTGGCCGTCAGCACCGCCCAGTCGCCATCGACGAGATAGGTGATCTTCTGGGTCAGCGGGGCCAGCGCCAGCGCGTCCGATCCCAGATACATCTCGCCATCGCCATAGCCGACCGCCAGCGGCACGCCCCGGCGCGCGGCAATCAGCCGGTCCTCGTGGCCCGCGAACAGGATGCCGAGCGCGAACGCGCCTTCGATCCGCTTCAGCGTGTTTTGCGTCGCCTCCTCCGGCGACTGGCCCTGTTCCAGATAATGGGTCAGAAGCTGGACCACCGCTTCGGTGTCGGTGTCGCTTTCAAACACCCGGCCTTCGGCCGACAATTCGTTCCGAAGCTCCAGGAAATTCTCGATGATGCCGTTATGCACCACCGCCGCCAGATGGGTTGCGTGCGGGTGCGCATTCCGTTCGGCCGGACCGCCATGCGTAGCCCAGCGGGTATGGCCGATGCCGATGACGCCGTCGATCGGTTCCTCGGCAACGCGACGTTCCAGGTTGACCAGCTTGCCCAGGGCGCGGCGGCGTTCGATCCGGCCATTCACCAAGGTGGCGATGCCCGCCGAATCATAACCGCGATATTCCAGCCTTTTCAGACCCTCGATCAGCAACTGAGCCGCAGGAGCCTTGCCGATGACGCCGATGATGCCGCACATGACCGTTCGCCCTTTCCTAACCGTTCAAGCCTGATTGCCGCCGCGCCGCAAAAAGGCGCGGAACCGTTCGGCCATACCGGCATGCTGTTTCTGTTCGCTCCGGGCCACGGCCAGAGCGTTCGCCTCGACATTCGCCGTAATCACCGATCCGGCCCCGACGATCGCACCCGCGCCGATGGTCACCGGCGCCACCAGCGCACTGTTCGAGCCGATGAACGCGCCTGCGCCGATATCGGTGAAGGATTTGCGGAAACCATCATAATTGCAGGTAATGGTCCCCGCGCCGATATTGGCTTTCGCACCGATGCGGGCGTCGCCGATATAGGTCAGGTGATTGACCTTGGCTCCGGCTTCCACCGTGGCCTTCTTGATTTCAACGAAATTGCCGACATGGGCATCCTCGCCGATATCCGCCCCCGGCCGCAGCCGCGCAAAGGGGCCGATGACCGCGCCTTCGGCCACCACGGCGCCCTCGATATGGCAGAAGGAACGGATATCGACCCCGTCCCCGATCACCGCGCCGGGACCAAAGACCACATGCGGCGCAACAGTGACGTCGCGACCCAGCCGCGTGTCCCAACAGAAATAGACGCTGCCGGGATCGATCAGCGTCGCGCCGTTTTCCAGCGCGCGCGCGCGCAGCCCGGCTTGGACCACCGATTCAGCCGCCGCCAGTTCGGCGCGGGAATTGATGCCCAGCAACTCGTCCGCCCAGCCTTCGACGACGCCGCAGCGCAAGCCCATGGCCCGCGCCGAGGCGACGATGCCGGTCAGGTAGTATTCGCCCTTGGCGTTGTCGCAAT
>JAYFRE010000165.1:0-6431 GCA_034926235.1 Rhodospirillaceae bacterium
ATAGTCAGCGTGGCCGGGGCAGTCCACATGCGCGTAGTGACGGTTCTGGGTCTCGTATTCGACGTGAGACGTCGAAATCGTGATCCCACGAGCCTTCTCTTCAGGCGCCTTGTCAATCTGGTCGTACGCCGTGAACGTCGCACCGCCAGTTTCCGCAAGAACCTTCGTGATCGCCGCTGTCAGTGACGTCTTGCCATGGTCAACGTGACCGATCGTGCCAACGTTGCAGTGCGGCTTCGTCCGCTCAAACTTTGCCTTCGCCATTGTCTCCACTCCGTCTTACTGATCGGTCCGGGACCGCATCGTCAAGGTGGTTACCATCAGGGTTATGGGCCCCGTTAATCCCCAGTTCACTCACTGCCGTTCGACGTAACGCTCGAACCGCATGCTGTAATGGGCCCGCCCCTGACTTGCCGAACGCACGTCGGTGGCGTAGCCGAACATTCCTTCCAACGGCACCGACGCCACGACGATCGATGTCGTGGCGCGCATGCCGATATCGCTGATCTGGCCGCGCCGCCGCTTCAGATCGTCCAGGACGGCCCCAACGAATTCCTGGGGCACGGCCACCTCGACCTGCATAACGGGCTCCAGAAGCACAGGGCCTGCCTTCTGGACGGCACGGCGAAAAGCCTCCCTGGCCGCGATACCGAACGACGCCGCCGAAGCGGCGCTGTCTGCGCCATCGATCAAGGTAACGGCGATATCGACAACCGGGAATCCGGACAAGATACCACCAAGCGCCGCCTGACGCACCTCTTCCTCGATGGTCCGCACAACATCTTCCGGCAGGGCGTCCGCCATACCATCGGTGAACGCGACACCCGCCCCTGACGAAGCCGGTTCAACCCGAAGGCCGACCCGGACCGGGCCCCCGCCCATATCCGGCGTCTCGCGCAGCGAGACGATTTCCTCAGCCACCGCCGTCACCGTTTCACGGTAGGCGATCTGCGGCCGCCCCGCCTGCACGGCGACGCCGAACTCGCGGGTCAAACGGTTGAGCGCGACATCGAGGTGCAGCTCGCCCATTCCTCCGATCGCCGTCCGTCCCGTCTCCGCATCGGCAAAGACCTTCAGGGAAGGATCTTCGGCGGCCAGATGCTCCAGCGCCGCGTCCATGCCCGCCTGATCGGCCTCGCTCTTCGGTTCCAAAGCAACCGAGACCACCGGCTCGGGGAAAGCCATCCGTTCCAGCAGCAGCGGCGCGTCGATCGCGCACAGCGTGTCACCGGTCGTCGTGCCTTCAAGGCCCGTCAGCGCGACGATATCACCGGCCCGCGCTTCAACAATCTCTTCGCGGGCATTGGCGTGCATCTGCACCATGCCCCGGACCTGCTCGCGCCTGTTCCGCGCGCTGTTCAGGACCCAATCGCCGGTCCGCAACACACCGGAATAAATCCGCAGGAAGGTCAGCGGACCGGCCAGCGGATCATTCATGACCTTAAAGGCCAAAGCGGCGAAAGGTTCGTCGTCGCTGGCCTTGCGTACAATGTTCGCGTCGCGGACATCCGCAATCGCGCCCGGAGCCGGAAGATAATCCGTCACAGCATCCAAAAGCGGCTGGATGCCCCGGTTCCGGAAAGCGGCCCCGCACAGCACCGGCACGAACTCGCCGGCAATCGCACCATCGCGGATGCAGCGCTTCAGTGTCGCCGGATCGGGATCGCACCCGTCCAAATACGCTTCGAGCACGGCGTCGTCACGTTCGATCACCCGTTCGATCAGGCCGCGCCGCCCGACTTCCGCCGCCGCCGTCATCTCGGGCGGCACCGGGCCTTCTTCCGCGTCCAGGCCCGGCGTTTCGGTCTTCCAGACCAGCGCGGCATTCCGCACCAGATCAACCAGACCGACGAAACCGGCTTCGGCGCCGATCGGCAGATGCAGCGCCAGGGGCTCCGCCCCCAACCGGCTCTGGATCATCGCCACGGTCCGATCGAAATCGGCGCCGGCGCGATCCATCTTATTGACGAAACACAGCCTGGGGACGCCGTAACGATCAGCTTGCCGCCAGACGGTCTCGGACTGAGCCTCGACCCCGGAGACGGCGTCGAACACCGCAACCGCCCCGTCCAGCACCCTCAAGGACCGCTCGACCTCGGCCGTGAAGTCGATATGGCCGGGCGTGTCGATCAGATTGATGCGGTACCCGTTCCAGAAGCAGGTGGTCGTGGCCGAAGTAATCGTGATGCCGCGTTCCTGTTCTTCCTCCATCCAGTCCATCGTCGCGGTGCCATCCTGCACTTCGCCGATATGACGGGACTTTCCGGTATAGAACAGAATCCTCTCGCTCACGGTCGTTTTACCCGCAACGATGTGCGCCATGATGCCGATATTACGATAATGGTCGAGAGGAACGCCGCGAGCCATACCGATGAAACCTTCAGGCCCCGGCCGTTACCAACGGTAGTGCGAGAAGGCCTTGTTGGCCTCGGCCATGCGGTGCGTGTCTTCGCGCTTCTTGACAGCGGAACCGCGATTATTCGCCGCATCCAGAAGCTCGCCGGACAGACGGTCCACCATGGTGGTTTCGCCGCGCTTGCGAGCATTGTCGATCAGCCAGCGGATGGCCAGCGCCTGGCGGCGCTCGGTGCGCACCTCGACGGGGACCTGGTAGGTCGCGCCGCCGACACGGCGGGAACGCACCTCAAGGGCCGGCTTCACATTGTCCAGGGCGGAATGGAACAGATCGATCGCATCCTGGCCGGTCTTTTGCCCGATCCGGTCGAGAGCGCCATAGACGATCGCCTCGGCGACCGACTTCTTGCCATCGAACATCAGGCAGTTCATGAACTTGGTCAACACCACGTCGCCATATTTGGCGTCCGGATGCACTTCGCGCTTATCAGCGGCGTGACGGCGGGACATTGGTTTTTATCTCCTCACTTCGGACGCTTGGCGCCATACTTGGAACGGCGCTGACGACGATCTTTCACGCCCTGCGTATCAAGGGTGCCGCGGATGATGTGATACCGGACACCGGGAAGATCCTTGACGCGGCCGCCGCGGATCATCACCACCGAGTGTTCCTGCAGATTATGCCCCTCACCCGGGATATAGCTGGTCACTTCGAAACCGTTGGTCAGGCGCACACGAGCCACCTTACGCAGAGCCGAGTTCGGCTTCTTCGGCGTCGTGGTATAAACGCGGGTGCATACGCCGCGCTTCTGCGGGCATTCCTGCAAGGCCGGCACCTTGTTGCGCGCCACTTCCGGCGCGCGCGGCTTGCGGATCAGCTGGTTAATCGTCGGCATCCATCATTCCCTTTTGCCAAATCGAGGCAACGATAAAAAAACACCCAGCGGAGCCCAAGGGCCTCCGGGGCTGTTATCGGGTACCTTGCGCCAACCCGTGCGGCGTTTTCGCTGTGGGTCGAATTTCTTAGGGCAGCAGCGTCTAGGCGGAAGACCTACCACCAGCGCCCCGAGAGGGCCGGATAATAGGGATGCGCCGAAGTCGCGTCAAGCGATTCTCTCCGACGGCGGCTGCCGGAAATTAAATTCCCCTCAACATCACTCTGCGGACATTAACGACTATTTATGTTCGAGAATTTTGAACATAAAAAATCGCCCTCCGCACCAAACACCAAGGTTTCCCAGGGGTTCGGCAAAAAGGGGGGTGTCCGCGCCCCCCCAAAGCATTTGAACCGCCTTGCCGCCAGAGCGGCAAGAAAGGGGCCCCGTCCCTGTACGGGAAAGGGCCCCGATCCGTTCCACTCCGTCCCGAAAGGGCCGGAAGGGTTATTCGGCGGCCGGCGGAACGCTCGGCTGTTCCTCGGCCGGCAGCGCCGCCCGGGATTCTGCCGACGCATCCTCCAGTTCGCGGTCGCGCTCGGCCGCAACCTCGCGCAGCCGGTTCATCACCGCGCCGGTACCGGCGGGGATCAGACGACCGACGATGACGTTTTCCTTCAGGCCGTTCAGCGTATCGACCTTGCCCGACACAGCGGCCTCGGTCAGAACGCGGGTCGTTTCCTGGAAGGACGCGGCCGAGATGAAGGAGTGCGTCTGCAGGCTGGCCTTGGTGATGCCCTGAAGCACCGGCACGCCTGCGGCCGGACGTCCCTGTTCGGCGATGACCTTTGCGTTCTCCGCCTCGAAATCGCGCCGATCGACCTGTTCGCCCACCAGAAGGGTGCTGTCGCCGGCGTCCATGATCTCCACCTTCTGCAGCATCTGGCGGACGATCACTTCGATATGCTTGTCGTTGATCTTCACGCCCTGGAGACGATAGACCTCCTGGATTTCGTTGATCAGATAGTTGGCCAGCGCCTCGACACCCATGACTTTCAGGATGTCGTGCGGCACCGGATTGCCATCCATCAGCGAATCGCCCTTGCGGACATAATCGCCTTCCTGGACCGAGATGTGCTTGCCCTTCGGAATCAGATATTCGATCGGATCGCCATCTTCGGGGACCACCAGGATCCGCCGCTTGGACTTGTAATCCTTACCGAATTCAACGCGACCGTCGATATCGGCAATGATCGCGTGATCCTTGGGCTTGCGAGCCTCGAACAGTTCGGCGACACGCGGCAGACCGCCGGTGATGTCACGCGTTTTCGAAGATTCGCGGGGAATACGCGCCAACACGTCGCCGGCATTCACCTTCTGGCCGTTCTCGACCGACAGGATCGCGTCCACCGACATGAAATAACGGGCTTCCAGGCCGTTGGACAGCTGCACCACCTCACCCTTTTCGTCGCGCAACGTGATCAACGGACGAAGGTCCGAACCGCGCGGCTGCTGCTTCCAATCCACCACCACCTTGCTGGTGATGCCGGTGGCTTCGTCCAGCACCTCGCGCACCGACAGGCCTTCGACCAAATCGACATAATGGGCCACACCCTCGCACTCGGTCAAAATCGGCAGAGTGTAGGGGTCCCATTCCGCCAGCTTGGTGCCCTTGGTCACCTTGGCGCCGGCATCCACCAGCAGCTTGGCGCCGTAGGGAACGCGATGGCGCGCCTTTTCGCGGCCATTGGCGTCGAACAGCACCATTTCGGCGTTGCGCGACATCAGCACCAGCTGTCCCGCCGAATTGGTCACCACGCTGCGGTTCAAAAGCTGAACCGTGGCGTCGAAGGCCGATTCGATGTTCGACTGTTCCGCGCCGCGCTGCGCCGCGCCGCCGATGTGGAACGTACGCATGGTCAGCTGCGTGCCCGGCTCGCCGATCGACTGAGCGGCGATGACGCCCACCGCCTCGCCGACATTGACGCGCGTGCCGCGCGCCAGATCGCGGCCATAGCAGGCGGCGCAGATACCGACTTCCGATTCGCAGGTCAGAACCGAGCGGATGCCGACGGTTTCGACACCGGCCGTCTCGATGACCTCGACCAGCGTTTCGTCGATCAGATCGCCCGCCTCGCACAGGACTTCACCCGTGACCGG
This sequence comes from Rhodospirillaceae bacterium, assembly GCA_034926235.1. GTDB lineage: Bacteria > Pseudomonadota > Alphaproteobacteria > Rhodospirillales > Magnetospirillaceae > JAYFRE01. The sequence goes on from JAYFRE010000165.1 coordinate 5,391, forward strand.
ATGCAGCACATCGCGCGACGCCGTCCGGCCCAGGATGCGCTCACCCAGCGTGGCGATGACTTCGCCGCCATCGACCACCGGCGACACAGTCAGACCGCGGTTGGTGCCGCAATCTTCCTGAACGATGATCGCGTCCTGGGCGACATCGACCAGGCGGCGGGTCAGGTAACCCGAGTTCGCCGTCTTCAAGGCCGTATCGGCCAGACCCTTACGGGCGCCGTGGGTGGAGTTGAAGTACTCCAACACGGTCAGACCTTCCTTGAAGTTCGAAATGATCGGCGTCTCGATGATCTCGCCCGAGGGCTTGGCCATCAGACCGCGCATCCCGGCCAACTGCTTCATCTGGGCCGCCGAACCGCGCGCGCCCGAATGAGCCATCATATAGACCGAGTTGATCGGCTTGCCGGCTTCCTGACGGCTGATTTCCTTCATCATCGCGTCGGCGACATCGTCGGTGCATTTCGACCAGGCATCGACGACCTTGTTGTATTTCTCGCCCTGGGTGATCAGGCCGTCCTGGTATTGCTGTTCATATTCCTTCACCCGCTGCTCGGTCTCGGCGACCATGACCGCCTTCGAGGCCGGGATGACCAGATCGTCCTTGCCGAAGGAAATGCCGGCGCGGCAGGCGTGGGCATAGCCCAGCCCCATGATCCGGTCGGCGAAAATCACCGTCTCTTTCTGACCGCAATGGCGGTAGACGCTGTCGATGACGTTCTGGATGTCCTTCTTGGTCAACAGCCGGTTGATCAGCGCGAAAGGAATGTCCGGATGGCGCGGCAGGATTTCCGACAGCAGCATGCGGCCCGCGGTGGTGTCGACCCGAACCGTGATCGGCTCGTTCTTCTCGTTCACCGTGTGGTAGCGGCATTTGATCTTGGTGTGCAGGGTAATCACCCCCGCGCCCAAAGCCGCCTCGATTTCCTTGACGTCGGTGAAGGCCTTGCCCTCGCCCGGTTCCCCGTCGCGGTCCATGGTGATGTAATAGATGCCGAGCACGATGTCCTGGCTGGGCACGATGATCGGCTTGCCGTTGGCGGG
>JAYFRE010000070.1:0-2107 GCA_034926235.1 Rhodospirillaceae bacterium
CATTCCCGGGCAAGGGGCTCTCGGCCCCTTGTCCTCCCAGAATTTTAACAAAAATGGGGCCCGGGGCGTTTAAGGCCCCGGCGGAGTGCGCTGCCGCCCGCGCTTCGCGCCAAAGCGCGATCATGTTTCCGCCTAAATCAAGCAGACTCTAGCGGGCCGGGAAGCCGATTTGTCCGCGGTGGCGCAATAGATGATCGGCCAAGGTCACGGCCACCATCGCCTCGGCCACCGGCACGGCGCGGATGGCGACGCAAGGGTCGTGGCGGCCTCGGGTCTTGAGATCGCGTTCCTGGCCGTCCTCGTCCACCGTGCGCCGTTCGATCATGATCGAGCTGGTGGGTTTGACGCCGATGCGGGCGCGGATCGTCTGGCCGGTCGAAATGCCGCCCAGAATGCCGCCGGCATGGTTGGACAGGAAAACGGGTTTGCCGTCCTGCATGCGCATTTCGTCGGCGTTTTCCTCACCCCTCAGCGAGGCGGCGGCGAAACCGTCGCCGATTTCGACGCCCTTGACCGCGTTGATGCTCATCAATGCCTTGGCGAGATCTGCGTCCAGCCGGTCATAGACCGGTTCGCCCAACCCGACCGGGATGCCGTCGGCCTCGATCTCGATGACGCCGCCGATCGACGAGCCGGCGTTGCGGATCGCGGTCAGATACTCTTCCCATTCCGACGCGGCGACGGCGTCGGGGCAGAAAAACGGGTTTTCATTGACGGCGCGCCAATTCCAGCGGGCGCGGTCAATGGCGTGGGACCCCATCGCCACCATTGCGCCCCGGATCGAGACCGGCCCCAGAAGAGTGTCCAGCACCTTGCGGGCGACGGCTCCGGCGGCGACCCGCATCGCGGTTTCGCGGGCCGAGGCGCGTCCGCCGCCGCGCGGATCGCGCAGACCATATTTGGCCCAATAGGTGTAATCGGCATGGCCGGGGCGGAAGGCGTGCGCGATGGCGTCGTAATCGTGGGAGCGCTGATCCTGGTTTTCGATCAAAAGCCCGATGGGCGTGCCGGTCGTCTGTCCCTCGTAGGTGCCGGACAAGATCCGGACCCGGTCGGCTTCGTGACGTCCGGTGGTGAATCGGGACTGGCCGGGCCGGCGTTTATCCAGCCAGGGCTGGATATCGTCCTCGGTCAGGGGGATGCCGGGCGGCACGCCATCGACGACGCAGCCGATGGCGGGGCCATGGCTTTCGCCGAAGGTGGTGAAACGAAACAGCGTGCCGAACCCGTTGCCCGCCATGACCGGATCAGACCACCGAGATGTCCGGCGCGTCGACGGCCTTCATGCCGACGACGTGATAGCCGCAATCGACATGATGAATCTCGCCGGTGACGCCGCTCGACAGATCGGACAGCAGATAGACGCCGGCTCGGCCGACATCGTCCTGGGTGACGTTGCGCTTCAAGGGTGAGTTATACTGGTTCCACTTCAGGATGTAGCGGAAATCACCGACGCCCGACGCGGCCAGGGTCTTCATCGGACCGGCGGACAGGCCGTTGACGCGGATGTTCCGCCCGCCCAGATCGACGGCGAGATAACGCACCGACGCTTCCAGCGCTGCCTTGGCCACGCCCATGACGTTGTAGTGGGGCATGACCCGCTCGGCGCCGTAATAGGTCAGCGTGACCATCGAGCCGCTATCATCCATCAGTTCCGAGGCGCGGCGCGCCAAAGCGGTGAAGGAATAGCAGGAAATCTCCATCGTGCGGGCGAAGTTCCCGGCGGTGGTGTCGAGATATTTTCCCTTGAGCTCGTCCTTGTCGGAATAAGCGATGGCGTGCAGCAGGAAATCCAGCCGGCCCCAGCGTTCCTTCAGGGTGGCGAAAACGGCGTCCATGCTGTCTTCGTCGGTGACGTCGCAGGGCATCAGGAAATCGTTGCCCAGGCTTTGAGCCAGTGGACGAACGCGTTTTTCCAGCGCCTCTCCCTGATAGGTGAAGGCGAGTTCGGCGCCATGGCTGCTGGCCGCCTGGGCGATCGCCCAAGCGATCGAGCGGTCGTTGGCGACACCCATGATCAGGCCTTTCTTGCCGGCCATCAGAGCCGAGGAAGTGCTCATTCGATCCTCTCTCACAAACCCTTGTTTTTCAAACGATACAAAACGCC
>JAYFRE010000023.1:0-2440 GCA_034926235.1 Rhodospirillaceae bacterium
GTTCCTTGCCGCCCTTGCCGCGCACGATCAGCCCGTCCCCGGCCCGCGCCACCGCCGAAAGCGGCAAGGATAAAAGCTCGGAAACACGCAATCCGGTACCGTAAAGAAGCTCCAGCATGGTCAGGATGCGTCGCCCGCTCATAGCCTCGCTGGCGCGGGCGGCATCCAGCAACGCCGTGATTTCGGCTTCCGAAAGATGCTTGGGCAAAGGGCGGCCCAGCCGGGGACTGTCCAGGCCGGCGGCGGGATTGTCTGCGCGGATGCCGTCGGCGAACAGGAAAGCGTGGAATTGGCGCAGGCAGGACAGTTTGCGGGCGGCGGTGCGCGGAGCCATGCCGCGTGCGGCCAGGTCCCCCATATAGGCGGCGATGTCGCGTTCTTCGGCCCGGTGAACCGGCGTCGGGGCCAGAAATTCGGCGAAATCGTCGAGATCGCGGCAATAAGCGGCCTGGCTGTTGGGAGCCAGGCCGCGCTCGGCCACCATCATTTCGAGGAAAGCTTCGACATGCCGTTCGCCGTCATGCGCCATTGACGATGGCGGCTTCGACCGCCAGGGCGCGCGCATCATCCTCCAGACCGATCAGGCGCAACGCCGCGACCGCCCGGTAAAGATCGGCGGCATCGATCTTGTCCAGCCCGTCTCCGCCCAGGGACAACAACGTCATCAGCACGGTTTCGCCTTGGCGCATATTCTCGACCGCCAGGCGCAGCCCATGCCAGACGGCGGCGCTGGCTCCGGGGTGGGCCGCCTGGATCGGGCCGTCGAACAAGGGCAGCCAATCCTCGGCCGGAACCTTGCGCCCGAAGGCAGCCAGCACCCCATAGGCCACGGCCAGACGGCGCTGGCGGAATTCTGCCGGCAGGGCGTCGGCGGCCTTGCGCCATTCCGCCAATGCCTGCTCGGGAACCGGGTTTTCAGCGCCGGGGGCGGCGATCGCCTGCACGACCCACAGGGATGCGTTCCGGGCGGCGATGGCGGGATCGGACGTTGCTTGGCCGCGGGCGAGCTGTGCCCAGCCCTGCGCCTCGTTCTTGAACCCGGCGGCAAAGAGCGCCCGCGCCGCGCCGGGGGCGAAGCCGGCCAATTGCGGCGCGGGCGCGATGGCGGCAATCTGGGGCGCGTAAAGCCGGGCGGCGAGGAGATAGTCCCGTCCGGTCGTATCCAGAGCCTTGGCGATAAGGCCGGCTTTGGCGGCGGACGAGGTCTGGCGTGCGGCGGCCCGGTACAAAAGGGCGCGGCCGCGCGCCGTCGCGTCCGGGGCCGGAGCGTCCAATTCCTTCGGGGTGAAGGTCACGCTTTCATAGACTTGGCTTAAAAGAGCGGTGTCTAGGGTGCCTGTGGCCGCGGCTCGTTCCGCCGCCGCCAGGCGGGCGGCGATGTCGGCCGAGGGCGTCAGCGCTACCGCCCGAATTAGGGCCATGGGCTGGATGTAGCGCAGGGCCGATTCCGGAATCGGCAGGTTGGCGAGACGGAACATGGCGAGATCGAGCGCCGAGGCCGAGCCCCAATTCTTGTCGGGCCGGCTTCCCGCACCGATTCCGGCGGAGGCATCGGCGGCGGCAAAGAACAGCGGATCGTCGAGCGCGCGTTCGCGCAAAAGATCGACGCCCAGCATGGCCTCCTGCACCTCGCCCTTGGCGATCTGGCAATAGACCTGGAGCTTTTCGGGATAAGGATCCTCGGGCATGGCGGCGCGCAAGGAATCGCGTGCGCCACAGGCGGTGGCGCGGTCGTCGGCGAGCAGGGCGGCGTCGACCATCAGACGGCGCAAATCCCCCGGCAAAGCGCTATCCGGGACGGTTTTCAGCAAAGAAAGGACAGCGTCGGTATCGCCCATCGACCATAGGCCGCCGGCGCGCAGCCGGATCAGCCAGGCCGGGTCCGGAGACCGTCCTTGCGGCGGGGTGGCGGCGGAGAGCAGAAAGCGCCGTTCCAGCCGGTGCATTGCCGGCGATGGCGCGGCTCCGGGCAGGATGGGCAGAACCTTACGGACCAGGTCGATCGATGATCCGGCCCACATCTCCACCCCCAACCCGCTGCCATAGGGGTCGGGGACGCCGATGGCGTTGATGTCGGGCAGTCCCAATTCCTGCGTCCGGATCGGAGTGGGGGACAGCACCGAATCCGAGGCGCGGGCCGGGGCCGGCGTCTGGATGCCGCCGGACGGCGGGGACCGTTCGGAGTCCGGTAGAAGCATGGTAGGACCGCTGGTCTCGGCCCAGGATGGGGGCGCGGCCAGCAGAAAAACCAGGGCGAGGGCGGACGCCGCTTTGGCGGCGGCTGTCCGGAATAGGTCGTCAGCGCTGGAAGCGGTCATCGGGGATAACCTTTTCCACTCGGGAGGTGGGGGGGGCGTTGTCCAGAATGAACACGGCCACGGCTCCCGCCGCGACCAGCAGGAGAACGAGAAGAATAAGAATACGGGGTACAGTCATGTGT
>JAYFRE010000144.1:0-28677 GCA_034926235.1 Rhodospirillaceae bacterium
CGAGGCTCTGTCCGCTCTGCTTGATGTCGAAGAGATTTTGAACGCTCAGGAGCGCCAATGCCGGGCGTTAGAGGAAAAAGCCCGCGCGGCCCAGGCATGGGAGACGGAAAAGGCGCGCTATACCTTGGAAAGGCTTCCGCCCGGTCTGTTTCTCTATTCCCTGAAGGAAGAGTGCGCCAAAGGCGAGCCGCATCACGCCTTATGTCCGGCCTGCTATCAGAAAGCCGTGAAATCGATCCTGCAATATGAAGCTCTGTCTTCGGACAATGGCCGGTTCTTCTGTCCTGAATGCGGGGTGAGCCTGCCCTATGGCGCGCCGCCATCTTCAGGGCGCGCGACCAGCACGCCGATTCCCGGCGAGAACCCGGAAGCCGCCATGCGGTCCTGAACGTGCCAGCCTTGAAACCCCTTAAACAGAACACGAATAAAAATGACAAAAGACGTTGATATCATAGAAAAGAAAACGGTGTTCCAGGGCTATTTCCGCATCGATCGATACCGCCTGCGCCACCGGACTTATGCCGGTGGCTGGACCGGGATCATGACCCGTGAAATCTTCGAGCGCGGCCATGCCGTCGGTATCCTGCTCTACGATCCAGACGCCGACATGGTCGGGCTGATCGAACAGTTCCGTCCCGGCGCATTGGCGGCGGGTTGGGAACCCTGGCTGATCGAGGTGGTCGCCGGCATCATCGAGGAGGACGAATCGCCTGAAAACGTCGCCATCCGGGAGTGCCAGGAAGAATCGGGCACCGATCCGATCGATCTGATCCCTGTCTGCCGCTATCTGGCCACGCCGGGCGGCTCATCGGAAACCCTGCAGCTCTATTGCGGACGGATCGATATCCGCACCCTGTCGGGCACCCATGGGCTGGTCGAGGAAAACGAGGATATCCGCACTCTGGCCGTTCCCGCCGCCGAAGCCATCGGCTGGCTGGCCCAGGGGAGGATCGTCAACGCCACGGCCATCATCGCCCTGCAATGGCTGGCCCTGAACCGCGAGGAATTGCGCAAACGCTGGACCTCGTGACATTCTAGAATGATTCGACAGACCACGCCTTTTCATCGGAGAACAGCCCATCATGACGCCCTACGCCAATCCTGACGCCCTGGTCAGCACCGCCTGGCTGGCCGAGCACGGGAACGATCCATCCGTGCGGATCATCGATGCAAGCTGGCATCATCCCAGCCATGGCCTGGCCGGACGGGACGATTATCTTGAGGGGCATATCCCCGGCGCGGTTTTCTTCGACATCGACGCCATCGCCGATCACAGCCGGCCTTTGCCGCACATGGCCCCGGACGCGGCGTCTTTCGCCGCCGGCGTCGAGGCCCTGGGTCTGGGCAGCGGGCATCGGCTGGTGGTCTATGACCGTTCGGCCGGCGCGGCGGCGGCGGCCAGGGTCTGGTGGACTTTCCGCCTGTTCGGCCATGACGACATCGCGCTCTTGGATGGCGGCTTTCCGGTTTGGCAAGCCGAGGGACGCCCCGTCGAAACGCAAGAGCCCGCCATATCTGCTCCTTCCGTCTTCCGGCCAGTCCCGACGCCGGCCCTGATCCGGAGCAAGGCGGAGATGATGGCCAATCTTTCCAGCGGCAAAGAACAGGTCCTGGACGCCCGTTCTGCCGAGCGTTTCCGGGGCGAGGCCGTCGAACCCTGGCCGCACATCAAGGTCGGGCATATTCCGGGCAGCCGGAACCTGCCCTGGGACGAGCTGATCAATCCGGGAACCATGCGTTTCCTGCCCACGGAATTTCTGGCGGCGCGATTCGCCGCCACCGGGCTCGATCCCAACCGCCCTATCGTCGCAAGCTGCGGTTCGGGCGTAACCGCCAGCATGTTGGCCTTCGCGCTCTATCTCTTGGGTCATGACAGCGTGGCGATCTATGACGGCTCCTGGGCCGAATGGGGCATGGCCGAGGACACGCCCGCGGTCATCGGCGACGAGGCCGGATCATGAAGCCAGATACAACCGCCATCCAGGCAGGCCGCCATCCCGAAGAAAATCACGGGGCGGTCAATGTACCGGTTTATCATGTCTCGACCGTCGTCTATCCCAGCGTGGACGCGCTGGAAGAGGGTGAAAGCCATCCCTTCGACGGCATGCGTTACGGCCGTTACGGCACCCCGACCAGCTTTGCCTTCGAGGAAGCCGTCTGCGCCTTGGAAGGCGGATACCGCACCATTGCGACCGGATCGGGGCTGGCGGCCATCACCACGGTCTTGAGCGCTGTGCTGGTGCAAGGCGATCATGTCCTGGTCAGCGATTCCGTCTATTTCCCGACGCGCAATTTCTGCGACCGTCATCTCGCCCGCATGGGGGTAGAGACGACCTATTACGACCCGTTGATCGGGGCCGAAATTGCGGATTTGATCCGCCCCAATACCCGTTTGATTTTTACTGAATCACCGGGATCACAGACCTTCGAGATTCAGGACATCCCCGCTATCGTGGCTGCCGCCCACGCTGCAGGCGTCCTGGTGGCCATGGATAACACCTGGGCAACACCTTTATTTTTCAATGCACTAAAACATGGTGTTGACATATCTATACAGGCTGCGACGAAATTCATCGTCGGCCATTCCGATGCCATGCTGGGTACGATCACCTGCGCCGACAAAGCGCTATGGAAGACCTTGAAAAGCTGGGTGGCGCTGTCGGGCAACGCGCCGGGTTCGGCCGAGGTCCATCTCGGCCTGCGCGGCCTTAGAACTCTGCCGGTCCGGCTGCGCCAGCATCAGGAATCCGGTCTCGCCCTGGCCTCATGGCTGTCTCAGCGCCCGGAAGTGGCGCGGGTGTTTCATCCTGCTTTGCCCCAGGACCCCGGCCATGCGCTGTGGCGGCGCGACTTCACCGGCGCATGCGGCTTGTTCGCGCTGGAGCTTCGCCCCTGCTCCGAACAGGCGGTCAAGGCGTTTATCGACGGATTGGACCATTTCGGACTAGGCTATAGCTGGGGCGGATTTGAAAGCCTGATCATCCCCACGACGGGCAAGATCAAGCGTACCGTCCGGCCCTGGCGAACCGAAGGCCCCACCTTGCGCGTCCATACCGGTCTTGAGGATCTGTCCGATCTGATTGCCGATCTGGAACGGGGATTCGAGCGTTTGTCCAGCATTGCCGGTCAAAAAGTGTGACCGCCGTCATATCAGTCCCGTGTGAACCTCTCCAGGGTGCCGGGGGGCTGATTTTCTTTCGATCGCGGGCCTGAAAGCTCCTGGAAAGACAGGATTTCACATATGGTTCTCGACAAAGGACAGGCAACCGCCAGCGAACGAATCCGCCACGACGCGCGCGTCTATATCACCGGACTGGCCGAAAGGCTGGAGGATTTGTCACAACTGACACAATCGGCCGGGGAATTCGATCACTTCGATCCCGAGAACTACGGCCGGTTCAAAAATTTCTTTCTTCTGTTTCTGAAGCGGGTCGAAGAATCCCAAATTCTGTGCGCCATGATCGAGGAGACGCTTACTCTGCCCGAACGACTGGGCTTGTCTCTATGGTGGAACGACCGCGATGAATTGGAAACGCACTACCATACATTGCGTCTGGCCGTGCTCCGGTTGGCGACCGCGACCACATGCAGCCTGCTCAAGGTGTGGGAGGACCGATTGACCCAGGGCAACGGCCTGCCCTATGGCTCGGCGGAGATGTTCGAGGAAATGCTGCGCGCCATCGAGGAGGCCAAGGATTATCTGGCGGAAAGCGGCGATGGGGAAGATTCGATCCATACCGGCGCCATCGAAGCGGAATCCCTGCTTCACGCCTTGATCGACCAGGCTCCGCGCTACCGCTCGTTCGACAAGGACAGCGAAGCCGTCATCGACCCGCCACCCGATCCCGACGATCATCCCTTCGAAATGGGCATAAACTCAGGCCCACCCGGTCCCTAGGGTTTCCGGCCTTCAGACCTGCTCCGCCACCCGCGCCTCGCAATCGGCGCACATCCCTTCGATCTCGATCGTCTGCCCCCGGACCGAAAAGCCCAAACGCGCAGCCCCGCGCGCCACCGCTTTGTCGATCGCCGCATCGTTCAGCTCCGCCACCCGCCCGCACTGGACACAGATCAGAAACTGGGCGCTGTGCGGCGTTTCGGGACGACAGCAGCCGACAAAGGCGTTCATCCGTTCCAGCCTGTGAACCAACCCATGTTCCAGCAGAAAATCAAGCGCACGATAGACCGTGGGAGGGGCTGCGGCGTAGCCTTCCTGGCGCAGCATACCCAGCATGGCGTAGGCCCCGATGGGTTCGTGACTGGTCCAGACCAGTTCCAGCACGCGCCGGCGTAACGCCGTCAACCGGGCGCCGCGGCGGCGGCATTGGCTTTCCGCGGCGTCGAGCGCGTCGCGCACGCAATTGTCATGGTCATGCGATGGTGATGGGAATGGGGTCGGGCGTATCGTCATTTCGCTCAGTTTAGAACAATCGTCCGCGCCGCGAAAGTCATGCAGTTCGGGTTGACAGCGCCGGCTCCCCGGTCCATTCCTTTGCGTGCGAGAAACACCCCGGCAAGGAGAGGATTCGTGAACGGAATTCAACAGGTTCTCGATGCCGTCCGCTTCAACGCCGACGGGCTGGTTCCCGCGATCGCCCAGCAGCATGACAGCGGCGAAGTGCTGATGATGGCCTGGATGAATGCGCAATCCTTGAGCGAGACGCTGAATTCCGGCCGGGTCTGCTATTATTCCCGTTCGCGCAGGCAGTTGTGGCGCAAGGGCGAAAGCTCGGGCCAGGAACAGACCCTGATCGAGATGCGCATCGATTGCGATGGCGACACCGTGCTGCTGCTGGTCGATCAGAAGGGCGCCGCCTGCCATACCGGCCATCGGAGCTGCTTTTACACGAGCGTCCGGGACGGAACTTTAAGCGAAAACGCCCCTCCCCTCGTCTCTCCTGCGGAGCTTTATGGAAAATGACCCGAGACCTTCAAGCGGAAGCCGCCCAAGCCATTCCCGTCACGGTTCTGACGGGTTTTCTGGGATCGGGCAAAACGACACTTTTGAACCATCTGCTGGAACAGCCCGGCTTGTCCGACTGCGCGGTCCTGATCAATGAGTTCGGTGAGGTGGCGATCGATCATCTTCTGGTCCGCCCGTTGGCCGAGGATATCGTCCTGCTGGATTCAGGCTGCCTCTGTTGCACCGTGCGCGGCGATCTGGTCACGGCCATGCGCGATCTGTTCATCAAGCGGGCCAAGGGAGAAATCCCCTATTTCCATCGCGTGCTGATCGAGACAACCGGCCTTGCCGATCCGGCCCCGATCATCCACACCCTGATGACGGACCCCCTGCTGGCCAATAGTTACCGCCTGGACGGGCTGATTTGTTCGGTTGATGCGGTCAATGGCCGCACGACGCTGGACCATAACCCCGAATCGGTGAAACAGGCCGCCGTGGCCGACCGGTTGCTGCTGTCCAAGCTTGATCTGGCCGCACCTGAGGAAGTCAGGCTTCTGCGCGAGCGCCTCAAGCATCTCAATCCCGGCGCACGGATAATCGAGGTCTCTCACGGCCGTGTCGCGCCCGAGGATATCCTGGGCTGCGGCCTGTTCGACGGCGCGTCGCGCATCCCCGACGTCGCGCGCTGGCTGAACGAGGAAGCCTACCGCGAACAAGAAGAAAAAGCCCACGGACATCACCATCACCACCATCACGGGCATGAATGCGGCCCCGACTGCGACCATGATCACGAACATGAGCATCACGGCCATGAGGAAGGCGAATCCCGCCATAATTCGGGCATTTCTTCCTTCGTTGTGACCTATGACCGGCCAGTGCCTTGGGCGGCTTTGCTCATGACTTTGGAATTTCTGATCGCCACGCGCGGAGAGAACCTGCTGCGCGTCAAAGGAATCGTGAACGCGCAGGGCCAGGACAAGCCGCTGGTGGTGCATGGCGTACAGCATCTGTTCCATGACGTCGTCGCCTTGCCGGAATGGCCCGACGACGACCGGCGCACCCGGATCGTTTTCATCACCCGCGATATGCCCGAAGAGGCTCTGACCGGGCTGCTCGATCATGCGATGAAGGAAAATTGGGACGATCTGGGCATCGACGCCCCCGACGGGGAAGACGCGCCCTGATAGAACGCAGAACCTCAGCCGGTAAGACGCGCCGGCTGAGGCTCCCGCGATAGAGGAGAAAAACGGTTGCGCACCGTCCAGACGGCGGCGCGATCCGCGCCAGCCAAAAGCTGATCGGGCAATTCCTCGGCCATTCGGACGAACGCATACGCGTTGGACGTGGCGCGAACGACGACTACGGCCCCTTCGATCCGTTCGACACCGTCATGAGCCCGCCGGGCCGCGATGTCGCGGGCCAGGCCTGCATCGGTCAAAAGCTGCGTCATCGTGGCGATCCAGCGCGCATAGAAAGAACGGATCGATTCGGCGAAACGATCCCGATCCTCGCACACCGCTGTCACCAGCGGCATCCCCGCCATCCTTCCGCAATCGTAATAGTCCGATAGGACCGCCAGCATCGCCGACAGACGTTGACGGGGCGGCTGGTTGCCTTCGAGCGGCACGAACACCTTTTCCTCGAACCAAATCCGGGTGGCCTCGATCACCATTTCGGCCATCTGTTCCTTGCCCAGGGGAAAATGATGATAAAGACTGGCGCGGCCCAAGCCAGTCGCGGCGGCGATCCGCGTCATACTGGCGCCTTCATAGCCATGACGGCGAAAGACCTGCGCTAGTCGTTCGACAAGCTGTTCACGGGAAAAGGTGGCTTGCGGCATCGGACCCATCCCTTCTTGGTAAGCCATCTAAATGGCTGGCCAAGTCCGGACGCTCCGAAACGCCATCTTGGAAGCGGACAGGATCGGAACATTACCGAACGATTATTTCAGGAATAAACGAACGGCATCGAACGGTCAATAAAGAATGCAATAAATCCGGAATAACGCAAATCCCAGACCCGGCACCTTGATTGCCAGGACTGGAAGGGAATGCAGCAATAGCTTGTGTCTTGGATCAAGACTGGGCGATTTCGGACTCCTCGCCATATTTCTCGGAGACCGTCAGAGATGGAGACGCGCCGATTTCTCAGGGCGATGGAACGAACGGTTCCACCCGGTCGCCGGGGCGTATTCCCAACTTTTCGGCCACACCACCTTTTATCTCAAGTACATAGCGCACAGGACCGGGTGCCGCGATCCGTTCCAGGGACAAAGGCACCGCGTTCCTGGCAATGCCCGAAATACGGCCTTCGGCGGTAATGAACAGCATATCCAAGGGAATGAGGGTGTTTTTCATCCACATGACGACGACGCTGTTGTTCTCGAAATCGAAAATCATGCCTGAATTCGTGGCCAACTCCTTCCGGTTCATCAGCCCGGCCATGCGTTCCTCATCATTGGCCGCCCGTTCGACCGCAAAGGAAATCGTGCGGCCATCCTGGGTTCGAACGATCGTTCGGCCAGTCTCCATCGCCTCCGCATTAGCGGCGGTCAGCCATAACAGCGCCGCCAGACATGCCGCAACCCTTCGTCCCATCGCCATAAACCGTTCTTAGTTGCCGTCTTTCTCAGGCTAGGCGCAAAAGGCCCATAGCCGTCAAGGGGGATGACGCCGCCCATTCCTGGGTCTTGCCTTTCAGCCATGCCCCAGCAATACTAATCGAATTCAAGCGGGGGGAGCCGGCAATCCGGCTGAGAGGCTCGCATTTTGGCGAACGACCCCGGGAACCTGATCCGGATCATACCGGCGTAGGGACGCGGACGATGCCTGACCGATCCAATTCGCCTTCTTCTCATTTCCCCGCCCCCGGCATTGCCGTCCATGCGGCCAGGCTGGCTTATGAAGGCCGATTCCTGTTCGAGGATCTTGATCTCGGCCTGCCCGCCGGACAATGCACCTGCCTTTTAGGCCCTTCGGGCGTCGGCAAATCCACCTTGCTGCGCTTGATCGCGGGCCTTACCCCCGATGCACAAGGAAAGGTCGCCTGCGACGATGGCAAGCCTTTGTCCGGCCGCTACGCGTTCATGGCCCAGCAAGACCTGCTGCTGCCCTGGCTGTCGGTGCTGGATAACGCCGTGCTGGGGTTCCGTTTGCGCGGCGAACCCCCGCCGCTGGACGAAGCGCGGGAGCTGCTGGATACGCTCGGCCTGGGCAATGCGGCCCAAGCCTTTCCCCGCACTCTGTCGGGCGGAATGCGCCAGCGCGCCGCATTGGCCCGCACCCTGGTCGAAAACCGCCCGGTCATCCTGATGGACGAGCCGTTTTCGGCGCTGGACGCCGTGACCCGGCTGCGCTTGCAGAATTTGGCCGCCGAACGTCTGGCCGGACGAACCGTCTTTCTGGTCACTCACGATCCGCTGGAAGCCCTGCGGCTGGGGCATCGCATCCTGGTCATGAGCGGACGCCCGGCCCGCTTTTCCCGCATCCTGACGCCCGAAGGACCGACGCCGCGCGATGTGTCCGACCCGGAACTGTTGAAAGCCCAGGGCGCGCTTCTGGCCGGACTGGCGGCGGACGCATCGTGAAAAGGCTATCTTATCTCCTCATTCCCTTCGGGCTGATCGTTTTGTGGCAGTTGGCCGCGATGGCCGTCGGCGGGGCCAGCTATATCCTGCCCGGTCCCCTGCCGGTGGCCAGAATCTGGTGGGAGCGGCTGCCGATCATCATGGATCATGCCTGGATCACCTTTGCCGAGATCCTGCTGGGCCTTTTGCTTGGCGCGGTGATGGGAATCGGCACCGCCCTGCTGATGGCGTCGTCATCGCGCCTGTTCCGCTGGATATTGCCGGTCCTGGTCGTCAGCCAGGCGATCCCGGTTTTCGCCCTGGCCCCGATCCTGGTGCTGTGGCTGGGCTATGGCCTGGCCTCCAAGGTCGCCGTGTCGGTGATCGTCATCTTCTTTCCCGTCGCCACCGCCTTTCTCGACGGGTTGCGGCGCGCCGATTCCGGCTGGGTCGAACTGGCGCGAACGATGAACGCCCGGCCCCTGTCGATCCTGATCCGGATTCGCCTGCCCGCAGCGCTGCCCGCCCTGGCTTCCGGTCTTAGGGTGGCGACCGCCGTTGCTCCGATCGGCGCGGTGATCGGCGAGTGGGTCGGGTCCAGCGCGGGGCTCGGCTATCTCATGCTGCAAGCCAATGCGCGCATGCAGATCCCCCTGGTCTTTGCAGCATTGCTCACTCTGGCCCTGTTCTCGGTCGGGCTGTACCTCGCCGTGGACATGCTCTTGCGCCGCGCCATCCCGTGGCAGGCCGACAATCTTTTTTCCGAATCAGGTTCCTGAATCATCCTCCAAAACAGGAGACATCCATGAAAAAACCTTTGCTTGCGGCCCTGGCGCTGACGGCTGGACTCGCTTTTTCGTTACCCGTCCAGGCGGCGGACAAGTTGACCGTGATTCTGGAATGGTTCGTCAATCCCGATCATGCCGCGCTGGTCGTCGCCCAGGAAAAGGGTTATTTCGCCGAAGCCGGGCTGGATGTTGACCTAATCGCGCCAGCCGATCCCAACGACGCGCCCAAGCTGGTCGCCGCCGGCAAGGCCGATCTTGGTGTCGGTTATCAGCCGCAGCTTCATGTCCAGGTTGGGGAAGGGTTGCCGCTCCGGCGCGTCGCCACCCTGGTCGGCACACCGCTCAACATCCTGCTGGTCAAGCAGGACGGCCCGATCAAGACCATCAAGGATCTGAAAGGAAAGCGTATCGGCTATTCCGTCCCCGGCTTCGAGGACGCCGTTCTGATGGCGATGTTGCAGCATAACGGGCTGAAAGCCAGCGATGTCCAGCTGATCAACGTCAATTTCTCGCTCTCGCCGTCTCTGATCAGCGGACAGGTCGATGCCGTGATCGGTTCGTTCCGCAATTTTGAATTGAGCCAGATGGCGCTAGAGGGTCACCCGGGCCGTGCTTTCTTCCCCGAGGAAGAAGGCGTGCCGGTCTATGACGAGCTGATCCTGCTGGCGCATAAGGACAGGGTCAATGACCCGCGTCTGCGTCGCTTCGTCGATGCGCTGGAAAAAGCGACCCTTTATATCGCCAACCATCCCGACGAAGCCTGGACGCTGTTCATTGCTCATCACAAGGATCTGGATGACGAACTGAACCGCCGCGCCTGGGCCGATACGCTGCCGCGCCTGTTCACCGCCCCGGCGGGGCTGGATTCGGCCCGTTATGCCCGCTTCGCCGCTTTTCTGAAGGAACGAGGGTTGATCAAGACGGTCCTGCCGGTTTCCGACTATGCCGTGCAACTGCCGTTCTGATTGCCGGTTACAAGGGACGAACCGACACCGGCGCGGATGATGACATCCCGGAAGGCATGGCCGAGGCCGTGCCTTCCATCGGGGCCATGGTCAGGATGACCTCGGTCGAAAACAGCGAATCGCGGATCTGAATGGTCGCCACGCGGGGACCCCGCTTCCAGGTCTGGATGCTGATCGAGGCCCGCACCGAGGTGATTTCCTGCCAGCCGAAACCGGGCATTTCCGTTTTATAGAAATCGAACACGCGGCCATGGCCGTTGTTGGTGGAAAAAACCAGCCTGCCGGTCCAAAGATCGCCTGTGCCTAATAACAGGGATCGTTCCATATCCATGCTGGCCCCCGCCGGAACGGGGATGTCCGAGAACAGGCTGAAGCTGGGCTGAACCGTGCCCCCGTCGCTCCGGGAATTGGGACTCATAGGACTGCCGGTGCAGCCCGTCATGCCCAAGGCGATCAGGATGACGGCGGCGGCAAGGGCTTTCATGCGCGTGACCTCTCTTCGCTGATGGTTTCGGATCTGTCTTGTAGCATTCCTCTTCTGTTTCCGTCTGCCCCGGAGTGTTAAGGGGAATTTTTAACAGATTCTTGGAAGTTGTTCTCCAGCAAGCCAATCCACGATTCTGCGTCCGCCGAATTTCGTGTCCATCTGCACCAATCCGGGGTCTTCGGCGGTCACATGGCCGATGATGGCGGCATCCTGTCCCAGGGGATGGGCGCGCAGGACCGAGAGCAGGGTTTCAGCCTGTTCCATCGGCAAGATGGCAATCAACTTGCCTTCATTGGCGACATAGAGCGGGTCCAGCCCCAGAAGTTCGCAGGCTCCGGCAACGGAGTCCCGGACCGGGATCGCCGCCTCGCGGATCAGCATGCCGACGCCGGACTGGACCGCTAACTCATTCAAGGTCGAAGCCAGTCCGCCTCGCGTGGGATCGCGCAGAACATGGATGCCGGGAGCAACCGCGACCATCGCCGCGACCAGAGTGTGCAAGGCAGCGGAATCCGATACCAGCCCGGTCATGAAACCCAGATTTTCGCGCCGGCTCATCACCGCCATGCCATGATCGCCCATGGTGCCGCTAATCAGGATGGCGTCCCCCGGCTGCGCCCGGTCGCCCGAAATGACGACGCCCGGCGGAACCCGCCCGATGCCGGTGGTGGTGATGAACAGCCCATCGCCCTTGCCCCGCTCGACCACCTTGGTATCGCCGGTGACGATCGGCACGCCCGCATCCCGCGCCGCCCGGGCCATCGATAAGACCACACGCCTGAGATCGGCCAAAGGCAGACCTTCTTCGATGATATAGGAGGCCGACAAGGCGACCGGCTGGGCTCCCGCCATGGCGACATCGTTGATAGTGCCATGGACCGCCAGCGATCCGATATCCCCGCCGGGGAAAAACATGGGCGAGATGACATAGCCGTCGGTGGTCATCACCATGCGGCCTTCGGCGACGGGGAAGCAGGCCTGATCGTTTCCCTGACGCAACAGAGGATTGTCGAAAGCGGCGATGAACAATTCCTCGATCAACTGCGCCATGGCGCGACCACCGCCGCCATGGTTGAGATCGACGAGGCCATGCTCGAAATCGATCGCCGGTCCCTTTCCTATCGGGATCATCCCTTCCCCCTTTTTGCCTTCATACCGCTTTGCGGAAACGGCCATAGCTCCAATGGGCGGCGCAAGCGCCCTCGGACGAAACCATGCAGGAGCCTACCGGTGTTTCCGGCGTGCATTCCCGTCCGAACAAACGACACTGGGCCGGCCGTTTCACCCCCCTTAAGATCGCCGGACATTCGCAGCCCGGCGCGTCCGGGACCTGGGCCGGAACGATGCCGAACCGTGTCTCGGCATCCCAGCGTGCGAACGCGGCGCGGATGCGAAGCCCGCTGGCGGGCACCGACCCCAGCCCCCGCCAATCGAACGCGGCGCTTTGCTCGAACACCTCCGCGACCAAGGACTGGGCCTTAAGATTTCCCTCCGGCGTCACCGCGCGGGAAAATTCGTTTTCGACCTCGAAACGGCCCTGATTGACCTGCCGCACCAGCATGAGAATTGCCTGCAGCACATCCAGGGGCTCGAACCCGGCGATGACCACGGGCTTGCGGTAGCGCTGGGCAAAGGGCTCATAGGGGCGGCTGCCGATAACCGTCGAGACATGAGCCGGGCCCAAAAATCCGTCAAGCGGAAGCCGTGCCCCATCCGCCAGTTCGGAATCGAGAATGGCCCCGATCGCAGCCGGGGTCAGGACATGGTTGCAGAATACCGAATAGTTGGAAAATCCGTTCGCGCGGGCTTCACGCAGGACGACCGCCGTCGGCGGGGTCGTGGTCTCGAACCCGATGGCGAAAAAGATCACCTCGCGGCCCGGATTTTCCTGCGCGATGGTCAGGCTGTCGGCGGCGGAATAGATCATGCGCACATCCGCGCCCGCCGCCCTGGCCTTCAGGAGCGACATTCCGCCCGATCCCGGCACCCGCAAAAGATCGCCATAGACGCACAAGATCACCCCGTCCCGCCGCGCAAGGTCGAGTGCGGCGTCGATTCGGCCCAACGGCAGCACGCAGACCGGACATCCCGGCCCGTGGATCATCCGTACCCCGGACGGCAACAGATCCTCGATACCATGGCGGGCGATGGCATGGGTATGGCCGCCGCAGAACTCCATCAGGCGGTAGGTGCGTCCCACCGCCGCTTCCTCGGCAATAGCCCCAGCCAGGATCGGAGCCATCTCTCCGTCCCGGAATTCATCGATATATTTCATCGCCCGTCCATCAGCTTTCCTGGGCTCGCAGCCGGACTTCGTTCCTCATCTCGGCGAACATCGCCAAGGTCTTTTCCGCCTCATCGGGATCGACCCGGGACAAAGCATAACCGACATGTACGATGACGTAATCGTCGATCGCTACGCCGTCCAAAAGCGCTAACGAGACCTCTCTCTCGACGCCGCCTAATTGGACCATGGCGCGGTCGCCGTCCAAAAGCGCGACAATACGGGCGGGCAATGCCAGACACATGATGCGATAACCTCCTCCCGAGATATCGATGAGTTTCTTTGATTTCTATCTGATATCGCGACTTTGATTATCGCATGAAACATGCCTTTCTGTCGTTCCTTTATCCAATTTATTTATCATTCGATAAAAGTATATCGCTTTGTTACCTAATTCGATGAATCATGCTATCCTGGTGCGTTTCCATCCGGTCCTCATCCTGGAGATAAACGCTGACGCCATGAACAAGGAGCGCGGTTTTCTTTTCCCGGATGACACCGTCGACCGGTATTTCACCGAAGCCGGCGCGTTCACGGCGAGCAGTCCCCTATGCTCCGAACGTTGACGGTTCGCCATGAATCTTTTCCTGTCCGGGGGCTTTTCAGGACGGCGCGGGGGGGCGTAACAAGCGCTGAGGTCATCGTCGCGGAAATCAGCCGCAACGGCGTCATCGGGCGCGGTGAATGCACCCCTTTCACGCGTGGCGGAGAAAGCATCGCCAGCGTTCTCGATCAACTCAAGACGCTGGGGCCCATTCTTCCCCCGGAACTGACGCGCGACACCCTGCCCGGGTTTCTCGAACGCGGGGCGGCCCGCAACGCTCTGGATTGCGCGCTTTGGGATTTCGACGCCAAATGCGCCGGGGTCCGGGCCTGGCAATTGGCAGGTCTTGCCGAGCCTGGCCGCCTCATCACCGCCTGCACCATTGGCGTCGCGTCACCTGAAGTCATGGCCGAGGCCGCCCGGAACGCCCTGTCGCCTTTGATCAAACTCAAGCTCGACGGCGGCGATGATTTGGCGCGCATCCGCGCTGTGCGCGCAGCCATGCCGCGCGCGCGGCTGATTGCCGACGCGGATGAAAGCTGGACTCTCGACCAGTTGCGGGAACTGGCGCCCGCCTTTCGTGAATGCGGGGTCGAATTGATTGAACAGCCCCTGCCCGCCGATCAGGATGAAGCCTTGCGCGGTTTCGATTGCCCTGTGGCTTTGTGCGGCGATGAATCCTTTTTGGATTCGGGCGATATCGACCGGCTGCGCGGGCTTTATAGCGTGCTGAACATCAAGCTCGACAAATGCGGCGGCCTCACCGAAGCGTTGAAGGCGCAAAAATACGCTGCCGACAACGGGCTCCGCACCCTGACCGGCTGCATGATCTCGACCTCGCTCGCCTTGGCTCCGGCCACGTTGCTTGCCCAGAACGCCGGCTTCGTCGATCTCGACGGTTCCTCTTTATTGCTTACCGACCGCAATCCCGGCCTGCGCGGCGAAGATACGCGCATCGGTCCGCCGCCCCCGACATTGTGGGGGTGATGGGATTCCCGTCCAGGCGACGCTTTGCCTGATTCGACGGAAAAACACTCTCTCAATGAAAAAGCCCGCCGGCAATAACCGGCGGGCCAAATCATGGGGAAGGACAATGTCCTTTCCCTTTTCATACCCGGTATTAGCCGAGAATGTCTTTCTTCAGCCCCATCGGAGCGTCTTTGAAAATCCGGGCGTCCATGAGCGGGATCTTGCCCTTCATGACCGGACGGAAGTCCATATGCGCCAGGATGTCCTTTTCGATATCGACGCCCGGCGCAACTTCGACCAGCTCAACGCCTTCCTTGGTCAGACGGAAGACGCAGCGCTCGGTGATGTAGAGAACCGGCTGACCACGACGAACCGCCTCGGCGCCGCTGAAGGTGCGATGCTCGACTTCGGCGACCATCTTCTTCACCTTGCCTTCCTTGACGATCTCCAAGGCGACGTTCTTGACCGCGACCTCGAGACCGCCCGCGGTGAAGGTGCCGACATAGACGACCTTCTTGGCGTTCTGGCTGATGTTGATGAAGCCGCCCGAACCGGCCAGCTTGGGCCCGAACTTGCTGACGTTGAGGTTGCCTTCCTTGTCGGCCTGAGCCAGGCCCAGGAAGGTCACGTCCAACCCGCCGCCATCATAGAAGTCGAACTGATAGGGCTGGTCGAGGATCGCGTCGGTATTGACGCCCGCGCCGAAGCTCTGGCCGCCGGCGGGGATGCCGCCGATGACGCCGGGCTCGGCTGTCAGGGTGAACAGGCCGCCCATCCCTTCTTCCGCCGCGACTTCCGCCACGCCTTCCGGCATGCCGATACCCAGATTGACGACGGCATTGGGCACCAATTCCATGGCCGCGCGGCGTGCGATGACTTTGCGCTCGCTCATGCCCATCGGAGGCAGGCTGCCCATCGGGATGCGGATTTCACCCGCATAAGCGGCGCTGAAGGCTTCACCGAAGGTCTGCATGTGGTTCGCAGGGCTCGCCACGACCACGACGTCGACCAGGATGCCCGGAACCTTTACCTGACGCGGAAGCAGCGTGTTCTTCTGGGCGATACGCTCGACCTGGGCGATCACGATGCCGCCCGAATTCTTGGCGGCCGTGGCCATGGCCAAGGTCTCCAGGGTCAGGGCTTCACGTTCCATCGTCAGATTGCCGTTCTCGTCGGCGGTGGTCGCACGGATCAGCGCCACATTGATCTTCGGAGCCTTGTAGAACAGATATTCGGAACCATCGATTTCCATCACGCGAACGATGTCTTCGGTGGTCTTGCTGTTGATCTTGCCGCCGCCGAAACGAGGATCGACGAAGGTGCCCAAGCCGACCGAGCTCAACACGCCGGGCTTGCCGGCGCCGATGTCACGGAACATGTGCGCGATCACGCCCTGCGGCAGATTGTAGGCCTCGGCCTTGTTGTCCAGGGCCAGACGCTGCAGCTTGGGCGTCAGACCGTAATGGCCGCCGATGATCCGCTTGATCAGGCCCTCATGCGCCAGATGGTTCAGACCACGATCCTTGCCGTCGCCCTGCCCGGCGGCATAGATCAAGGAGAGGTTCTTGGGAGACTGGCTGGAGGTATAGCGGTTTTCCAGAGCGATCAGCAGTTCCTCGGGAACGCCGATACCGACGAACCCGCCGGTGGCGACCATGTCGCCGTCCTGAATCAACGTCACCGCCTGCTCCGCAGTGACGATCTTTCCATTCACCTGTTTACGCAGGTCTTTAAGTATATTGGTCGCGGCTAAAGACGTCATAGCGTATCCTTCCTGAGACACGATAATGAGGCTGAGACGAAGGTGCGCCAGCCGCATGCCATGACATTATTTCATGGCCATAACGATCGGATGACGGCGGTAGCTCCGGCACTCGAGCGGTAGTCCGGCGGACGCTTAAAAAAATACCTATGTACCCAGCCCAGAAAAGCAGTGTTAATGCCATCCCAAGGGATAGCAAATTCCCCACCGTCTGTCCATTCGACAGAGCTTGAAATATCTCTTTGCCCCTGCCGAAAGCCATGTTATGGCCCGACTACGGGCAGGAACTTCCGCAGCGGCGCGTCAACCGTTCGCTCGTCAAGCAAACTCTTCGGGTTTCTTATCCCAAAAGCATAGGCGACTATGCGCACCGTCCCGCCGGATCATGCCCAGACGGCCCGTTCCCAGCTTGAAACCGCCATGAGCCGGGCGCACGCCTTCGGGCAACAGCGCACGAGCCAGGAACCGCGTCGTTCCGTTGGAACTGACCACCAGCGGGCGCATGGAATCATCCTGCGCCAGACAATCGGCGGCAAAGGAGCGGGCGGCGTCGATCATGTCGGATTCGCGGCTGGTCCATCCCAACATTTCCGGCCAGACATCATCCTGCCCCCAGCGTTCGAGCGCGTCTTCCGCGCCGGGACGAAGAGCTGCGATTTCTTCGGTGGACAGACCGCCCAGCGGACCGTAATCAATCTCGTCCAGCCGCTCATCGACCTGGACCTCGACCCCGGCGATACCGGCCACAATTTCCGCGAAGGTGCGGGTGCGGCGCAGGGAAGCTGCGAAAATCACCGTCGGCGCAAGACCGGCGCGGACCAGCGCCTGACCTGCTGCCTCGGCTTGGGCAAGCCCTTTCTCGACCAGGGGCAGATCGGTTTCGCGGCCGACCCAGACGACCTTGTCGCCGGGACCGAAGGTGTTGCCGTGACGGGCGAACAGGATATCCATGCCGCGCCCTACCTTACGACCAGTTCGCCCTCGCGGGCGATGATGGCTTCCGCCTCGGCGACATCCTCGGGCGTGTCCACCGATCCATGTGTCCGTCCGCGGTAATCGACCAAGGCCACCTTGATCGGAATGCCGTTTTCCAGGGCGCGAAGCTGTTCGAGCTGTTCAGCCGCTTCCAGCGGCGTCTGGGTCAGTGTGGATAATTGTTCCAGAACCGGCACCGAATAGCCGTAAAGGCCGATATGGCGATAGACTGGCGGGGGTGCGGCGCGATTCTCGCCGCGCATATGCGGCAAGATGGTTTTCGAGAAATAAAGCGCGCGCCCGTTCCGGTCCATCACCACGGTGGTGCCGCTGGTCGGGCTTTTGGCTTTTAGCGCGCGCAACTCGTCGAGCTGCTCCCAGGAGCAATGCACCGCCGCCGTAACCATGCCGGTCGCTGGATCGTTCAGAAAAGCGTCCACCAAAGACTGAACCACCCAAGGCGGCGTCAGCACCGCATCGCCTTGAAGATTGATCACCGCATCCGGTTTCTTCGTCATCAGCCGCACACTTTCCCACACCCGGTCCGTGCCGGTGCGGCAGTCGGAGGAAGTCATCAGGGCTTGTGCGCCGAAACCGGCGGCATGGTCGGCCACTCTGGAATCGTCGGTGGCGACATAGACCGCCGAGACGTTCCGCACGGCGCATCCGATCTCATAAACACGCTGCAACAAGCTTTTACCGGCGATGGGATGAAGCGGCTTGCCCGGAAAACGGCTGGACCCGAAACGGGCCGGGATGACGATGGCGATATCCATGGCGGAAAAACCCCGGGAGTGGAAAGGATGGTTGCGCCGGCCGCGCCGGACGGGGCGCAAGGTTAGACCGATGCAGCCCTCCACGGCAAGACGCGGCCCCGGGATCGTGATAGTTTCTCCATCTTTCCTTTTGCCGAAGAAGGCCCCTTTGAATGAACGGCCACGATAATCCACCCCCATCCGTGATCCTGCCCGCCGATCAGTTCCGCACCTATCTCCAGACCCTGTTTGAAGCCATGGGCGCGCCTGCGGACATCGCCGCCATTGTGGTCGATCAGCTGGTTCAATCCAGTCTGGACGGGCACGATTCGCACGGCTCCCTGCGCGCGCCCTGGTATATGGAAAAAATCGAGGCCGGCGAGATCATCCCCGCCGCCCGGCCTGAAATCGTCCTGGACGGCCCCGCCACCGCCGTCATCGACGGCGGCTGGGGATTCGGCCAAACCGCTTCTTGCATGGCGATGGAAACCGCCATCGCCAAGGCCGTCCTCTATGGCGTGGCCACGGTTTGCGTCCGCAACGCCAATCATATGGGCCGGGTCGGCTATTACACTGCGATGGCAGCGCGGCAAGGGATGATCGGCATGGGCGGAGTCAGCCTGCATGGCGGCAGTCCGTGCGTCGCTCCGTTCGGCGGCATCGACCGGCGTCTGTCCACTAATCCCGTTTCGGTGGCCTATCCCACGGGACGGAATCCCGATTTCCTCGCCGATCTGACCACCTGCGCCGTGCCGGAAGGCAAGGTCCAAGTGCGCCGCAACCGGGGCGAGGCGACACCGGAAGGCTGGTTGATCGATCATGATGGCCATTCCACCACCGACCCCTGGACATTCTACAACGATCCCTTGGGCAGCATCCTGCCGCTGGGCGGGGTGGTGTCGCACAAGGGCTATGCCCTGGCGATGGCGGTCGAAGGCCTGGCCGGCGGCCTGTCCGGCGCACCCCTTGCCGGTCCAGATCCCGTCCGCCATGGCAATGCCTGCTGGTACACGGCCACCCGCATCGAATCCTTCCTGCCGCTGGCGGAATTCACCGCCAAGATCGGCGGGATGATCGATTACGTCAAATCCTCGCGCAAGGCCGAGGGGGTGAACGAAATCCTCTATCCGGGCGAACCCGAATGGCGCGCCCGTCAACAGCGGTTGGCCAACGGTATCCCGGTCGATGGCGTGACCTGGGCCTGGCTTGCCCGTTACGCCGCCAAGACCGGCGTCACGCCGCCAGTGTGATCCGAAAAGAAACCGCCCCATCCATCAAGGACGGGGCGGTTTTTTCTTAGAGACCGGCCGCGCGCGCGACCAGATGGATGATCGACCGGAACGGAATTCCCGCCTGATCCGCCAATCCGATTTCGCAGGTGCGGTTCGAGGAATAGCCGTCATGGCACCCTTGAGGCACCTGCTCTGCCAACCGGCGGGTAGCGTGCTCGTTCAGTTCCGGCGTGGTGAAGCCCCACATGCCGGCGAACCCGCAACAGGGCATGTGTTCGGGCAGCGTTACCTCTTCGGCGCAGGCCTTGGCCAGAGCCGTCAGCTTCTCTTCCATGCCCATCTTCCGCGCCCCGCAATTCAGATGCAGGACAATTCCCGGCTGACGGTTCGTCAGCGTCAGCTTGGGCAGGATTTCGTCGTGAAGGAACTCCACGATATCAAGTATCTGAAGGCGTCCTTTCAGGAAGTCCTTCATCCTGTAAGCGCAGGTGCTGGTGTCAAAGACGATCGGCAGCTTGCCGCCCTCGCTGGCCTCGAACAAGGCCGCTTCCAGTTCGGCAGCCTTATCGTCGGCCACTTCCTTCAGCCCTTGCGTGTCCCAGGGTTGACCACAGCACAGGCTGTTCATCGCCTTTGGATAGACCGCCGAAAAACCGGCTTTGGCCAGAAGCTGTTCAAACACGTCGGGCACCGGGGTCTGGACCGGA
This sequence comes from Rhodospirillaceae bacterium, assembly GCA_034926235.1. GTDB lineage: Bacteria > Pseudomonadota > Alphaproteobacteria > Rhodospirillales > Magnetospirillaceae > JAYFRE01. The sequence continues at coordinate 19,937 of JAYFRE010000144.1, forward strand.
TCGTCCTGTGGCGCTCCCATCGATCGGATCGCGCAACTTGGAAAATAAACGATCCGGGCTCCCTTTCCCGCCGAAGCGCCGGTCGAGAAATGCCCCTTTGTCGGAAGATGGCGGGTGATCTTGGGCAAACGTTCGCCACTGATCGCCCGCGCTTTTTTCGCCAGACTTTCAAAACGCTCATCGCCCAAGGCCTTGTGCGCCAGTCCGGCCGCGCCAAGCCCCAGTTCGGTGGCGGTCATCAACGCGCCGAAATGACGCCCCGTCCAGCCGCCTATGGACTTGCCCAGGGACGACCAGTTCTTCGAGCGCAGTTCCTTGGTCAGCTTGGCGGTGTTGATCGCCATCGGACAGACGGTCGCACACAGCCCGCAGGCGGCGCAGGTCAATGCGCCGTCGTAATCATAGCGTTCGGCCAAAGTGGTCAGGCGCGACGGATCGCGCCCGCTGGCCTGAAGGCGGCTGATTTCGCGCCAGGAGGTGATGCGCTGGCGCGGCGACAGCGTCATCTTGTTCGATGGGCACAAGGGTTCGCAGAAACCGCATTCCATGCAGGCGTCGATCAGCGGATTAGCCTTGGGCATGGGCTTGAAATTCTTGAGGTGGATTTCCTTGTCCGGGTTGAGGATGACTCCTGGATTGAGCAATCCTTCGGGGTCGAACAGGGCCTTGATCTCTTCCATCAGACGGTAAGCGTCGGGGCCCCATTCCAGCTCGACATAAGGGGCCATGTTGCGCCCGGTGCCATGCTCGGCCTTCAGCGACCCGTCATATTTCTTCACCACCATCGTGCACACCGCATCGAGGAAGCCGCGGTAGCGTTCGATCTCGGCCGGGTTGCCGAAATCGTGATAGATGACGAAATGCATGTTGCCGTCGCGGGCATGGCCATAGATCACCGCCTCGTGATAGCCATGGTCGGCGAACAGTTTTTGCAGATCGAGCACGCCTGCGGCCAGATCTTCAACCTTGAAGGCGACATCCTCGATGATCACGGTGGTGCCCACCGGACGCGCCGCCGCGACTGCGGGGAAGACCACCTTGCGGACATTCCAATAGACCTTGGTCACGCTCGGATCGTCGCTGAAGACCGGAGGCGACAAAGTGTTGACTTTGGCCAGAATAGCCGAGATCGCCTCGATATTGGCCGACAAGGTAGATGGGTCCGCCGCCCGCGTTTCGATCAGCAGCGCCGCCGTGCCTTGCGGCAGGCCGACGATGCTTTCGGGCATGCCGGGCATCGCCTCGATGGCGCGGATCGACAGATAATCCAGCAGTTCGACCGCCGCCGTCGGCGCTCCCGCCAGCAACAAGACGGTGCGCGCAGCCTCGCCGATATCGGGAAAGACAACCAGGGCGCTGGCCTTTTGCGGCAGATCGGCCACGGTGCGGTAGGTGATTTCGGAAATGAACCCCAGCGTTCCTTCCGAACCGATCATCAGATGCTGAAGAATGTCGATCGGATCGTCGAAATCGATCAGGGCGTTCAGACTGTAGCCGGTGGTGTTCTTGATCCGGTATTTCCGCCGGATGCGTTCGGCCAGCGCCGTGTCGGCCTTGACCCGCCGCGCCAAGGCGTCGAGCCCATCCAGGAAGGCTTTATGCGAGGCGGCGAAAGCGGTCCGGCTGCCGGCGTCGCCAGTGTCGAGAACACTGGCGTCGGCGAACAGAATCCGCATCGATTCCAGAGTCTGATAGCTGTTCTCATGCGTGCCGCAGCACATGCCGCTGGCGTTGTTGGCGGCCATGCCACCGATCTGGGCGGCGTCGATCGAGGCTGGATCGGGGCCGATCTTACGCGCCAGGGCGGCAAGGTGACGATTGGCTGCGGCGCCGATGACGCCAGGCTGCAACCGGATGAGATCGCCCCCCCGCTCGATCGAGATGCCATCCCAGCCATCGCCCAGGATCAACAGCACCGAATCGGTCAAAGCCTGTCCGGCCAAGCTGGTGCCTGCGGCGCGGAACGTCACTGGCGCGCCGAAAGCCCGGCAACATCGTAGAACCGCCTGCACCTCGGCTTCGGTTTCGGCGCGCACGACGACTTTCGGAATCAGCCGGTACAGGCTGGCATCCGTTCCATAGGCCAGTAGGCGCAAAGGATCGGTGATAACCCGTTCGGCCGGAATCACGGCCTGAAGCACTCGGGAAAGCGTCTCCGGAACCAAGGCGGATTCAGCGGGGGCGTCGCATTTATCGGCAGACATGGGCAAAACTCCTTACCAATGGGCGAGACACTATCACTTTCCTTATCCAAAAATCACCTTCAGGAAAAACGTCCCCGCCCTACCCGCTTTTTACCGTCCCCCTATTTCAAGGCGCCGCTAAACCATGTTTTCTGAAAATGTCCTGCGCCTTGGGACCACGTAGGAATGTGGCGACCCGTTCAGCCTGCGGGCTTTTGCGCCCGGCGAAATAGACCAGTTGGAACAGCACCGGCGGCGCGGCGGCTTCGGGGAACGAGGCGACGGTCTTCAAATCCCCGGCTCCGACCATATCCGCGGAAAGAACGATCCCGGCGGCGGCTTTGCCTTGCCGCAGCAGCGTCAGGACACCTGCCGGATCGGACGCGGTTTCCAGACGATCCTTCACATCCGTCCAGATGCCCAGTCTTTCGAGCGTTTGCTGGGTGAACCGGCCCAACGGAACCTTGTCGGGCCGGCACAAGGCCAGTCGCCCGTTGCCCAGAGCAGCGCCCAGGGAAGCGCCCGGTTCCGCCTCATAGGCAATCCGGCTTTCCATTGGCGCGACCAGGACCAGACCCGTTTTTGCCAGCGCGATCGGCGGATCGGATTCCAACATCCCTTGCAATTCGAGCAATCTCAGTCTTTCCGCCGCCGAAGACAGCATCATGTCGCCCTGCGACGCCTCGGCGACCTGATGCGCGTTCAATGGACCATAGCCGATCAAAACCTTGAAGCCTGCGCCGTCTTTGGCCCCCGCATCGGCGATTTCCCGCATCGTCTCGACCATGCCTGCCGGGACCTGAACCAGCACCTGCCCGGAAGCAGGCGCCGCAGCCATCAGGCACAGCCCCGTCAACAATCCCCTCATCCAGCCCGTCGCAGACACTTTATAAATCCTTCCCCGACCAATGATCCGATCAGGGATTGGCCCGAACATAGTCCCCGGTCAAGCCCGGAATATGATTGTCCCCCTTACGAACGCGCCCTGCCCGGCCGCTCATAGGGAAAGGGATGTTCTGCCCGGCGCAACGGGAAGCCCTAACCTTTCGTTTGATTACCAAGGAATAGGTCCGGGATGATGCGAAATTCCCTGCCTCCGCATTTTCTTTTTCGGAAAATTTCTATCCAAAACATAGGCCGGCCCTGCCGAAAGGCCAGGGCGGAACCCAACATCGCCTTGACAGGCGGCGGCCTGGATGCTAATCGCACCAGCAAGAATTATGACCTCTAAATGAGGCGTAATGGAGGTGTCTCAGGAAGCTGCTGTCGTTGATCTGTTAATTACTAACAGATTAGTACGGAAACGGATAGCTATCGGTAGCTTTATGAGTATGGTTATGTTCTCTCAATCGGCTCATACAGGGCATAAGATGTTCCCTTGCTTGGCCTTCCCGCCTTCTATCCGTATGAGCGGAGGAGTCTATTTAAAATTTAAACGGAAGATTTAGCCGATCGATGAAACGGCATCGGATAGACCGGATTTTATTCCGGAACCTTTTCTGAACCGCTTCCTGCGATGCGAGCGACCACGACCATAATCAAATTATAAAGTTTTTATAATCATAAGAATAAATAAATAATTATGACGAGGATGGATGTTTCGTTCGGAGTGTCCGGCAGGTTTGAAACGTATTTAATTCCAACCAGCCCTACATGTGAATCACAGGAGGATCGGGCGTATGAATTTTGAACTTACCCAACAACAGTCGATGGCTCGGCAGTTGTTCCGTGACTTCGCGGAAAATGAAGTAAAACCCATTGCCGCGGAAGTCGACGAGGAAGAGCGCTTTCCGTCCGAAACGGTCGAAAAGCTGGCTCGTTTCGGTTTTCTGGGCATCCCCTACAGCAAGGCGCTGGGCGGCCAGGGTTGCGACACTCTGACCTACGTGCTCTGCGTTGAAGAAATGAGCCGCGTCTGCGCGACGACCGGCGTTATCGTTTCGGCGCACACCTCGCTGGGCTGCGACCCCATCGTCAAGTACGGCACCGAGGAACAGAAGGCCCGCTTCCTGCCTGACATGTTTTCGGGCAAGCGCCTGGGCGCGTTCGGCCTGACCGAGCCCAACGCCGGCACCGACGCTTCGGGCCAGCAGACCAAGGCCGTTCGCGACGGCGACAACTACATTCTGAACGGCTCCAAGATCTTCATCACCAATGGCGGCTATGCTGATGTTTACATCATCTTCGCCATGACCGATAAGTCCAAGGGCACCAAGGGCATCTCCGCTTTCATCGTCGAGGCGAGCACCCCTGGCTTCTCCATCGGTAAGAAAGAGCTGAAGCTGGGCATCCGCGGCAGCTCCACCACCGAGCTGATTTTCGAAAACTGCATTATTCCCAAGGCTAACCTGCTCGATTCCGAAGGCACCGGCTTCAAGATCGCCATGGGCACGCTTGACGGCGGCCGCATCGGCATCGCCGCCCAGGCTCTCGGCATCGCCCAGGGCGCGCTGGACGAAGCCGTTCATTACGTCAAGGAACGCAAGCAGTTCGGCAAGTCGCTGTCCAAGTTCCAGAACACCCAGTTCCAGATCGCCAACATGAAGACCCAGATCGAGGCTGCCCGCCTCCTGGTCTACAAGGCGGCGATGGCCAAGGATTCCGGGTCTTCCTTCTCTCTCGACGCGGCCATGGCGAAGTTGTTCGCGGCCGAGACGGCCATGGATGTCACCACCAAGGTTGTCCAGCTGTTCGGCGGTTACGGCTACACCCGCGATTATCCGGTCGAACGGATGATGCGGGATGCAAAGATCACCGAAATCTACGAGGGCACCAGCGAAGTCCAGCGTATGGTCATCGCGGGCTCCGTGCTGTAATCACGCCATAGGGGAATAGTGATGAAAGTAATTGTTTGCATTAAGCAAGTTCCCAACACCAACAAGGTCCGGCTCGACCCCGAAACCGGAACCCTGATCCGCAAGGGCGTGCCCAGCATCATCAACCCGGACGACAAGGCCGGTTTGGAAGCGGCGCTGGTTCTGAAGGACAAGCATGGCGCTCACGTCACCGTCTTGACCATGGGTCCGCCCCAGGCCGATCTGGCCCTGCGCGAGGCTCTGGCCATGGGCGCCGACGAAGCCATCCTGCTGACGGACCGCGCTTTCGGCGGCGCCGACACCTGGGCGACCTCTTCGACCATCGCCGCCGCTCTGAAGGGCATGGAATACGATCTGATCATCACCGGCCGTCAGGCCATCGACGGTGACACTGCCCAGGTTGGCCCGCAGATCGCCGAACATCTCGGCCTCACCAGCATCACCTATGCCGAGGACCTGAAGCTCGAAGGCGACTCCGTGATCGTCAAGCGCCAGTACGAGGACCGTTACCACGTGCTGAAGGCCAAGCTGCCTTGCCTGGTCACCGCTCTGACCGAGATGAACAAGCCCCGCTACATGACTCCGGGCGGGATCTTCGAGGCCTACAGCAAGGACGTGAAGGTCTTGGGCCGTGCGGACATCGTCATCGATGACGCCAATCTCGGCCTCAAGGGCTCCCCCACCCGCGTGTTCAAATCCTTCACCAAGCCGGTGAAGGGTCAGGGCACTAAGGTTGAGCTGGATGCGCAGGAATCGGCCTCTTGGCTGGTCCAGCGTCTCCAGGAAAAGTTCATTCTGTAGGGGAAGATCAATGGTTGAAAACTATAAAGGCGTTTTCGTCTTCGTCCAACAGGTGGACGACGCTATCGTCAACGTGTCCTACGAGCTGGTCGGCAAGGGCAAGCATCTCGCCGCCTCTCTGGGCACCCAGGTCACGGCCGTCCTGCTTGGCTCCAAGGTCAAGCATCTGACCGAGAATCTGGCCAAGTTCGGCGCTGATCGGGTCATCCTCGTCGAGGATCCCGCTCTCGAAACCTACATGACCGAGCCCTACACCCGCGCTTTGGCCGCGGTCGTCGACAAGTACAAGCCGGAAATCGTGCTCTATGGCGCTACCGCCATCGGCCGCGACCTGGCGCCTCGCGTGTCGGCTCGCGTCGGCACCGGCCTGACGGCGGATTGCACCTCGCTCGAGATTCAGGAGAAGACCAATCTTCTGCTGATGACCCGTCCCGCTTTCGGCGGCAACGTCATGGCGACGATCGTCTGCAAGGATCATCGTCCGCAGATGGCGACCGTTCGTCCGGGCGTCTTCCCCCGCCTCGACCCCATCGCCGGCGCGGCCTGCCCGGTCGATGTCTTCGAGGTCAAGGATCTGGCGGCTGGCAAGGACGTCGAAATCCTGGAGATCGTCAAGAAGGTCTCCAAGAAGATGGACATCCAGGAAGCCAAGGTTCTGGTTTCCGTCGGTCGTGGCGTCAATGGCCCGGCCTATCTGCCGATGATCCAGGAACTGGCGGACGCGCTGGGCGGCTCCATCGCCACCTCCCGCGCCTGGGTCGAGGCCGGTTGGCTGGATCGTGAATTGCAGGTCGGTCAGACCGGCAAGACCGTCCGCCCGAACCTCTACATCGCTTGCGGCATTTCCGGCGCCATCCAGCATCTGGCCGGCATGGAAGAGTCCGACGTGATCATCGCCATCAATAAAGACCCCTCCGCGCCGATCTTCGACGTGGCGGACTATGGCGTGGTCGGCGACGTGCACAAGATCGTTCCGCTGCTGACCGAGAAGGTCAAGGAACTGCGTGCGTCCAAGGACTCTGATTAATCTTTGAGACCCGGCGGCGGGGGAAACCTTTCCGCCGGTCTTTTTTCTTTACGGAAAATGCCTCGCCTGGAAACAGGTGGGGCATTTTTTTGTCCATGATTTCAAATAGACAGCACCCGGCGCAGGGAGCTACGGCGTTTTTTTAGCGCTTTTATAAGAATCGAACCCGTACGCCTGAAGGAATAGCACAATTCTGTTGCCCGCAGGCCTTGAAGAGGTAAAATTTATCAACGGCTTCGCTATGAAGAAAGCCGCAAAACACTGCCGCCGCTTGGTCTGGCTGCGTCACAAACACCCGGCATGGTTCGGCTGTTCATTTTCTGACGCCGGCCAGATACGGTGTTGCTACCTTCCGACGCATCTCGACCGGGCAAAAGAACCGGCAGAAAAAAACCAATGACCCACAGAAGCCCTGCAGGACCTGGGCCGCATGGTCAGGACAAGAATGCGGACAGGGATGTCCAGATAAAAGGATTTAGGTTCAATGCATGTAATCGTATGCATAAAACAGGTCCCGGATAGCGCGCAGATTCGCGTTCACCCGGTTACGAACACCATCATGCGCCAAGGCGTTCCAACGATCATAAATCCCTACGACCTCTTTGCCTTGGAGGAGGCATTGAAGTTGAAGGATCGTTTCGGCGCCAAGGTCACCGTCATCACCATGGGACCGCCCATGGCCGACCAAGCCTTGCGCAAGGCTCTGACCTTCGGCTGCGACGACGCCATTTTGTTGAGCGACCGCGTTTTCGCCGGCGCCGACACGCTGGCGACGTCTTACGCTCTGGCCTCGGCCATCGCCAAGATCGGTGAAACACAGCCTTTCGACCTCGTTTTCTGCGGTAAGCAGACCATCGACGGCGACACCGCCCAAGTCGGGCCGGGCATCGCCAAGCGCTTGGGCCTCAATCAGCTGACCTATGTCTGGAAGATCGAATCGCTTGATATCAATGCGCGCGAGATCGTCGTCCAGCGCCGCGCCGAAGGCGGTGTCCAGACCCTGAAAACCGCCCTGCCCGCGCTGATCACCATGCTGGAGGATACCAATGAAATCCGCTTCGGCACCATGGACGACGCTTTCCGCGCCGCCCGGACCGAACTGACGCTTTGGAACGCCGCCGCCGCCGGGGTCACCGATCCGTCCAAATGCGGATTGAAAGGATCGCCGACCCAGGTGAAAAAAGTGTTCGCGCCGCCACCGCGCGCGGTCAAGGCGACCCAGATCAAGGGCGACAGCGTAGCGGCAAGCGCCGAGCTCGTTATCGACGCGCTGTTTTCCGCCCATCCCGGCATGCAGGACGATCTGCGCGCCCGCACCACCCAGAATCCTTGAAGTGGAGCCTTGACCGCCATGACTGAACAGGCAAAACCGGCCTCCTCCCGCGCGAAGCAGGACGAGGCGCTCCTCGCTTATAAAGGCGTCTGGGTCTCGATCGAACTCGAACGCGGCCATGTCCATCCCGTATCCTGGGAACTGATCGGCAAGGGCCGCCAACTGGCCGACACCTTAGGCGTTCCGTTGAGCGGAATCCTGCTGGCCCCGCCCGACGCGCCCATCCAGGAAACCGTCGCCGACGCCCATGCTTACGGCGCCGATACGGTCTATGTGATGGCCGATCCGATCCTGGCCGAATACCGGACCCAGCCCTACGCCAAGGGAATGGTCGATCTGATCAAGAAGTACCAGCCCGAGATCCTGTTGATCGGCGCCACCACTTTGGGCCGCGACCTGGCTAGCGCCGTCGCCACCGATATGGAAACCGGACTGACCGCCGACTGTACCGAGCTGGACATCGATCTGTCCACGCGCAGCATGGCCGCGACCCGTCCGACCTTCGGCGGCACGCTTTTGTGCACCATCCACACGCTGAAAGCCCGTCCCCAGATGGCCACGGTACGGCCGCGCGTGATGCC
>JAYFRE010000004.1:0-23765 GCA_034926235.1 Rhodospirillaceae bacterium
GTCGGCAAGCCGGGTCTGTAAGCGCCTTTCACCGGAAAACGGCGCAACGACGATCCCGGCCGGAAATCCCGGCCGGGATTTTTTATTACGGACCCCAAACGGTTGCTGAGCGGAAGCGGAGATTCTGCCCCAAAACGGACGAAACCCCCAGGTTTCCCTGAGGGTTTCGATGGTGGAGCCAGACGGGATCGAACCGACGACCTCTACAATGCCATTGTAGCGCTCTCCCAGCTGAGCTATGGCCCCTAACACTTTCTATGACCTGGGCTTTTCGGCGGCGTTTCCACCACCGGCCTCCAACCTCACGGTTGGAGGCCCGGAAGATAGGAACTCCCAGCGACGCGCGCAAGAGAAAAATGATGTGCGCGCGTCCGAATGTCCCTTCTTCTTAAAGTTCGTCCTCCATCTCATCCAGATGGTCGATCACCTCGGCCATATCCTCGTCGTCGCCGCCCAGATCAGAGGTGTCTTCGATCAGATCGTCACCGTCCTCTTCATCCTCATCCAGCACGTCGACATCCGCCTCTTCGCCGCTATCGTCGAGGATATCGATATCCTCGGCCTCGCCCGCCGCGACCGCAGCAGCGGCAACGGCGGCCAATGGCGCGACCTTCGGCTCAGCTGCAGCGGCAGACCGGCGCGACGTCTTGAACGTCACCTCTGTCCCGACCGCAGCACCGCATTTGGGGCACAGGATCGGCAACCGCGCCATGTCATAAAACCGCGCACCACAACTCGGACAGGTCCGCTTCAAACCCCATTCCGGTTTCACCACCCCTCGACCTCCTGATTGTTGTGGCGTCATGCTTCTTAAGGGCGATTTGCCATGATCCCCGGCATCTGTCAAAATGAAAAATCGGCCTTCTCGCTCCTGGGCAACCGCCATCCCTCGTCTTTCCCGGCGCGGCGCTATCCGGGGAAGGACGGAATGTGCTATGAGGCAAGGGAATCGTCCGCTCGAACAACCGGGATGAAACCCTTGAACGCCATGCGCTCCGAAGCCCTGCTTTCCTCCATCGCCCAGCCGCTTTCCGGCAGCGTCCGCGTGCCCGGCGACAAATCCATTTCACACCGGGCCTTGATGCTGGGCGGGCTCGCTTTGGGCCGCACCACCATCGCCGGCCTTCTGGAAGGCGAGGACGTGCTGGCCACCGCCCAGGCGATGCGACGCCTCGGGGCGGAGATGACAAGACTGGAAGACGGACGCTGGGAAGCGGTGGGCCGGGGCGTCGGCGGTCTGTGCGAGCCTGACGACGTGCTTGACATGGGCAATGCCGGTACCGGCGCGCGTCTTCTGATGGGACTGGTGGCTACTCACGGCTTCACCTCGGTTTTCACCGGCGACGCTTCCTTGCGGTCGCGCCCGATGCGCCGCGTGACCGAACCTTTGTCGCGGATGGGCGCCCAGTTCGCGGGACGGGACGGCGGACGGCTGCCTATGGCGGTGATCGGGGCGAAGACGCCCGTGCCGATCGAGTACACGCTGCCGATGCCGTCGGCGCAGGTCAAATCGGCGGTGCTGCTGGCCGGATTGAACACACCCGGCATCACCACCGTGATCGAAACTCAAGCGAGCCGCGACCATACCGAGCGCATGCTGCGCTGCTTCGGGGCCAGAATGTCGTCCGAACCGTTGCCCGGCGGCGGCGTGGCCCTGTCGGTCGAGGGATTCCCCGAATTGACCGGCCAGACCCTGACCGTGCCGGCCGATCCGTCTTCAGCCGCCTTTCCCGCCGTCGCCGCCCTGATCGTGCCGGGTTCGCGCATCACTCTGGAAAATGTCTGCGTCAATCCGTCGCGCACGGGGCTCTATCAGACCCTGACCGAAATGGGCGCCAGCATCGCCATGACCAATCAGCGCGAAGAAGGCGGCGAGCCCGTGGCCGATCTCGTCATCGCCCACAAGCCCTTGTTCGGGGTCGACGTCCCTCCCGACCGCGCCCCCTCGATGATCGACGAATATCCGATCCTGGCTGTCGCCGCCGCCTTCGCCACCGGGACCACCCGCATGCGCGGCCTGTCCGAATTGCGGGTCAAGGAAAGCGACCGCCTGAGCGCCATCGCACGCGGGCTCGATTCCTGCGGCGTACGGGTAGCGATCGAAGGCGACGATCTGATCGTTCACGGCACCGGCGCGATCCCACCCGGCGGCGCCAGGGTCGCCACCAATCTCGATCACCGCATCGGCATGGCTTTCCTGGTGTTCGGCATGGCTTCCGCGCGGCCGGTCGGCATCGACGACGCCCGCCCCATCGCCACCAGCTTCCCCGGTTTCGCCGCGCTGATGAACCGGATGGGCGCAGCCATCGCCCCGGATGCCGGCGCGTGAACAGCCGGCATCCAGAAGCCCTGGTCGTCGCCATCGACGGACCGGCTGCATCCGGCAAGGGAACGTTGGCCAAGCGGCTGGCCGCCCATTTCGGCCTGCGCCACCTCGATACCGGCTTGATCTATCGTGCGGTAGGCGCGGCGCTGCTGAAGGCTGGACGCGCCCCGTCGGACGAAGAAGCGGCGCTGGACGCTGCCCGAACGCTCGATCCCGCCTCTTTCGCCGACCCCGCCTTGCGCCGCGAAGAAACGGGCGTGGCGGCCTCAATGGTGGCGACGATGCCAGCCGTGCGGGCGGCTCTTTTAGCCTTCCAGCAGAATTTCGCGCATCAGCCGCCCGGCGCGGTGCTGGATGGCCGCGACATCGCTACCGTCGTCTGTCCGAACGCCGACGTGAAGCTGTTCATCACCGCCAGCGCGGAAAAGCGTGCCGAACGCCGCGTGAAGGAGTTGCGCGAGCGAGGACTCTCCGTTATACCCGAGCAGATTTTGGAGGATTTGCGCCAGCGCGACGCCCAAGACAGCGCGCGTGCGGCAGCACCTTTGATTCAATCCGCCGACGCCATCCTGATCGACAGCTCCGAGCTGGATGCCGACGCGGTTTTCGCTTTGGCGGCGGATATCGTCGCCAGGCGGCTGAAACCGTCCGCTTCCTGACCGGGGCGAACGGATACGGATCGTCAAGATAGCGGGGCCGTTCTCCTTCCTGGATAAAGGTGGGAAACGGTTCTTTTCGTTGACAACTTCCCACGAGCAGACCGCCGGAGCCAACCGGCAGGCCAGTCAAAACCCTACGAAAGGAATTACCACACATGACTACCGCCACCGAGACTCCGAGCGGTGAGGATTTTGCCTCCCTCTTGGACGAAATGTTCGGCGAATCGTCCAGCTTCGAAGGAAGCGTGGTCAAGGGCCGCATCGTCGCCATCGACGGCGACTACGCGATCATCGATGTCGGCCTGAAATCCGAAGGCCGCATCCTGGTCAAGGAATTCTCCGCCCCTGGCGCCGCCGCGGAAATCAAGCCCGGCGATCAGGTCGACGTGTTCGTCGAGCGCTATGAGGACAAGAACGGCGAAGTGATGCTTTCCCGCGAGAAAGCCCGCCGCGAAGAAGCCTGGACCCTGCTGGAAAAGAGCTTCCAGGATAATCAGCGCGTCAACGGCGTCATCTTCGGCCGCGTCAAGGGCGGCTTCACCGTCGATCTGTCCGGCGCCGTGGCCTTCCTGCCCGGCAGCCAGGTGGACATCCGCCCGGTGCGCGACATCACGCCGCTCATGGGCACGCCGCAGCCCTTCCAGATCCTCAAGATGGACCGCAGCCGGGGCAACATCGTCGTCTCGCGCCGCGCCGTGCTGGAAGAGACCCGCGCCGAGCAGCGCTCCGAACTGATCGAGAGCCTGAAGGAAGGCCAGATCCTGGAAGGTGTGGTCAAGAACATCACCGATTACGGCGCGTTCGTCGATCTGGGCGGCGTGGACGGTTTGCTCCATGTCACCGACATCGCCTGGAAGCGCATCAATCACCCGTCCGAGGCCCTGCATATCGGCCAGACCGTCAAGGTGCAGGTGATCCGCTTCAACCCCGAAACGCAGCGCATCAGCCTGGGCATCAAGCAGCTCGAGGCCGATCCGTGGGAAGGCGTTGACCGGAAATACCCGGTCGGCACCAAGTTCGTGGGCCGCGTCACCAACATCACCGACTATGGCGCGTTCGTCGAGCTGGAACCCGGCGTCGAGGGGCTGGTCCATGTGTCGGAAATGTCCTGGACCAAGAAGAACGTCCATCCCGGCAAGATCGTCTCCACCTCTCAGGAGGTCGAGGTCATGGTGCTGGACGTCGATGCCCAGAAGCGCCGCATCAGCCTGGGTCTGAAGCAGACCATGGCCAATCCCTGGGAAACCTTCCTCGAGAAGTTCCCGGTCGGCAGCACCGTCGAAGGCGAAGTCAAGAACATCACCGAATTCGGTCTGTTCGTCGGCCTGCCCGGCGAGATCGACGGCATGGTCCATCTGTCCGACATCGATTGGGAACGTCCGGGCGAACAAGCCCTGGCCGATTTCAAGAAGGGCGACATGGTCAAGGCCAAGATCCTGGACGTCGATGTCGAGAAGGAACGCATCAGCCTGGGCATCAAGCAGCTCGGAGCCGATCCCTTCAAGGAAGCCATCGCCAACGTCAAGAAGGGCGACGTGGTGACCGCGCAGGTGACGGCGGTGACCGAGAACGGCTTGGAAGTGACCGTGGACGGCCTGACCGGCTTCATCCGCAAGGGCGACCTGGCCCGCGACCGCTCCGATCAGCGGCCCGACCGCTTCGCCGTGGGCGAGAAGCTCGACGCCAAGATCACCGCCATCGACAAGGCCACCCGCAAGGTCAGCCTGTCGGTCAAGGCGCGCGAGATCGAGGAAGAGAAGCAGGCCATGGCCGAATACGGTTCGTCCGATTCGGGCGCCAGCCTGGGTGACATCCTGGGGGCGGCCTTCAACCGCGCCAAGGAAGAGAAAGCCCAGTCCGAAGACAAGTAGGCATTCCGTTTAAGGCCGGGGCGGCCCACAAATCCACCCCGGCCGGTTCGGTTTTGCGAATGAAAAAGCGCGGCGCCGGGACACCGGCGGCGCGCTTTTTTTCCCATCCCTCCCCGATCAAGGCCCCATTCCGGGGGAAAGTCCGGGAATCTCTTGCGATCTTAAAGGCTTATCTTGACGCTGGGGCTGGGCTTTGGCAGGCTTGTTCGATTGATCCCTGTCCGCCGAACAGTAGGAGCCGGAGGGCCATGACGAAATCGGAACTAATCGCCCGCTTGTCCGAGTTGCACTCTCATCTCTATCAACGGGATGTCGAGCGTATCGTCACCACCATTTTCGACGAAATCTCGGCGGCGCTGGCCCGTGGAGACCGGGTCGAACTACGCGGATTCGGCGCTTTTTCCGTCAAAAAGCGCGATTCTCGCCAGGGACGCAACCCGCGCACCGGTGAAACCGTGGATGTCGCGTCGAAGGCGGTGCCTTTCTTCAAGACCGGCAAGCAGTTGCGCGAACGGTTGAACAGCGGCGACTAAAGCCGCCTTCGCGGAGGAACGGGCCGTGCATATTATCGCTTGGTTGATCGGGCTACCGCTCGCGGTGGCGATTGTCCTTTTCGCACTGTCGAATCGGGGCACGGTAACCCTTGGATTCTGGCCGTTTGAACCGACGGTGACGGTCAGCCTTTATGTCGCCGTTCTCGTTCCTCTTCTGATCGGTGTAGCGTTCGGCTGGCTGATCGGCCTGCCCCGCGCCATGCGCAACGGGTCCCGCAGCCGCGCCCAGGCCCGGCGCATCGCCGAGCTTGAGCAAGAGCTCGTCCGGCAGAAACAATTCGGCGGGCAACCGCCCCAAACCGAGCGCACCCCGGAACCGGCGGTGTTGCCGGGAGCCCTACCGCCATCATGACCAATCCCGTTTTTTGCGCGATCGACACCATCGATCCCGCCCAGGCCCTTGATCTCGCCCGCCGCCTAGGCCCTCTGGTCGGCGGCGTCAAGCTTGGACTCGAATTCTTCACCGCGAACGGACCCCAGGGAATCCGGCAGATCGCCGCCCTGGACATGCCCGTTTTCCTCGATCTCAAATTCCACGACATCCCCAACACCGTCGCCGGCGCGATCCGGGGCATCGCACCTTTGGCTCCGGCGCTGACCACCATCCATGCCGCCGGCGGACTGGCGATGATGAAAGCCGCCGTCGATGCCGCCGGCGACGCCGCCGCCCGCCTGGGAACATCCCGGCCCAAGATTCTGGGCGTGACCATGCTGACCAGCACCGGCGAGGCCGATCTCGATACGATCGGCGTCAGGGGACCCATGACCGATCAGGTCCTGAGGCTGGCCACACTGGCGCAGGAAGCCGGACTGGACGGCGTCATCGCCTCGCCGCACGAAATCGGACCTTTGCGCGCCGCATGCGATCCCGGTTTCCTGCTGGTGATTCCGGGCATCCGCCCGGACTGGAGCGAAAACCACGACCAGAAGCGGGTATTGACCCCCGCCGAGGCGCTGGCCCGAGGTGCTGACCGGTTGGTGATTGGACGCCCGATCACCGCCGCCGAAGACCCCGTCGCCGCAGCCCGGCGCATTCTAGCTGAATTGAGGATAAGGGCATGAAAGGCCGGACGAAATCCGCCAAGATCGCGGTCAAAATTTGCGGTTTGACCGACGAGGCCGACGCCGAAGCCGCCATCGAGGCCGGCGCGGATTTTCTGGGTGTGGTCTTCTTTCCGCCCAGCCCCCGCAATGTCTCGATCGAACGCGCTCAGGAAATCCTGGAGCTGGTGCCCGAAGGCATCGGCAGGGTCGGCCTGTTCGTCGACGCCGACGACGCTTTGATCGAGCGGGTGATGAACAATCTGCGGCTCGATCTGTTTCAGTTCCACGGCCACGAAACGCCCGAACGGATCGAGGCCGTCCGGCAGGATTACGGCATGCCGGTGATGAAGGCGATCGGTCTTGCCGAAACCGCCGATCTTGAACTGGCCCGGGCCTATGCCCAGACCGCCGACCGGCTGCTGTTCGACGCCAAGCCGTCTCCCGGCACGGACCGGCCCGGCGGCAACGCCACGACTTTCAGCTGGGATATGCTGGCGGGCCGGCCCTGGCCGGTTCCCTGGATGCTGGCGGGCGGTCTGACCCCGGACAATGTCGCCGACGCGATCCAGCGTTCGGGTGCCTTGGCCGTCGATGTCTCCTCGGGCGTCGAAAGCGCCCCCGGCGTCAAGGACCCGCGCAAGATCGCGGCGTTCATCAAGGCTGTCCGCAAGCTTTAACCGTCAAGGCGGGCTTTTGTCATCGACAGAATCGATCATGGCGGGCGATAATCGCTCCGTCATGCCGGTCTGCACCCCCGTGGCGGGGCGGTCAGCATTTCCATTGCATCGTTTTAAGGAGTTCCCAGAAAGATGAGCGATAATCCGCCTTCTGTTACGATCCAGAATCTGGAAGCCGCTTTCGCCGGCGAATCCATGGCCAACCGCAAATATCTGTTCTTCGCCAAGCGCTGCCGCGAATTGGGCGCCGACGATGTCGCCGCCGTGTTCGAACACACCGCCGAACAGGAAACCCTGCATGCCTTCGGCCATCTCGACCTGCTCTATCCGAAGGACAAGCTGACCGTCGAAACCATGCTGCAGCTGGCGATCGAAGGGGAAACTTACGAATATTCGGAGATGTATCCGAAGTTCCGCCATCTCGCCATGGAAGAAGGCCGCCACGACGCGGTCGCGGAAATGGATCAGCAGATCGCCGAATCGATCGAGCACGCCAAGCGCTTCCAGGAAACGCTGGAAAAGGCCGCCAAGCGGTTCGCCGCGCTTGCTTCGGTCGAGGAACGGCACGCCAACCGTTATCGCGCCACGTTGGAAGCCTTCACCAAGAAAGACTGAGCGCCATCGGCGCTCGCAACTAGGAAAGACGTTCGTTATGAAAAAATATGTCTGCGTCGTTTGCGGATATGTCTACGACCCGGCCAAGGGCATCCCCGAAGACGGGATTGCTCCGGGCACGCCGTTCGAGTCCTTGCCCGACGATTGGGAGTGTCCCGAGTGCGGCGTCGCCAAGGCCGATTTCGAGCCGATGGACTGAAATCGCTGACGCGATGACCGCTTCCACCGCCTGTCCCTTCGGGGCGGGCGGTGGAAAAACAAACCCGCTTTGAACGGGATGATCCCCGTTCCCGCCCCCTCACTCCGGTTCGCCCATGTCCCCTTTGCCGACTTTGCGCCAGTTGCGCTACCTGACCGCGCTCGCCGAACACCGCCATTTCGGCCGGGCGGCGGAGTCCTGTCTGGTGACGCAATCGACCTTGAGCGCCGGCATCCAGGAACTGGAAAGCCTTCTGAACTGCGCCCTGGTCGAACGCAGCCGCCGCCAGGTGGTGTTGACCCCGACCGGGCTGGCCGTCGCCGACAGAGCGCGCCACCTGCTGTTGGACGCACAGGATCTGGTCGATGCCGTGCGCGCCGCCGACGCACCTTTGACCGGCACGCTGCGCCTCGGCGTGATCCCGACCATCGCCCCTTATCTTCTGCCTCGCGTGTTACCCGCCCTGCACACAGCCTATCCGAATCTGCGCCTGATCCTGCGCGAGGATCTGAGCGCGCGTTTGGCCGAAGGGTTGAAAGCGGGCGATCTCGATCTGGTGTTGCTTGCCCTGCCCTGGCCGATCGACGGGGTCGAGGAAATGGCATTAAGCGACGACGCCTTCCTGCTGGTCTTGCCCGCTACGCATCCCCTGGCGCAAAAGGAACCCATCGCCTGGGAGGACATCCCCATGGATGAGATGCTGTTGATGGAAGAAGGCCACTGCCTGCGGGATCATGCCCTGGCCGCTTGCCGCATGGCCGGAATCAAGGGCGGCCGGAACGGATTGTACGGCACCAGCCTTCAGACCATAGTGCAGATGGTCGCCGGCGGGCTCGGCATGACTTTTCTTCCCGAAATGGCGGTCGAGGCCGGGGCCCTGGCCGGGACCGGACTGGTGGCCAGGCGGTTGAGCGACGCCGGCGCGAAACGCCAGATCGGCCTGGTCTGGCGCGCCTCTTCCCCGCGCGCGGCCGAGATGCGCCGTCTGGGCGCTTGGTTCGCCAAACCGGCCTGAACCGGGACGCTTCAAGAAAAGCGCTCCGCATTATCGGTCAATTATGGTTAACTACGCGCTTCCTCTCATGCCTTGGCGGGCGAAAATCCTCTCATGCAGCAACAGAATTCCTTCCGTAACGGTCCGGACGAAAACGGCCATTTCGGCATTCATGGCGGGCGCTTCGTCGCCGAAACCCTGATGCCGCTGATCTTGTCCCTGGAACAGGCCTATGACGCCGCCGTCGCCGATCCCGGCTTCGCCGCCGAAATGGCGTCCTATTTCCGCCATTATGTCGGCCGGCCCAGCCCACTCTATTTCGCCCCGCGCCTGACCGAGACGTTCGGCGGCGCGAAGATCTATCTGAAGCGCGAGGACCTCAATCATACCGGCGCGCACAAGATCAACAATTGCATCGGCCAGATTCTGCTGGCCCGGCGCATGGGCAAGACCCGCATCATCGCCGAGACCGGAGCCGGTCAGCACGGCGTCGCTACCGCCACGGTCTGCGCTCTGTTCGGGATTCCTTGCGTCGTCTATATGGGCGCCACCGACATCGAGCGCCAGGCCCCCAATGTCTACCGTATGCGCCTGCTGGGGGCCGAGGTACGGCCGGTGACATCAGGCACCGCCACCTTGAAAGACGCCATGAACGACGCCTTGCGCGACTGGGTGGCCAATGTCGAGACAACCTATTACATGATCGGAACCGTCGCCGGACCGCATCCCTATCCCCGCATGGTGCGCGACTTCCAGTCCGTGATCGGCACGGAAGCACGGGAACAGATTCTGGAAGCCGAGGGCCGCCTGCCCGACAGTCTGGTCGCCGCCATCGGCGGCGGCTCCAACGCCATGGGGCTGTTCCATCCCTTCCTGGACGATATGAGCGTGCGCATCATCGGCGTCGAAGCCGCCGGTTGCGGGATCGAGACCGGGCTGCACGCCGCCTCGCTGACCGGCGGCCGTCCGGGCGTGCTGCACGGCAACCGCACCTATCTGCTGCAAAATGCGGATGGCCAGATCATCGACGCCCATTCCGTTTCGGCCGGGCTCGATTATCCCGGCATCGGCCCCGAACATGCGTGGCTGCACGATGTCGGCCGGGTCGAATATGTCTCGGCCACCGACCAGGAAGCCCTGGCGGCGTTCAAGCAGACCACCCGATTGGAAGGCATCATCCCGGCGCTGGAATCGGCCCACGCCATCGCCTATGCCGCCCGCACCGCCGCCAAGCTCGGCCCCGATCACGTCATGATCGTCTGCCTGTCCGGACGCGGCGACAAGGATATCGACGCCATCGCCCAAATCGAGGCCCAGGCCACCCAGGGAGGCCAGCCGTGAGCCGCATCCAGACCCGCTTCGCCAAGCTGAAGGCTGAAGGCCGCGCCGGATTGGTGACCTTCATCACCGCCGGCGATCCCGATCACGACACCGCCCAAGCAATCCTGAACGGTTTGCCGGGGGCGGGGGCAGACCTGATCGAACTCGGCATGCCGTTCTCGGACCCCATGGCCGACGGTCCCGCCATCCAGGAAGCCTCGATCCGCGCGCTCAAGGCGGGCGCCACTTTGGCCTCCACCTTGGCCATGGTCGAAAATTTCCGCCGCCAGGACAACGACACGCCGATCATTCTGATGGGCTATTACAACCCCATCTACGCGATGGGGCCTGAAATCTTCTGCGACCGGGCGCTGGCTGCCGGGGTTGACGGGGTAATCGTCGTCGATCTGCCGCCCGAAGAAGCCGAGGAACTGGCCGGGCCGTTGCGCCGCCGTGGATTGGACTTCATCTTCCTGACCGCGCCCACCACCAATGAGGAACGCCTGCCCGCCATCCTGGCCCAGGCCGGGGGCTTCCTCTATTATGTCTCGATCACCGGCGTCACCGGCACCGCATCGGCAAAAAGCGTCGATGTCCGGGCCGCGATCGACCGGTTGCGCCGTCACACCGACCTACCGCTGGCGGTCGGGTTCGGCATCAAGACCGCCGCTCAGGTGGCCGAGATTGCAAAAGTCGCCGACGCCGCCGTGGTCGGATCGGCGATCGTCTCGACGCTGGCGGCGCATCTCGATCCATCGGGACGGCCAAAAGCGGATCTGGTTCCCGCCCTGCTCGCCTTCGTCGGCGAACTGGCCAAGGGAACCGCCATTGAGACAGAAACCTTCAGGACAACGTCATGAGCTGGCTCACCGATTTCGTCCGCCCGAAGATTCAACGGCTCGTCGCCCCGCGCGAGGTGCCTGAAAATCTGTGGGAAAAATGCCCGCAATGCGGCCATATGATCTTTCATCGCGATCTTGAAAAGACCTTGGCGGTCTGCCCGCATTGCGATCACCATCTGAGATTGCCGGTCAAAAACCGCCTGGACATGCTGTTCGACGATTCCCGCTATCAGCGCGTCGAACTGCCCAAGGCGGAAGCCGACCCCTTAAAGTTCCGCGACACCAAGCGCTATGCCGACCGCATCGCCGATGCCCAGAAAAAGACCGGGGAACAGGACGCCATCACCGTCGCCCATGGGCGCATCGGCGGCACGCCCGCAGTCGTCGCCGCCTTCAATTTCGAATTCATGGGCGGCTCGATGGGACTGGCCGTGGGCGAAGGCGTGGTCGTGGCCGCCGAATTGGCGATCCTTCAGGACGCATCGCTGATCCTGGTGCCCGCATCGGGCGGCGCGCGCATGCAGGAAGGCATCCTGTCCCTGATGCAGATGGCGCGCACCACGGTGGCGGTGGACCGGGTCAAAGAAAAGGGCCTGCCCTATATCGTGCTGTTCACCGATCCCACCACCGGCGGCGTTTCGGCGTCATTGGCCATGATCGGCGACATCCACATCGCCGAACCGGGATCGCTGATCGGCTTTGCCGGCGCGCGCGTGATTGAATCGACCATCCGCGAGAAACTGCCCGAAGGCTTCCAGCGCGCCGAATATCTGCGCGATCACGGCATGATCGACATGGTCGTGCATCGGGCCAAACTGAAAGAGACGCTAGCCCGGCTGCTGAACTTCCTGCGGCACCCGTCCGCGTCCGGAGCGGTGGTGCCGTTGCCGGTAGAGGGGCCAGATGCCGAACGGAACGCGCATGGAACAGGATCCGAGCCCCGCTAACGCTGTTCTGGAACGGCTAAGCGCGCTGTTCCCCCGCGAGATCGATCTGGGCCTGGACCGGGTTCTGGCGCTTCTGGCGGCGCTGGGCAGCCCGCATCGGAATCTGCCCCCGGTCGTCCATATCGCCGGCACCAACGGCAAGGGATCGGCCTTGGCCGCCTTGCGCGCCATCGCCGAGGCGGCCGGGCTTCGCGTTCATGTCTATACCTCGCCCCATCTGGTGCGTTTTGCCGAACGCATCCGAATTTCCGGCGCGCTGATCGAAGAAGACAGGCTGGCGGCGCTGCTGGAACGTGTCGAAACGGCTAACGCCGGTCAGCCAATCACCTTTTTCGAGGCCACCACCGCCGCTGCCTTGCTCGCCTTCGCCGAAACGCCCGCCGATCTCTGCCTGTTGGAGACCGGCCTAGGCGGACGGCTCGACGCCACCAATGTGGTCGAGCATCCGGCGCTGACCCTGCTCGCCTCGATCTCGATGGATCACGAAGCGTTTCTGGGAACGACGCTCGCCGCCATCGCCGGAGAAAAAGCGGGCATCCTGAAGCCGGGAACGCCTTGCCTGTCCGTCTTCCAGGAACCGGAAGCGCTGGACGTCATCGCCGAACGCGCCCGGCGTCTTGGTGCGCCCCTGCTGATCGAGGGCCGGGATTGGACCGCTGCCGTGGCCGCCCACGGCATGACGATGACCATCGGTCGCAAAACTCTGTCTCTGCCGCGCCCATCCCTGCCCGGCGCGCACCAGATCGGCAATGCCGCGCTAGCGCTGGCCGCCGCCGACCGGCTGGCCGATCGCGGCGGCGCGTTCGCAGGGCTGCACGATCCGGCGGTGCTATCCAAGGGACTGAGCGCAATCGACTGGCCGGCGCGTCTGCAAAGGCTGACCGAGGGTCCCCTGCCCGGCCGGTTGCCGCCGGATTGGGAATTATGGCTGGATGGCGGTCACAATCCGGGCGCGGGCTTGGTGCTGGCCGATTGGGCGAAGGGCAAGACCGACCGTCCGCTCGATATCGTCGCCGGCATGCTGACGACCAAGGATGCCCTGGCGTTCCTCGCCCCTCTGGCCCCTTATGTCCGCGCTTTTCGGAGCATCGCCATTCCCGGCGAATCCCTGACACGCAGCGCCCAGAATCTGGCGGAACAGGCGCAGAAGGCCGGCATCGGAGATGCGCGGGCGATGGCCGATGTCGAAAGCGCCCTGGAATCGCTGCGCTCCAATCCTGGACCGGCGCGGGTCCTGATCTGCGGCAGTCTTTATTTGGCAGGATCGCTGCTGGCGAAAAAGAGCTGATCCGCGAGAAACATTGCGCCCGCGCCGCAGCCTCGGCTACCTTGACGCACAAACAATACCGGCATTCGTCGCGGGAGGATGTTGCCTTGACCACCACCACACCCAAGCCCAAGCTTGACCGCTTTTCGCGGGATCTGGGCGATGGCCGTTTTCTGATCCGTCCGTTCGGGGGGTTGGGGTCGGTCTATGAAGTCAACGAGGATGGCAAGGAAGCCTTTCTCCGCTACCGCCGCTTTGCCGGCCTGCCCTATCTCGTCATCTTCCTGATCACGGCCCTTATCGGGGTCGATCCGGTTATCGTCCTGTTCATCATGTTTGCCTGGCTGGTTTTCGATCTGTCGAAAAGAAGCTCCTATGGCAAGCGGGGGGTGCGCGTTGATCGCCATCTATGGAAACCGCTGAAGAATCCCGACACCGGCCCTTTGTTCCCGCGCTGGGCCTATCTCTTCTTCGTGCCGATCCTGCTGTCGCTGGAATGGGCGTCTTTGTCCTCGATCTACCAATTGCATAAATCGGGCCGGGCTGTTCCCTACGAATCCTGGGCTTTCGTCGCCTTGTGGATCTTCTTTCTGTGGCTGTGCTGGCGCGATCTTCGGAAAAGGCCCGTCAAGGCGGTAGCGCCGGCTTTCCCGAAAGACGAGGAAGCACCGGTTCAGCCTTACACCGCGTCCTCGGCGGAAACACTTTCCTCGGTTGCGGATAAGGAAATAGCGCCGGCTCAGCCTTACATCCCCCAGTCAGCGGCGGCGGCGCCCGTCAGCCCGGAGGAAAAGGATTCCGGAAATTCGGCGCCGCCCAAGCCGTCGGCCGGTTAAATCTCGGACTCAACCCATTCAAGAATCTTGCTTTGGGGCATAGCCCCGACCTTGGTTGCAACCAGTTCACCCTTTTTGAACAGCATCAGGGTCGGGATGCCGCGCACGCCATATTGGCCGGGCACGCCGGGATTTTCGTCGATATTGACCTTGGCCACGGTCACGCGGTCGCCCATCTTCTGGGACAGCGCCTCAAGTGCCGGGGCGATCTGCCGGCACGGGCCGCACCATTCCGCCCAAAAATCGACGAGAACCGGGCCTTCGGCCTTCAGCACATCCGTCTCGAAAGACCCATCCGTTACATGCTTCATCGTTTCGCATCCCTCATAGAGCAAGAAGCCCGTCGGTCACGGGCGGCTGTCGTGAAATCCGATCCTCTAACATCGGAATGTCCGAGTCCAGCGGCCAGCGTCTGAACCTCGGGCCACTCGCTCATGTGGGAACGAATGCCCTTTGCCGCAAGCCCTTACCCGGCGAACGACGCCATCAGATCGTCAAGCAGCCGCCCCTCTACCGGCATCAGCCGGGGCTCGTCGGTCCACAGGAAAGCGGCGCGGATGCGCCGGCCCGGATAAATCGCAGCCAGCAACGCACGATAGGCGGCAAGCTGCCTGAGATAAAGCGGAGCCACCCCGGCGACGTCCAAAGGCGGCGAACGGTTGGTCTTGTAATCGACCAGCAGCACCTCGTCTTCCCGCACCGCCAGCCGGTCGATCTGGCCCGAGACGATCCGCGCGCCGATCCGTCCCACCAGCGGCACCTCGGCCCGGCTGCCGGGACCGAACAGAATCTTCCAGGCCGGGTCATCCAGAACCCGCGCCACCTCGATGGCGATCGCCAATTGCTCGGCGCGGGGCAGTCCCCAGCCGGGCTGACTTAGAAACCGCGCCGCCGCCACAGATCGTTTTGATTCCGGAATATCCGGCAGGCTTTGCAGCAACCGATGAATGAGCCGTCCGCGCCGAAGACGCGACATCCCCGACGATTGATCCCGGACCAAAGGCGCCCGCACCGCCGGTTCTTCGCCATCGGCATGCGACGGCGCCAAAGGCCGGGTCGTGGGTGATTCGCGCACCGGGGCACGAAGCGCCCAATCCGGCAACGCATCGGCCTGCTCCTGCGC
This sequence comes from Rhodospirillaceae bacterium, assembly GCA_034926235.1. Lineage (GTDB taxonomy): Bacteria > Pseudomonadota > Alphaproteobacteria > Rhodospirillales > Magnetospirillaceae > JAYFRE01. Next base: position 15,275 of record JAYFRE010000004.1, read on the forward strand.
CTTTTCGGATATCGTCGGGGTCACGGTCTCCTCCTGCGGGCAGGACAGACGCAAGATCGTACCGCTCTCGATTTCGGGGCGGCCCGCCAGGAAAGGATCCAAAACCGTTTCGGCTTTGCCCCCCAGCGCCGCTTTGGCCAGGCGATACCAGCAATGGGCTGGCTCCGCCTGCTGCGTTTTCCAGCCGCATAGAATAAGGCGGTCCTCGGCCCGGGTCATGGCGACGTAAAGCAGCCGCCGATATTCGCGATCGCGCGCAGAAGCCGCTGCCTCGCGCACCCTGCGGGCGGCCTCGCCAAGATCGCCGACGCGCGGGGCCCATAGCGGCAACGCCGCCCCGCCATCTTCATCCAGCCAGAGCAAGGTGGGCGTCCGCGTCGGGGCCTGAAGCGTGTCAGGCAGGAAAATGATCGGAGCCTGCAACCCTTTCGCGCCATGAACGGTCATGATCCGCACCATGTCGCCGCCCGAATCGAGATTGCGTTTAAGCTCGACTCCGCCTTGTTCCATCCAGGCCAGGAAACCTTGCAAAGACGGCGGATGCAACCGCTCGAAAGCCAAGGTCGAGGATAGGAACTCGTCGATCGGTTCCTCCGCCTCGGCTCCCAGCCGGGCGAGCAGGCGCGCCTTGCCGCCATCGGCCAGAACGCCGGCGTAGAATTCATGCGGCGGCAGACGCGCCGCCAGCGCTGCCCACCGTTCCAGACGCCGCGCCGCCGTGGCGAACGGTTCCTCTCCGCTTCGGCCGTGCAAAGCCCCGATCAATCTGCCGGAACGGTTCCAAGCCAGCGTGAACAGTTCTTCCTCGCTCAACCCCACCAGCGGCCCTTTCAGAACCGTGGCCAAGGTCAGATCGTCTTCGGGCAGCAACAGGGCCTGACCCAGCGCCATCAGATCCATCACCGCCATCTGGGCAGTCAACACCATGCGGTCGGCCCCGGCGACGGGAACCCTCAGCGCCTTCAATTCGCGCATCAGTTCCTCGACGAAGGCGTTGCGGCGGCGCACCAGCACCATGATGTCACCCGGCCGGATCGGGCGACCCTTCGATTCCAGCTTTTCCCCATTCAGCATGGCGCGGATACGTCCCGCCACCAGCCGCGCCAGCCGCCCGCGCGGACTGTCGGCCTTCTGCCGCTCGACCGGCGGCTTCCAGGGATCACGTTCATCCGTCGGCCGGGGAACCACCGCCGGCCAGATCTCGACCGACCCGGCTGCCCTGGCGCGGAACGCCCGGTGACGCAGATGCCGGCCGGGTTCGATCACGCCATCCCGGCCATCGGCGGTGTTGAAAACAAAATCCACCGCGTCGAGAACCGCGCGGGCGGAACGGAAGGACAGATCCAGCGCCACCTCGTCCCACTGCCCCCCGGCGGCAGGCACCCGACCGGCAAGAAGGCGGCGCATCTCTTCAAATCCCGCCGGGTCGGCCTGCTGAAAACTGTAGATCGATTGTTTCGGATCCCCCACCGCGAACAGGGTCCGGGTTCCTTCCGCGCGCGCGCCGCTTCCTGCGAAGAATTCGTCCGATAGCGCCCGCACCACCGCCCATTGGTCGGGATTGGTATCCTGGGCTTCGTCGATCAGGATGTGGTCCAGCCCGCCATCGAGCTTGAACAGAACCCAAGCGGCGCTGCCCTCACGTTCCAAAAGATCGCGCACGGTCCGGATCAGATCTTCGTAATCCAGCATCGCGAACACCGCCTTGCGCCGCCGATAGGCATCAAGCAAAGCCCCCGCCACCGTCAACAAGGCAATACTCGCCCGCGCGGTGGCCGCCGTGCGCAAATCGGCCTCGATCCCGATCAGACGTTCGGCCTCGGCCCCCATCACGGCCTTAGCGCCCGGAAAAGCCGTTTCCACCGCCTTGACGCACAAACTCTTGCGGATCTCGCCCTTCTGGGTCAGGAACACACCACGCCACGCCGCGAACGCCGCCGCCCGTCCGGCGGGGTCGGCCAGCCAATCGGCCATGATCTGTCCGCGCGCGCCATCCGATTCCGAACCGAAACGCAGCATCGCATCGGCAACGGCGCGCAACTCTGCGACATCATCGATGGCGTCATCGGCCACGCCCGCGTGAATGATGTCCACTGGCTCGACATCCGAGGCAACGCCCAGCCGCTGCGCCAGCACATCCCCGGCGGTCCCAAGCGAACCGAACCGACGTTCGAGAGCGATGAACCGGCCGCGCGCGGCGGCGACATCGCCCAGAAGAGCCGAAAAAGCCCCTTCATGCAGCGACAGCGCCAGCCGATCCACCGCATCGGCCAGGGCCGGCTCCATCCCGGCTTGCGCCCGGCGCAGCACGTCATCGCGGCTTTCCTGAAGCATCTCGGCGGAATCGCGCTCGTCCATGACCGAAAAATGCGGCGCAAGCCCGGCTTCCAGCGGAAAACGACGCAGCAGGGACTGGCAGAAGGCGTGGATGGTTTCGATCCTTAACCCGCCCGGCGCATCCAGGACCCGCGCGAACAGCCGCCGCGCATGACGGATTTCGTCATCCGACGCCGGACGGCCCAGAAGTCCGGCCAGATCGCCGGCCAACGCCACGCCGTCGGCAGCCGACCAGCCGGCCAGACGAGCATGAATGCGGTTCGCCATCTCCGCCGAGGCCGCCTTGGTAAAGGTCAGGCACAAAAGACGATGCGGCGGCACGCCGCCAAGCAAAATCCGTAGCACGCGATCGGTCAGAACCTTGGTCTTGCCGGTTCCCGCCGATGCATCCACCCATACCGAACGCGACGGATCGGCGGCCAAACGCTGCGATTCCTGAACCATGCCCGGCGCATCCGTCATTCATCGCCTCCCGTTTCCGCTGCCGACCATTCCAGGATCCGGGCCAGATGGCCGTAATCGCTGTAACGCGGCGCCATATCGGGATGCGGGCGCGCCGCATAGGGGGTGTTTTCGTCATCAAAAGCCGCAACCAGCGCCGCCACCCCCGCCAAAGCCTCGGCGGCCAACTCTCCCGGCGGTCGTTTTGATGCCGTTATGATCTCGCCGCCGTCCATGCCGCCTTTCAGCCGCCAGAACAGCAATTCGGTCACCGGCCGGGCTGGAATAGATGAAAACCCGCCTTTCAGAGCGATCGCCGCCTCGATCGGCAGTTGCGGCGAAAACCCGGCCTCGATCTCGCGGGCCGTCGGCACCGTTCCTGTTTTGTAATCGATCACCGCCAGGCTGCCATCGGCCAGAATATCGATCCGATCCGCCGTAGCACTTAAGGTGAAGGGACCAGCCGGACCGGCGATATCCCATGATCCCCTGGTTTCGGTAATGCTTGCCGACAAAAGCGGACGGCGCGCCGTTTCTTGATCCACGAACCAGCGAGCGACGGAAACGAATCGCGGCCACCACAAGGCGGCAAGGCCGGGCCGAAGCTGGACCGTGGCAAAGGCTTTGCGCCCCTGTTCCAAAATCCAATCCAGCGCGCCCGCTGGCAGCGGCCCCTTCGGGTGCTCCTTCACGAACGCATCCAACACCCCATGGACGACGCTGCCGTAATCGGCTGCCGCCGGATCGGCATCAATGGGATCCAGCGCCCATAATTTCAGGATGAATTCGGCATAGATGGCGTAAGGATCGCGCATCCAGCGTTCAATCGCCGTCGCCGACAGACGCCGGGGGCGCGCCGCCAGAGGCGGGCGGGGTGCGGGCGGTTCCGGCCGGATGACGGCGGTCGGCCGGTCAAGCGCGGCATGCCAATCGATCCAGCGTCCCGAAGCCCAAGGTCGGGACAGACCCGAGGCGGACAAGGCTGCGTCGAGGCGCAGCAGCCAGCGTGACGGCACGCTGGGTGTGCCGTCGACGCGGACCGAACGGGTCAGCATCACTTCCGCCGCCATGACCGCCTGCTCGAAATCATGCGCCGACAGACCGATGCGCCGTTCCGGCGACGGCAGGCCGAATCGTTCCCGCATCGGGCGGCTGAGCCAGGGATCGGAAGCCGGTTCCGGCGGCCAGGACCCTTCGTTCAACCCGCCCAAAATGAGCAGATCGGCATGCTGAAGCCGGGCTTCCAGCGGACCCCAGATCGACAGGCGCGGATGGCCGCCCCAGCTGGGGCGCACCGTGACCCCTGCCATCAAAGTCCGCAGCAATCCCGGGTAATCGCGTCCCGGCATCGGCGGCAAAGCGTCGGCGGCATCGGCCAGATCGTCGATAAACAGCGAGGCCGCCGCACCCGCATCGCCCGCCCACAACCGGGCCGCGCCGCTTTCGGTCTCGGTTGCGGCCAGATGATCAGCCAGACGGCAATGCGCCGCCAGCAAGGACGCCAGCGGCGCCCGAGGCTCGGCCATCAGGGCGGACAGATCCGCCGAAGCCGCCGCGATCTTGTCCCATTCCTCCAGCAGGGCCTGCTTTTCCGGATTGTCCGGGCCGCTTTCGGCCAGCACCGCCCGGATTCCCGCCGCACCCGGACCCGGACGGGGGCCGCGCAAAGCGGCAATCTCGATCCGATGCATACGCACCTGAAACACCCCTTCGGCCAGCCCGCCCCTCGCCAGGGGATGTTTCAGCGCCGCCAGCGTCTCATGCGGCGCGAAGCCGGACGCGACCATCCGCGCCAGCAACAGCAAAAAGCTTCCAGGCACAGTAAGGTCGAGGGAGCGGCCCGCCGAATCGTCGATCTCGATGCCGAAACGTCTCAGTTCAGCGGCAACACGCCGGCCCAAACCGCGATCCGCCGTGATCAGGGTCGCGCGTTTGCCTGGATGTTCCAGCACCTCGCGCAGACGAAGCGCGATCGCGCCCGCCTCCTCGCGCGGGCCGGGGCAATCCAGCCGGGTCAACCCGTTCAGCGCAACCTCGACCGCCGTCTGCCGCGCCGCCGGATCGCGTTGCCGCCATGCGGCCCCGACGCCATCGGGGCGCAAAGCCTCTGACATCAGCACCGCACGCGGGCTTTCCCGGCAATCCGGCCAATCTAGAACCGCGTCACGCGAAACGCCGATTTTTTCCAGAAGACGGGCCAGACCATATTGCGGATGTGACGACGGCAGGGATTCCCAGCTTTCGGCGTCGAGATGCCGATCAAGACCGGGCAACACCACCCGCCCCTGCGGCAGACGCGCAACCGTGGCCAGCAACCGGGCAGTGGCCGGCATGCTGCCGGTCGATCCCGCCGCCACCACCGGATAGGGCGGCGGATTCCGCGCCCAGGCCGCCGCCCGGCGATCGATCAACCGGTTGCGGCGCAACGCCCCGTCCATCCAGCCCTGTTCCGCCAGAATCGCCGGCCAGTATTCGGTCAGGATTTTCAGGAAATCGAGCGTGATCTGCCAATGAGCAGCGTAATCCTCGGGCGCAAGGGAGGCCAGCGCTCCGAAATCCAGCTCTTCGATCTGCACTTGATCGAGCAACGAAGCCAGTTCGGCGGCAAGCGAGGCCGCCTGCTCCGGCGAAGGCGGCTCACCGCCGCGCCCTGCCCCTAGCTTCAGGATCAGGGAGGTCAGCAGAAGCTGGCGGCGCAAAGGGGGAACGGCGGGTGGCAGAGAATCGCCATCCTCCTCCTCGCCTAGCGCCGCCGTGATAGCGTCCTCTTCTTCGTCGAACTCGCCCAGCGGCATCATGCGCGGCAGCAGCAGGGGCCTGCCGTCGCCATGACGCAGGAACGCCTCGCGCAGCGCCCGGCAGCCGCGCCGGTTGGGCAGCAGGATCAACATCTCCGACAGGCGCAACGGATCGGGATTTTCAGCCAGAAGGCCCCGGGCCAGGGCGTCAACGATGCTTTCGCCCAACGGGATCGAATAGACCGATGCCCCGTCCGGCGGCGTCACGGCGAGGGCTCCCGCGCCGCCATTACCGCTTCGGCCTCACCCAGCGCTTCGGGCGTGCCGATATGATACCAGCCGCCATCATGCACGATGCCGAAGAGACGTCCCGCCGCCTGCGCCTTGTCATAAAGACGGTTGAGCGAGAACGGGCCTTCCGGCGCGCCATCGAACAGGCGGGGATGAAGGATCTGCACACCCGAGAATAAAAGCGGCGTCGTCTCGTCCGGGCCCCGGCGGCGCGCACGGCCATCGGCGTCGAGATGAAAATCGCCCGGCCCGTCATAGCCGAACGCCGTAGCTCGGGGCTGCATCAGCAACAATGCATCCATACGCGCATCATCCCAGGCGTCCGCCAGACGGAGAAGCGCCGGACGATTGCCGTCCTCGAACACGATGTCGGCATTGAGCGCGAAAAAAGCCCCATCGCCCAGAAGCGGCAACGCCTTGGCGATCCCGCCGCCCGTCTCCAAGAGCCGTTCCCCTTCATCCGAAATGAGGATGCCCGACCGCCCCGCCAGATGGTTACGGATCATGCCGCCCAGCCAATGAATATTGACGACGCAGCGCGTCACGCCGGCCCGGTCCAGATGATCCAAAGCGCGGTCCAACATGGTCCGGCCCCGCACGGGAATCAGCGGTTTCGGCCGGTGCAGGGTCAGGGGGCGCATGCGCAGACCCAGACCCGCAGCCAGCACCATGGCGCGGGTGGGCGGGGTCATGGCGCGGGCGTCCCACGCCGGGACGGCGGCAGATGCCGATCCAGCCAGCCGGCCAGATCGCTCAAAGCCGGATGCCGGAGCGCCGCGCCCAATAGCCGCCACAATCGGGGAATATGGCCGAGATAGACCGGCTTACCGTCACGGCGCAAAAGCCGCGTGAAGATGCCGATCACCTTGGCGTGGCGCTGCGCCGCCAGAACCGCCCAGGAAACATCGAAGGCTGCACGGTCAAGGGCCGGAAACGCGTTCAGATAACGCTCGCGCATCGTCCGGATCAAAACCGGATCGATATCGCGCCGCGCATCCTCCAGCAACGATACCAGATCGTAGGTCAGCGGCCCGGCCACCGCGTCCTGGAAATCGAGCAGGCCGCACGCCGCCACTCCGGGCCGGTCGAGGCGCATCAGATTATCGACATGGAAATCGCGCAGCACCAGCGTGTCGGGCACCGCCCGCGCCAATGGCAGCAGATCCCGCCACAGGCCGAGATAGGCCGCACGATCGGCGGCGCTCAACGGGACGCCGGTCATTTCGGGAAGATACCAATCGACCAGAAGCGCTGCCTCGTCCAAAAGCCGGACGTCGTCATAAGGAGGCAGTCCCGGCGGCATCGCCCGCTCACCGCGTCCGTGCAAATCGATCAAGAGATCGGTCGCCAGCCAGTACAACGATTCTTCATCCGCGCCTTGCGCCAGAAGCCGGGTAAAGGTGTCGTCGCCCAAATCCTCCAACAGCAGGAACCCGTTCGTCTCGTCGGCAGCCAGGATCTTCGGCGCGCTGTAACCCAAGCCGACGAGATGGCACGCGATGAACAGAAAGGGCCGGACATCCTCTTTCGGCGGCGGCGCGTCCATCAGCATGGCCCGGCCCATCGGGCCGGCCAGCCGCACATAACGGCGGAAAGACGCATCGCCCGGCAATGGGTAACGTTCGGCCGCCCCCCAGCCGAAACGCCTTAGAAAATCGTCCATCACCACGTTCCGCCCATTCATGCGCCGATATCCCCAAGCCGCCGCGCCCAATCCGGACCGTAAACGAGAGTAGCGATCCGGCCTTCTTCGCTTTCCCCCGGATCGAGACGCACGGTCAAACGCCGCGCCGGCAGCCAGTTCCCCAGCCTTTCCGGCCATTCGATCAAACTGACCGCGTCGTGAAAGGCCTCTTCGATGCCCAGTTCCAAGGCTTCCTCGGGATCGTTCAGACGATAAAGATCGAAATGCCAGATCGAAACGCTATCGCAATGATATATCTGGACCAAGGTGAAGGTCGGGCTGGGCACGTCTTCCGCCTCGCCCGCGAGCCGGCGGACGAAAGCGCGGGCCAGGACGGTCTTGCCGCTGCCCAACCCACCCTCCAGGGCGATGACGTCGCCTGGCCGCGCATGCGCGGCCAGGGCGCGGCCCAGGGCCAAAGTGGCCTCTTCGTCGGCCAGATGCAGATGCAGTGTCGCCATCTCGGTCATGTGCGTTCTCTTTTTATCGCCAGCGGCAGAGCGGCGCAACGCCAGCTTTCACACCCTCCCCCTTGATTCGCAAGGACGAAGACGCACATTGCAGGGGGCGGAGCAAACCCGCGCCCCATAAGATCAACCAGACGAGAGCACGCCGCCATGACGATCCTATCACAGGCCTTGACCGCCGAAACCGATGCGGTCGTCATCGGCGCAGGCCCGGCCGGTCTTTTCAGCGTCTTCACGCTCGGCATGGCCCAGATGCGCTGCCATGTCGTCGATTCCAGAGAAGCCATTGGCGGCCAGCTCACCGCCCTTTACCCCGAAAAACCCATCTATGACATCCCCGGATTTTCCCAGATCAAGGCGGGCGAGCTGATCGAAAGGCTGAAAACGCAAGGCCAACCGTTCCAGCCCCGGTTCCATTTGAATGTTACCGTCGATTCCCTGGTCCGCCAGCCCGATCGGCGCGGGGAGGTCGGCCTGTCCGACGGGCCGACCCTGATCGCGCCGGTGGTAATAATCGCCGCCGGTGTCGGCGC
>JAYFRE010000062.1:0-6158 GCA_034926235.1 Rhodospirillaceae bacterium
CTGGACCCGATCGCCACCGCGCGCATCGAGGAACTGATCGACGAATTGCGCCAGAACTTCACCATCGTCATCGTCACCCATTCCATGCAGCAGGCCGCGCGCGTCTCGCAGCGCACCGCCTTTTTCCATCTGGGCGATCTGGTCGAAATCGGCGGCACCGAACAGATATTCACCAACCCGAAGCAAAAACTCACCCAAGGCTATATCACCGGCCGATTCGGCTGACTATGGAGAGGCAGATGCCGCATATCGTTTCGTCCTTCGACCAAAAGATCGCCCGGCTGGAAGGCACGATCGAGCGCATGGGTGTTCTGGCGGCCAGCCAACTTGACCGGGCGTTGGACGCTCTGGAGCGACACGACGTCGATCTAGCCCGCGCCATACCGCCCGATGACGCTGAAATCGACGCTCTGCATGCGCAATTGGATGAACAGGTGATCCTGTTCCTGGCGCTGCGCGCACCGGTCGCGGTCGATCTGCGCACGGCCATTACAGCACTTCGGATCGCCGGCGAGTTGGAACGGATTGCGGATCATGCCCGCAGCATCGCCAAGCGCGTCCTGGCGCTTCAGGACACGCCCGCCCATCCGCCGGTCCAGCCGCTGGTGCGGATGGGCCGGACGGTCCATCAGCTCGTCGTCGGTGTGATGGAAGCGGACAAGATGCGCGCGCCGGAACGGGCGTTAGAGATCTGGCATCAGGATCAGGCCATCGACACGCAATATTCAGGCGCGTTCCGCGAGCTTCTGACCTACATGATGGAAAACACGCGCCTGCTCGCGGCGTGCAGCCACATGGTGTTTCTGGCCAAGGACATCGAGCGCATCGGCGACCATGCCACCAATATCGGCGAAATGGTCTACTACCGCGAAACCGGCCAGACCCTGGACATGGCGCGGCCGAAAGCCGACACCACCGCCTTTCCGTCCGCGCCGGCCGATTAGGAATCCGGCGCCGGTCGCGCCATGCGCCCGGACCAGGCCGGCCGGCGCATCATGACAACGACGAGAAGCAGGGCCGGCACGGTCACGACCGTGGTCAGCAGGAAAAAGGACGTCCACCCCATCGCCTCGGCGAGCGCGCCGCCCGACGAGGCGAAGACCGTCCGGCCCACCGCCGTCAGGGACGAGAGCAGCGCGTATTGGGTCGCGGTGTAGGCGACGTTGCACAGCCCCGAGATGTAGGCGACCAGAGCCGCTCCGGCCATGCCGCCGGTCAGGTTTTCCGCAAAGACGCACAAGGCGAGAACCGAAATCTGATGCCCGGCCTGGGCCTGAAGCACATAGAACAAATTGCCCGCCGATTGCAGAACCCCGCAGAACAGCAGCGTTCTTAGGATGCCCATCCGACTGACCAGCGCGCCGCCGAGAAGACTGCCGGCGATGGTGGCCGCGAATCCGAATCCCTTGCTGACCGCCGCGATCTCGCTCAAAGAAAAGCCCAGCGAAATATAGAGCGGCACCGCCATCACCCCGGCCATCGCCTCGCCCAGCTTGTAGGTGATGACGAAAACCAGAACCACTCCCCAGCCCGGACGGGCCATGAAGTCGGCAAAAGGGCAGATCACCGCCCCATGCAGCCAAGTCCCGATCTGCCCGCCCCGTCCTGCGACGCTTCCATCGTCCCGGCGTTCGCGCGGCCCCTCTCCTGACGCCGGCGCGCGGCTGGGTTCCGGTCCCAGCAGCAGCGCCGCCATGCCCAGCAGCAAAAGACACGCCATCAGGCCATAGGCAGCGAACCATCCGAACAGATCGGCAACGACCAGAGCGCCCGCGCCCGAAGCGAGCATGGCGAGGCGATAGCCGGTCTGGACCGCGCCCGCACCCGCGCCCTGCTGGTCGTCGTCCAGCAATTCGACGCGGTAGGCGTCGATGACAATGTCTTGACTAGCCGACAGAAAGGCGACCGCGACCGCGAGAGCGGCCATGATGCCGATATCCTGCAACGGGTCGCAGGCCCCCAACGCCAGGATCGCTATGATCAAAACCAACTGGATGGACACACCCCAGCCGCGGCGGCGTCCCAGCGGCAGAGGCGGCGGCAGCCGGTCGATCAGAGGCGACCACAAAAATTTGAGGGCATAGGGCGTTCCGACCAGGGCGAACAGACCGATCGAAGTCCGACTCACCCCATCCTTGGCCAACCATGCCGATAAGGTGGAAAAGGTCAGCAGCAGCGGCAGGCCGCTCGCAAAACCCAGCACCAGAACCGTCAGCACCTTGCGGTCCCAATACACCGCCAGGAATTGCCGCCAATTGGACATCACATTCCTAAATCAAAGACCGGAAAAAGACTCCGCAGACCGCAGCACTGTAACGCAAAGGAAAATTTCTTTCACGCCGGCCAGGACACGATTCGGTCGGTCAAGTCTCCGGCGCGGGATTCCGTGATGGCGCGGCCGCGCACCGACTGACCGGCGGCATGAACACTGTCGGGATCGCCGCTGACCAGTGGATGCCAGGGCGGCAGATCGCGCCCCTCGGCCAGCAGGCGATAGGCGCAGGTGGACGGCATCCAGGCCAATGTGCGGACGGTTTTCACATCAAGACGCACGCAGTCGGGCACGAAACGCTGCCGTTCCTCGTAACGCGAACAGCGGCAGCTTTCGAGATCGAGCAGCCGACACGCCACATCGGTATAGTCGATTTCGTCGCTATCTTCGTATTGCAGCTTGTGCAGGCAGCATTTACCGCAGCCGTCGCACAAGGATTCCCATTCGTCCGGGGACAAAGCCTCCAGGCTTTTCTCCCGCCAGAAGGGCGGACGGTCCGTTTCACGCATGATCGCCGACATCGGATCCCTTATTTCCCACGATTCCGGTTCAATCTCCGCCCCGGCCCATCGGACGGGACGCTCCCTCACATAGCATGCCGACGTCTAAAAAGCCCGGAACAAAGCCGGAGCGCCGGGTGACGGCCATTCGGGTGGGTGGCGGCATGCCAGTATTTGGAAATATACGGCAAATCATACCGGCGCTTATTGAAATTATTAAAAATGATCCGTGGATTTATTAATATAATATATCGACTCCACCTTTCCTTCGTTCTATCCTTGATGCAGACGGGATCGGGGTTCGCCCTGATGCGCGGTTTCCCTTGTTCCCGCCTCCTCCGGCAAACGACCCCGTTTCGCGCGGGAGGTCGCGAGGGCATGGGCTTTCCGGACCACCATGCCCTCGTCCGGAGATTCCTTCCGACCGGGACAGTAACACCCCTCCCAAAACGGATATCTCTCCACAAATTATAATTAAAACTGCATAATCCCAACCTTCCGGGACCGTATAGCAGCAAAAGACCCCCTAGCGATGACTCATGCGTCCAGTCCGATTACGATCAAGAAATATGCCAACCGACGTCTCTACAATACGGCGACCAGCAGTTATGTGACGTTGGAGCATCTCTGTCAGCTCGTCAAAAATCAGGAAGAGTTCGTCGTCTATGACGCCAAGACCGGCGAGGACATCACCCGCTCCATCCTGACGCAGATCATCGTCGAGGAGGAGGGCAAGGGCGGACAGCATCTTCTGCCGATCAGTTTCTTGCGGCAGATCATCGGGTTCTACGACGATTCCCTGGGCGGCCTGGTTCCGAAATACCTTGAATCCAGCATGCAGGCCTTTTTGCGCAACGAAAAAGAAATGCGCAACCACATGCGCCAGGCGTTGGACGGTTTCTTCCCCTTCAGCCCGCTCGAGGAAGTGAGCCGGCAGAACATGGCGTTGTTCGAAAGCGCGATGAAACTGTTTTCACCCTTTTATCCGCCCGCCGACCTGGCGACGCGGTCAGGCGGAACGACGCGGGATGCGGAAAAGACCATCGCCGATTTGCAAGACCGCATTGACGCCTTGCAGCAACAGATCGACAGCCTGACCAGAAAGGCCAAGTAATCCGCGGGAAGGCTTGGTTTCATGGCGGAACAGGGTCCTCACGACTCCCCGGAACAGGACAAGGCTTCTTCGTCCGAACGGTCCCGGCGCCGGTTGACGGTCTTGTTCGGAATCGGGCTCGCCGGATTCCTGGCCGGCGTTCTGGCTTTGAGCGGCGGCGCCGTCTTGCTTGAAAAAAGCAATGACGAGGCCTTTTGCACCAGTTGCCACGAGATGCGGAACACCGCCGCCGCCGAATTCGCCGGCACCGCGCACGACCGGAACCGCAGCGGCATGCGCGCGACCTGTTCCGACTGTCATGTCCCCCGGGAACTGGGACCGAAACTGGTCCGCAAAATGCGCGCGGCGAACGAGGTGGTCCAGCATCTGCGGGGCGCCATCGACACCCCGGAAAAATATGAAGCGCGCCGGCTGGACATGGCGCGCCGCGTCTGGATCGATCTGAAAACCACCGATTCGCGCGAATGCCGCGCCTGCCACGACGAACGCGCGATGGATCCTGACGCGCAGAGCCCTGGTGTCGCCGAAATGCATGAAGCGGCGCGGCAAAAGGGTCAGACCTGCATCGATTGCCACCAGGGCGTCGCCCATGATCTTCCCGCCGGCATGAGCGCCGTCTGGGACGAGATCGAACGGATCGGCCGCCCCGAAAACGAGCCGATTCAGAGCAAACCGTAGCGTTTCAGTTTGCTGTAAAACGCCTTGCGGCTGATGCCGAGAAGACGGATCGCCTCGCTGCGGTTGCCGCCCGCTTCCGTCAATGCCTGCCGAAGAAGCCGCGTCTCGGTTCGACCGATCGCCTCCTGCCATCCCTTGCCGGGAATGAGCGGCGCGAGCGGCTCCCCGGTTTCCGAATCCTTCCGGGCCGAAGGGCGCAGAAATTTTGCCGGCAGATGTTCGGGCAGCAGCAGCGGACCCGAACACATAATGACGGCATGTTCCAGGATATTGGCCAGTTCGCGCACATTGCCCGGCCAGCCGTGATGATGCAGCGCCTCGCGCAAGGGAAAGGACAGGGCGACATCCTTGCCGTATTTTTTATTGTATTTCTCTAACATGTCCTCGGCCAGATAGGGAATGTCGTCGATCCGCTCCCGCAGGGGCGGAATGGTCAGGGATACGACATTGAGGCGGTAATAAAGATCGGCGCGGAAGCCCCCTTCCCCGACCATGACCTCCAGATTGCGGTTGGTGGCGGCGATGATGCGGACATCGACTTTGATCGTCTTTTTGCGCCCGATCTTCTCGATTTCCTTTTCCTGCAACACGCGCAAAAGCTTCGCCTGCATCGAAGCCGGCATGTCGCCGATCTCGTCCAGGAACAGGACGCCGCCATCGGCCAATTCAAAGCGGCCCATGCGCCCGCCGCGCCGCGCACCGGTAAAGGCCCCGTCCTCATAACCGAACAATTCGGACTCCAGCAGGGTTTCGGGAACGGCGGCGCAATTGACCGAGATGAAGGGCCGCGTCGCGCGCGGACTGGCCCGGTGCACCGCACGGGCCAGCACTTCCTTGCCGACGCCATGCTCGCCCTGAATCAGGACCGGGGCGTCGGTCTTGGCAACGATGCCGGCGGTTTGCAGAACCTTCACGAAACGGGAATTCCGGCCAATGATGTCGTCGAAACCCTGGGGCAGCTCGGCCTGGGTTTCGAGTTCGCGCTGGAAATGGTCGGCCAGATTTTTGGCGCGGGACAATTCCCCGGCCAGACGCGTGCTTTCGGTGACGTCGGTGAAGAAAGACACCGCACCCCAGGCGCGGCCATTAAGGGCGATCGGCGCGATATTGACCCGGACATGCCGCTTGACCGAGGTTATCCACACGGTCCGGTCGATCACCGATTCGGACCCGTTCAGCACCTTTAGAATCTCGGCCTCGGGTTCGAGTACACGCATATACTGACCCAGAACCCGTTGCTTAGGCACGCCCAGGATGCGGGTATAGGCGAAGTTGGCGTAAAAGATGCGGCTGTCATTATCGATGGCGACAACCCCGATGGGGGCGTTTTCCAGCATGGCCAAAAGCTGGTTGGCGCTGCACCGCCGCCTCAAAAAACTTAACAGTTCCTTCTCGACGACCGCACCCAGGGAATCGCCGCCCACGATCGCAACCCGCTCGGGCAAAGACTGAAACCGGCGTTCAGACAAAGAGAACAGATCCGCATCCGCCGGCAGGGTCCCGCCCTCGTCAGGGGTAGTCTGCCCAGGTTTCAGGAAAACGACGTCCGAGAGTTTCATGCGACGAGCCCCTCACGCCAAAAGCGGCCCAGCAT
>JAYFRE010000054.1:0-9935 GCA_034926235.1 Rhodospirillaceae bacterium
AGGCAAAAATGTGGTTCGAAAAAGCCGCCCTTCAAGGACATGCTCGTGCACAGCTTAGCCTTGGCAGCATGTACAGCCTTGGACAAGGCGTCCGCCAAGATAACGCCAAAGCAAGGGAGTGGTATGAAAAAGCCGCAGCGCAAGGAGATGCCGATGCGCAGTTCAACCTTGCCCTTATCTACGAGGACGGGCTCGGCGTCCGCCAGGATGACGCCAAGGCAAGAGAATGGTACGAAAAAGCCGCAGCGCAAGGCAGCGCCGACGCACAACTCAACCTTGGCTTTATGTACTTCAAGGGACAGGGCGTCCGTCAGGATCGCGCCAAGGCAAAGGCATTGTTTGAAAAAGCTGCCGCGCAAGGAAATGCCGATGCGCAGTTCAACCTAGGCATTATGTACGAAGAGGGGGCCGGCGTTCGCCAGGATTACGCCAAGGCAAAGGAATGGTACGAAAAAGCCGCGCTTCAAGGAAATGAGGAGGCGCAGTTCAGCCTTGGCGTTCTGTACGAAGAAGGTGCCGGCGTTCGCCAAAACAAAGCGACTGCGAAGGAATGGTTCGGAAAGGCTTGCGACAACGGAAATCAAAAAGGATGCGACGCCTATGCCGGGCGCTTATAGCCCCATCGTCGCGTCGCAAGCTGAATGACTCCCGGAAATATGGCCGCCTTGTCTCCTAAATCTGAGGCAAGGTGGCCAAGGTAATTCCAGAGATAATTTCAAGCGGGACGCGGGCCGCGCGAATCAACGACCAGAGCTGTCCGGGGACAGGCGCTTCAGAGCGCCTGGCCCCCAGCGCCGGCATTCCGGAAATAAGATGGCCTATTTGATGGACACATTGCAGTCCACCCGGACCGAGCCGCCATTTTTCATCAGAACGACTTTGCCACCGTTCTCGATATAGCCGAATTTCTTGCCCAGATACATGGCCCCTGAAGACGGGTTTGCATCATAGAGCGTCTCCACCTGGCCATTGACGGAGATGAGAGCCGCTTTGTTCTTGTCGGTCTTCCCTGAAAATTTCACCATGAACTGAGTGCCGTCCTGGCAGCGGTAATGCTCCACCGCCCCCCAACCCGCAGCCGACGCCGTTCCGGCACATAGCGTCAGCGCCAGAAACACAGCAACCGCCTTCACCATCGCACCCTCCTCTACCGTCGATCCGTTACAATGCCGCCGACAAGCATAGCCTGTCCGGCGCGCGCCCTTTTACCGCCGATCCGTCCCCCCTCTCCAGGCCGCTTCATGATCCCGGCCATGGGCGGTGATTTCAAGAACCGATGGTGATTTTAAGCACCGTGGTTTAAGGGGGATTCGGTGATTTCCATCACCAAGACCCCCAAAACCTGACCGAATTATGTAGGCATTTCTATGCCTATAGTTCTGGCACGGTCCTTGCAACAGTACTTAAAAATAAATCGAAAAATAATACACATGCGTCTTACGTATAGGGGCATGTGGCGGGACGTTTTTGCCAAAACTAAAAACAATATGGACAGTAATTTATATTAAACAACTGAATATTGTAGGGGGATATGAATGGACGAAACACACAATCATACGGGACATGGCGGAATTAAACGAAAGCCAACCAACGTACGATGGATTCTTCTATCGATCGTTTATCTCACCTGTCTTGTCGCCTATCTAGATCGCGTCAACCTTTCCGTTTGCGGCCCGGCGATCATGGAGCATTTCGGGTTCGACAAAGTTCAGCTCGGCCTGACCATGTCCGCCTTTTTCGCCGCCTACATGCTCTTGCAGATTCCCGGCGGGATGATGTCCGAACGATTCGGGCTTCGCATCACCGGAACCGGAGCCATGCTGTGGTGGTCGGTTTTCACGATCTTTACTCCCTTGGCTTGGGGGTTCGGCAGTTTTCTCGTCATCCGCGCTCTGTTCGGGGCTGGCGAAGCGCCTTTGTTCCCGAATAACGGCTCGTTCCTGGCCAAATGGTTCAGCGTCAGGGAAAAGGCCGTCTCCAGCTCGCTGATGGTGTCCGGCGCGTTCATCGGTCCCGCGTTGGGGCCGCCCGTGACCGTCTTCATCATGGTGCATTGGGGCTGGCAGGTCGTCTTCTACCTCTATGGCGTGGCCGGCGTGGTCATGGCGCTGTTGTGGTGGATCTTCTCGCGGGACTATCCGCACCTGCACCCCGCCGTCAACCAGGAAGAGGTCGAGCACATCACCGGGCGCAGCCTGGACGAGGCCAAGGCCGTCTCCACTTACGAACAAGCGCCGTGGAAGCGATTCTTAAGCTCGCCCCAGTTCTGGTGCCTGGGCTTCCAATACTGCATCGCCAACTACATCATGTATCTGTTCTTGTCCTGGCTGCCCATCTATCTGATGGAAGCGCGGGGCTTGAGCCTCAAAGCCATGGGGATCGCCGCCGCCTATCCCTGGATCGCCATGTGCGTGGCCCTGGTTTCAAGCGGCATCATCAGCGACCGCCTGGTGCAAAGCGGCTGCTCGCGGTTCCTGGCCCGCACCGTGATGGCGGTGGTCGGACTGGTCCTGTGCGGCATCGGCCTTTACAAGGGCGCCAATGCGCTCACCCCTTCGGACAATATCCTGTGGATGTCCGTGTCCCTGGGCTGCCTGGGCTTCACCTATACCGCCGCCTGGGCTTCCTGCCAGGATCTGGGGCAGAAATTCGGCGGTTCCGTCGTCGCCTGGATGAACACCTGGGCCAATATCGGCGGGCTGCTCGCCCCCACCGTCACCGCGCTGCTGGTCCAAGCCTTCGGATGGCAGACGGCGCTCACCATGACCTCGATCATCATCGGCATCGGCGTCGTCTCCTGGCTGTTCGTCAAGCCGGACCGGGCGCTTCATGCCGATGCCCAGACGGTTCTCCAACCATCCTGAACAAAAAGCATCGCGGGGAATTTCTCTCCCGCGACGGAAATAGAAAGGAAAAATCATGAAGACAGGAAATGAATACAAGGAAAGTCTCCGGAACCGGAACATCCAGGTCTATCTCAAGGGCGAGAAGATCGACAGCGACAAGGTCATCGATCACCCCTTTATCCGCGGCCACGTCAATTCCGCCGCCGTGACCTATGATCTGGCCCACGATCCGGCCTGCGAAGACCTGATGACGGTGACGTCGCATCTGACCGGCCGCAAGATCAACCGGTTCACCCACATCCATCAGAGCGTCGAAGATCTGGTGAAGAAGGTGAAGATGCTGCGCATGATCTCGCAGAAAACCGGGACCTGTTATCAGCGTTGCGTCGGCTTCGACGCCATGAACTCCCTGTACGCCGTGACCTTCGAAATGGATCGCAAGCTGGGCACCGACTATCACCAGAGGTTCCGGAAATTCCTGGAACATGTCCAGAATACCGACATCATGGTCGCAGGGGCGATGACCGACCCCAAGGGCGATCGCAGCTTGAAGCCCAGTCAGCAGCCCGACCCCGACATGTTCGTGCATATCGTCGGGCGCAACGACAAGGGCATCATCATCCGGGGCGCGAAGGCGCACATGACCGGGATGGTCAATTCGCACGAAATGCTGATCATGCCGACCGCGGCCCTGGGTGAAGAGGACAAGGATTACGCCGTGTCCTGCGCCATTCCCGTAGACGCGCCCGGCATCCTGCATATCTTTGGCCGCCAAACCAATGACGACCGCAAAACCGAGGGCGAGATCGATCAGGGCAACGCCCGTTACGGTGTCGTCGGCGGCGAATGTCTGACCGTCCTGGAAAACGTCTTCGTTCCCTGGGATCGGGTGTTCATGTGCGGCGAATTTGAGTTCTCGGGGCAGTTGGTGGAACGGTTCGCCTGCTATCACCGCCAGAATTACGGCGGCTGCAAAGGCGGCGTTTCGGACATCGTCATCGGCGCGACGGCGGCGATGGCGGATATGAGCGGCTATGGCAACGCCGCCCACGTCAAGGAAAAGATCAATGAAATGATCCACCTGGCCGAATCGCTCTATGCCTGTTCGATCGCTTGTTCCTGCGAAGGCAAGCCGACCCCGGCCGGGTCCTATTACGTCGATCCATTGCTGGCCAATGTCGGCAAGCACAACGTCACCCGCCTGATTTACGATATCAACCGGCTGGCCCAGGATATCGGCGGCGGCATCACCGCCACCATGCCGTCCGAATCCGATCTGAAGAGCCCCGAGATCGGCCAGTATGTCGAAAAATATCTGAAGGGCGTCGCGGGTATTCCCACCGAATACCGGATGCGCATCGGTCGTCTGATCGAAAACATGACCGGCGGCACCGCCTTGATCGAAAGCATGCATGGTGCGGGCTCGCCCCAGGCGCAGAAGATTTTCTATTCCAAGCTCGCCAATCTGGAACACAAGAAATCTTGTGCGCTCGACATCGCCGGGGTGCCATCCGACGCCCTGAAACCGGTGCGGGACGCGGCCAAGAAAAAGCCCGTCAAGGCCTGACGGCTATGCGGGTCGGCGTGAAGTTCTGCGGCAACTGTAATCCGCATTGCGACATGCCGGCCCTGCTGGCCGGGCTTTCGGCACGGATGCCGGATGTCGTCTTCACCGGCTGGAGCGACGGGGATTTCGATCTGCTGCTGGTGCTGAACGGTTGTCCTGCCGCCTGCGCCACCCGGCCAGCCTTTGCCGGGCCCACGATTCTGGTCAGCAGCGATTCCGTCGATTTCTGGCCGGTGACACCCGACGCCCTGCCGGACGCCATCCGGGCGGCTCTTGAACGACACCAATAAAAAAAATCCTGCGGGAAGGAACCGGGAAAGAGGGTGCGGGCCTAAAAGGTCCGCGCCTCCCCTCGCTCCGTCGTCTCGCGCATACAGGGGAAAACAGATGCAAAACAAGAATTTCAGCGGCCTCAGGGTGCTCGATTTCACTCGGGTCCTGGCCGGTCCCTATCTGACCCAGATGCTGTGCGATCTGGGGGCGGAGGTCATCAAGATCGAACAGCCCGGACGCGGCGCGGATGAACGGAGCATGTCTCCGATCGGACGCAACGGTCAGAGCGGCTTTTACATGATGCTGAACCGGGGCAAGAAATCGGTCACGCTCAATCTGAAGAAGCCGGAAGCACGGCGGATCATCTTCGAGATGGCCCGCAACGCCGACATCGTCACCGAGAATTTCAAGCCGGGCGTGATGAAATCGCTGGGGCTGACCTATGAAGCGTTCAAGGCGGTCAAGCCGGACATCATCATGTGCTCGATCTCGACCTTCGGCCAGGAAGGGCCTTATGCGCAGCGGGTCGGCTACGACATCGTCGCCCAGGCGATGAGCGGCCTGATGTGGCTGACCGGCGATCCGGACCGCCCGCCCGCCCGCTCCGGCACCTCGATCGGGGATGTGAACGCCGGCTCCCACGCTTTGGGCGCGATCGGTGCTGCGCTCTATTACCGTGAACGCACAGGCCGGGGACAATATATCGACATCGCCCTGCGCGATTGCCTGACCGCGATCATGGAAACCGCCATTCCGCGTTACACCATGTCGGGCGGCACGGACAATCCCGAGCGCAGCGGCCGACACCACCCCACCATGGGACCCTATGGCGTCTTCGATGCGGGCTCTGGCCACTATATCGTGCTGGGGGCCTTGAACGATGCGATCTGGACCCGGCTATGCACGGCGCTAAAGCGTCCTGAATTGATCGACGACCCGCGTTACAGCACCTCTTCGGCCCGGGGCGTCAATCAGGAAGCGGTCACGAAGGCTATCGAAGACTGGCTGCATCTTTTTGAAAAGCCGGACGATGCCCTGGCTATTCTCGACGCCCATGACGTCCCGGCGGCTCCGGTGTTGAGCATCGATCAGCTTGTGCAAGACCCCCAGCTTTTGATGCGCGACATGCTGGTCGAGGTCGAAGATCCGCTGTTCGGTCCGGTGACGCTGCCCGCCACCTCGATGCGATTCTCGGATACGACCGTGGTCAACCCCCTGCCGCCGCCGCTTCTGGGCGGGGACACCGATGTTGTCCTGAAAAGTCTGGCCGGGCTGGATGACACAGCCATCGCCGGACTGCGCCGCGACGGCGTGATTTGAGGCAAGTTCCCTCCCGATCCGGCTCATGGACGGGAGGGAATCATCCGAAAACAGTCTTCCAATCACCTTTGAATGATAATAAATATTAAATATAGAGCCCGATATAAACCGAGTATTTCCAAGTAGCCTTTTTCTTATAAAGAATAGAATATTAAATCATTAAGTGTGGATACGAAAAAAAATGCCCAATTTATATTATCTTTAGTTCATTTAACTGTGGAGGTATGCAATGGTTTTTCCAGAGAAATTTCGTCTTGACGGAAAGCTGGCTCTGGTTACCGGTGCCAGCCGGGGCATAGGCGCGGCCGTCGCGACCGCTTTGGCGGAAGCGGGGGCCGATATCATTGCCTGTAGCCGCAACGAGAACGCGGAACTGAAAAAAACCGTCGAAGGCATGGGCCGCCGATATTTCTTCGTCCAGGCCGACCTTTCCGTGCGCGAGCAAACCAAGCGGGTTGTGCCGGAATGCGTAAATATCGCCGGATATCCTGACATTCTCGTCAACAATGCCGGCGCCTTGCGCAGGGGCAAAGGCGCTGTCAACTTTTCGGAAGAAGATTGGGACTGGTCGCTGGAACTGGATCTCAATGCCCCGTTTCTTTTGACCAAGGATTGCGCCCGTCACTGGCTTGATTGCGGCAAAAAAGGTAAAATTATCAACATATTGTCTGTACTTGCCCTTTCGGGCGGCATTGACACCGTCGGTTATACGGCCGCCAAGCACGGCCTTGCGGGACTAACGAAAACCTTGGCCAATGACTGGTCGAACAAGGGCATCAACGTCAACGGCGTCGCACCCGGTTATGTTCGCACCAATTTGACCGCCGGCATCCACGCCGATGAGACGCGTTCCGAAAAAATCCTGGACCGTGTTCCCTCCAAGCAATGGGGCAGCCCTGAGGATATCGCGGGAGCCGTGCTGTATCTGGCCGCCCCCGTTTCCGACTGGGCGCATGGTTCCATTCTTACAGTGGATGGCGGGTATGAATCGTGGTGAGATTCAGTCCCCTTACTTGACCGTTGGGGGCCAACGGCATTGCCGCCCGGTATCTTCAGTCCGGAGCAGACCCTATTGCCCGTCCGCCCCCTTCAGCGGCCTTGCGCAAAGTGAGGCATGGCAAAGGCTTACCCGATGAAATTCAGGCCTGAACCATAAGGCCAGACAGAACCGCCAAGCCTGCCGGTAACATCGGCAGATAGCATCAAGGACAAGAACCGGAAAGGTCTCGCTTATTAGAAAAATGATAAAAAACGATATGCGGAGGAATTGCAATGATGACGACAACCAATCATGCATTGGTTTTCATATTTTTCTCAAGAGATGGGAGAATTCTATACGCCGACCCAAGAATTTCTCCTGAATTCAAAGAGGAGAAAAATATAAAATCCATATTAAAAACGATCTCTACCGACTCCGAGGATGTTTTCGTTCATCAAACGCAAGACGGATTTGTCGAGTTTTTTAGAATAAAAGAAAACGGCTTCGATGGATATGTGGGGATAGAATGCGACAAGCGCTTGAGAGACGTCTTCGTCAAAAAACTCGAAGAAATGAACAAGGAACTGGACGATGTCCTTGAAACCTCGCATGACGGTTTCGTCGTCGCCGACCATGAAGGAAAATTCATCCGGGTCAACCGCAGCTATGAATCTATCACCGGTATCCCGCGCGAAGAAATACTAGGAAAAACAGCGGATTACATCGTCCAGAGCGGCCTGATATCCGATTCCGCGACGAGCCATGTGCTGAAAACCGGCCGCCCCTACACCTTCACCCAAACCTTTCCGGGCGGCCGCCACAGCGTGGTCACCGGTAGTCCGCTGTTCGACGAACAAGGCCAGATCTACCGCGTCGTCACCAATGTGCGCGACATGGGCGAAATCGCCCAGCTCAAGGCCGAGCTGATCAAATCTCAAGAGCAGTTGAACCATTATTCGCGGATCGTCGAAACGCTGACCGAAGAGCAGATGGTCCGCGAAAAGCTGGTGTTCCGCAGCCGGGTCATGGGCGAGGTGCGCAATAACGCGCTGAAATTCGCCAAGGTCGATGCGCCGCTTCTGATTACCGGCGAATCGGGCTGCGGCAAGGAAGTGGTCGCCAATCTCGTCTACCGCAACAGCCCGCGCAAAGGCTTGCCTTTCCTGACCATCAATTGCGGCGCCATTCCTGAGAATCTGCTGGAATCCGAACTGTTCGGCTATGAGGGCGGAGCCTTTACCGGGGCCCGAAAAGGCGGCCAGGCGGGCCTGCTCGAAATCGCCAATGGCGGCACGGTGATGTTGGATGAAATCGGGGAATTGCCGCTGGCGCTTCAGGTCAAGCTGCTGCGCTTCGTCCAACAAAAAGAATTCTTCCGCGTCGGTGGTAAAAAATTGATCACAGTGGATGTCCGCCTGATCGCCGCGACGAATCGTAATCTTCAGCAGATGGTCGATCAGAAAATCTTCCGATCGGACCTGTTCTATCGCTTGAATGTATTGAACATCCACATCCCGCCCTTGCGCGAGCGGCGCGAAGACATCATCCCGCTGGCAAACTACATGCTGGACAAATACAACAAGAAATATGGCGTCTCGCGCCGGCTAACCAGCGACCTGTACCGGGCTTTCACCAAATATTCCTGGATGGGCAATGTCCGGGAATTCGAGAATCTGATCGAGCGGCTGGTCGTGATCTGCGACCGCGAGGAAATCACCAGCGCCGACGTCCCGGACGATATGAGGGGGACGCTGCTTGAAGAACTGACGCCATCCTTGAGCATGGAAAAAAGCTATCGCGAGGCCCGGGAAGACTTTGAACGGGAATTCCTGCAAAAGGCGATCGAGAAATATAAAAGCACCCGGCAGACGGCCCGGATCATCGGGCTGGATCATTCGACCATCGTCAAGAAGGCCGCCAAATACGGAATCGGGCTTCTTCCGCGCTGGCAGTGACGCGCTAAAGACCGCGCCGGGACCGGGCGGGGCCATCACGGCCATCATCGCCCGTCCCGACGCGGGACAGAAAACAGGCCGGATCGTTCATCGACCTTGCGCACGAACGCGGCACGATTGGCGCGCATCGTCCGGCGGCTTTTCACACCCAACGCCACGCCCCCCGTGACCGGACAGATCGAACCGTCTATAATGGCCTCTGCCGGCGGTCCGGCTTGCCCCTGCGCTCCGGATTGAGAACTGGCCGCAGCGGTATCCCTGGGGGGGCTGGAAACCTCGCCAGGGGACGCAAGCCTCCGCCCGCGATCTCGCGCCATCCGAACGGATTGCCGCGCAAACCCTTCATACCCTAGAGCAACCCACGCCGCCACCTCATCCCCGCGCGTGCGGGGAACACGCCGGACAGCACACGGGCACGCGACGGCCAGGATTATGCGAAACCACTGCGCTGATCGACCAATTGACGCGTGAGGTATAGCGTAACAGCACACACATCAACCCATTCTGTGGAGGGGGAAATGGCGTTTCACAACTGGGAAACCGACGTTCGGCCTATGTCGGCAATATTGAGAGCCTGGCGGGACAATCACGGATGGAGCCGCGCCCAAACGGCGGAGGCTCTGCGCGTCCATCCCGCCGCACTCAACGCCTGGTTCGACGGATCGCGCACCCCAGGACAGGAAAGCGCGATCCGTCGACTGATGACGTTGATAGATCGCGCTGAGAATCCCGAGTGGTAACAGAGATAAAACCGCCCAGATCGCTGAGTGACATTCCATCGGTGATGGTTCATCCCCGCGCGTGCGGGGAACACTCGTCTGGCGTCCAATCGCTGGTGCAATCCGGCGGTTCATCCCCGCGCGTGCGGGGAACACAGGGAATCGTACATAATGGATCGCCCAGAAGACGGTTCATCCCCGCGCGTGCGGGGAACACCGCCAATCCTGCCGCCAGCCCCTCCGGCGTGACGGTTCATCCCCGCGCGTGCGGGGAAC
>JAYFRE010000140.1:0-11503 GCA_034926235.1 Rhodospirillaceae bacterium
TGCGGCGCGCACGCGGTGCGTCCAGAAGGGGAAGCCATCCGCCGCTGCACCGGCGGGCTGTCCTGCGACGCGCAGATGGTCGAACGCCTGATCCATTTCGCCAGCCGCAACGCCTTCGACATTGAAGGATTGGGCGAAAAGAACGTCGCATCCCTGCATGAGCGGGGCTGGCTGCATTCTCCCGCCGATATCTTCCGTTTGGAAGAGCGTTACGGACCGGGATGCCTGCAACAGCTTGCCCGCTGCCCCGGCTGGAAGGACAAGAAAGCCGACAATTTATTCCGGGCGATCCGCGACCGCCGACGCATTCCGCTGGACCGTTTCATCTATGCTTTGGGCATCCGCGAGGTCGGGGAAACCACCGCGCGGCTGCTGGCGCTGCATTATCACAGCCTTGTGGCGTGGCGCTCCGCCATGGCGGATGCGGCCCTAAACCCTGAAAGCGAGGCCGCGCACCATCTGACCGGCATCGACCAGATCGGCCCCGCCGTCGCCGGCGAATTGGCCCGTTTTTTCCAGGAAGAACACAATATCCGGGTCCTGGACGATTTGGCGGCCTTGATCCTGGTCGAGGATTTCCAGGCCGCGGCGCAAGAATCGCCCGTGACCGGCAAGACCGTGGTCTTTACCGGTTCCCTGGAAAAGATGAGCCGCGACGAGGCCAAGGCGCGGGCGCAAGCCCTGGGGGCCAAGGTCGCCGGTTCGGTATCGGGGAAAACCGATTATGTCGTGGCCGGTGCGGACGCCGGATCGAAGCTCGCCAAGGCGCGAGAATTGGGTGTGGCCATCCTGTCCGAAACCGAATGGCTGGATCTGATCGGGCAGTGACGCCCCGGCGGGTATCAGTATTTCACCAACATCGGGCGGCGCATTTCGCCAGAAACGCGCCGATGCTTTCATTTTGAACAAAAAAAACTTGCCTGACAGTGGGGGAACAGTGCTTGATATTGGCATGATGCGACTACGTTTTTTCCTTGCTGCCGTGGCCGCGCTGGGATTCTTTCACGTTGCCGTCGACGCTCGCGCCGATTGCGCCGAATCTCCCGCTCCCCGCGTCAATTGGTCACGCTGCCTGATCGACGGGCGCGACCTGTCCGACCGGGATCTCAGCCAGGCCCGGATCGCCGAAGCCAGTTTCCAGCGGGGCGTCCTGGTCAAGACCAATCTGTCCGGCGTGAACGGCTATCGCACCAAATTCATCAGCGCCGATCTGAGCGGAGCCGTGCTGGACGACGCCTCCTTCATCGAGGCCGACTTTACCAAGGCCAATCTGTCGGATGCCTCGCTCAAGAACGCCGATCTGCGCCGCGCGCGCTTTTTCCAGGCGGATTTACGCAATGCCGATCTGAGCGGAGCCCGGACCATGGGCGCCGATCTCGGCACCGCCAATCTGTCCGGGGTTTTATGGACCGACGGCAAAAGACGCTGTGCAGAGGGGTCCGTGGGACAGTGCAATTGACAGACCCAACGTCCCAGTCCTCCGCTCCGGACGGAATCGATTCGTTCGACACGGCGCTGAAGACTGCCCAATCGGCCATCGATTTTCTGGCGAAACGGCGCATCCCTCCGACTCCGGGGCGGATCGAAATCATCTATATGTTCCTGACCGGTCAGATGGAGGAATTGACCCACCGGATCGAACGTCTGATCGTTCAGGACAAGCTGACCATGGAGGCGATCGATGAAATGCATCGCCATTTCCTGGTGCATGCCGAAAATGATGACGCCGTTCTCAAAGACGCCAGCCAGCGCTTCGAGCAAACCGTTCAAGACGTTTCGGACTGTATCGCCACGGCCACGAACAAGACCGAACGCTTCACCCATGTCCTGGTCGATTTCCGCAGTTCGGCCGGCAAGGTCGCATCCGCCCTGCCCGGACTGGATTCGGTCCTGACGGGTGCGGACGAAATCGTCGCTGCCAACCGCGTCCTGAACGACCGGCTGGTCACGTCTTCGCGCGACATCCGCAATCTGCGCGAACATCTGGAACGGCTGGAACGCGACGCCACCTCCGATCCCTTGACCCGCATTCCCAACCGCAAATCTTTCGATCTGGCGCTTCGCAAGGCCACGGCCGAAGCCGCGCGGCAGAATCTCCCCTTATGTCTTTTGATGATCGACATCGATCATTTCAAACAGTTCAACGACACGCACGGCCATGTTCTAGGCGATCAGATCCTAAGACTGGTGGCCCGGACCATGACCCGTCTGGTCCGCGACGAAGATATTCCCGCACGCTATGGCGGCGAGGAATTCACCGTCGTCCTGCCCGGCGCGACCCTGGACAAGGCGGTCGAGATCGCCGACACCATCCGTCTGAACGTCGCCAGCAAGAACGCGGTCAACCGCCGTACCGGCGTCGTTCTCGGCACCATCACCCTGTCCGCAGGCGTGGCCCAATACCGGCCGGGCGAATCGATGTCCTCCCTGATCATCCGCGCCGACGAGGCGATGTATCTGGCCAAGCAACAGGGGCGCAACCGGGTCCTGTCGGAAAGAGACCTTCCCGCCGCGCCTCAAAAACCGTCTTCCGCCGGTTCGGCTCCGGAGCGCACCCCATAAAAGCCCGGGGATTTTTCCGCGAAGGGCGATATAGTCGCCGCCATGTCCGATCCTTTCGCTCTTGACGACGATCCCGTCGATCCGTTTGAACCTGCCCCCCTGCCCGAACGCCTGCCCTGGCTCGACGCGCTGAACCCGGAACAGCGCCTTGCGGTCGAAACCACCGAAGGACCTTTACTGGTCCTGTCTGGCGCTGGCACCGGCAAGACCCGCGTGCTGACCAGCCGGCTGGCCTACATCCTGCTTTCGGGCCGCGCCAAGCCCTGGCAATGCCTGGCCGTGACCTTCACCAACCGGGCCGCGCGCGAAATGCGCGAGCGCATCGCCCAACTTGCCGGGCCGGCGGTCGAACGGGTCTGGCTTGGAACCTTTCACGCCCTGGGCGTGCGCATGCTGCGCCGCCATGCCGGGCTGGTCGGGCTGACATCCGATTTCACCATCCTGGACAGCGACGACCAGCTCCGCCTTTTAAAGCAGGTGATGGACGCCGAAGGGCTGGATACCCGCAAAACGCCGCCCCAGATGGTGATGAATGTCATTCAGCGCTGGAAGGATCGCGGCCTTGCGCCCGAACGCACCGAAACCGGCGAAGCGGCGGGGTTGCCGCCGGGACGGGCGCAAAAGCTCTATGCCCGCTATCAGGAACGGCTCCGCAGCCTGAACGCCTGCGATTTCGGCGATCTGCTGCTGCATGTGCTGACCATCTTGCAATCCGACCCGGACGTCCTGGCCGATTATCAGGACCGTTTCCGCTATATCCTGGTGGACGAATATCAGGACACCAATGTCGCCCAATATTTATGGCTTAGGCTGTTGGCGCAGAAGCACCGCAACCTGTGCTGCGTCGGCGACGACGACCAGTCGATCTATTCCTGGCGCGGGGCCGAAGTCGCCAACATCCTGAAATTCGACAAGGATTTCCCGGATGCGCAAATCGTCCGGCTGGAATCGAATTACCGCTCCACCCCGGCCATCCTGGCCGCCGCTTCGGGGCTGATCGGCCATAACCGGGGCCGGCTGGGCAAGACGTTAAGGCCGGGACGAACCGATGTCGAAGCGGGCGACAAACTGATTTTGAAGAATGTCTGGGATGGCGAGGAAGAGGCCCGCTGGGTCGCCGAGGAGATCGAGGCGCGCCAACGGGCCGGCACGCCGCTCGACCAGATCGCGGTTCTGGTCCGCGCCGGATTCCAGACCCGCGAATTCGAAGAACGCTTCATCACCACCGGCATCCCCTATCGGGTGATCGGCGGTCCGCGTTTCTACGAACGCCAGGAAATCCGCGACGCGCTCGCTTATCTTAGGGTCGTGGCGCAGCCCGCCGACGATCTTGCCTTTGAACGGATCGTCAATGTTCCCAAACGCGGGCTGGGCGATGCGACGCTGCAAAGCCTGCATATCCATGCCCGCGCTCAAGGGGTGCCGCTGCAAGAAGCGGCCCGGCAACTGGTCGAAACCGACGAATTGAAGCCCAGGGCGCGCCAATCCCTGGCCGCGCTGATCGCCGATTTCGCCCGCTGGCGTTCCCTGCTACCCGGCCTGGCCCATCCCGAACTGGCCCGCACCATCTTAGATGAATCAGGCTATACCGGCATGTGGCAAAAGGAACGAAGCCCCGACGCCCAGGGACGGCTGGACAATCTGAAGGAACTGACCGCGGCGATGGAGGAATTTGGCAGTCTGGCCGGGTTCCTGGAACATGTCGCCCTGGTGATGGAAAATGACGAGAAAGGCGATGCCCGCCGCGTCACCGTGATGACCTTGCACGCCGCCAAGGGGCTGGAATTCGACACCGTGTTCCTGCCCGGCTGGGAGGAAGGTCTGTTCCCCCACCAGCGCGCGCTGGAAGAAAGCGGCGCAAAGGGGTTGGAGGAAGAACGCCGCCTGGCCTATGTCGGTCTGACCCGGGCGCGACGGCGGGTCTATATCTCGCATGCCGCCAACCGGCGCATCTATAATCAATGGCAATCCTCGCTGCCGTCGCGCTTCATCGACGAATTGCCGCCCGAAACGGTGGAATCCCTGTCCGATCTTGCCGTCGCTTCCGGCGGCTGGAGCCAGGCCTGGGGCCGGCGCGAAACAAGCCGGACCGCCGCCCCGGCCGTCACCGTCAAAAACAGCGATTACAGCCCCGGAGACCGGGTATTCCATCAGAAATTCGGCAATGGCCGCATCATCGCCATTGATGGCAACAAGCTGGAAATCGATTTCGATAAAGCCGGCGTGAAGCGGGTCATCGACAGTTTCGTCACCTCCCTTCAGCCTTAAGAAAACAGGAAGTCCCCATGTCCAAACCCCGTCCCGATCTGTGGCGCGTCGGCATCGTCACGCCCCTGAAATATCTCGGTGCTTTCGAGACGGCGCTTGAGCCTTTCGCGGAATCGCTATCCTCCTTTCTGGCCGATCCAGACGCCGACGAACGCGAAGAGGACGTGCTCTGGCGGCTGGAAGGCCATGGCAGGACCCCGCCGGACCGCACGGCGCTAGCCGCAGCGCTGGCCGTGACCGCCGCCGTGTTGAGCTGCCCCGAACCCGAACCCGATTTCGCGCGCATCGCCGACACCGATTGGGTCAGCGCCAATATGCGGTCCTTTCCGCCGATCGAGGCCGGGCGTTTCTTTGTCCATGGATCGCATTTCGAGGGAACCGTGCCCGGCGGCCATATCGGCCTGCTGGTCAATGCCGGGCCTGCTTTCGGATCGGGCGAACACGCCACCACCTTCGGCTGCCTGCTGGCCATCGACCGGCTGCTGCGCCGGAGGCGTTTCTTCCGCCCGCTCGATCTGGGATGCGGATCGGGCATTCTGGGCATCGCCCTGGCCAAGGCCGGCCGGGGAACCCATGTCATCGCCGCCGACATCGATCCCCTGGCCGTCCATGTCGCCGCCGGCAATGCGCGCCTGAACCAGGTCCGATCCCGCACCAGTTTCCTGGTCAGCACAGGTTATGACGCCCGCGCCATCGGCCGCGCCGCTCCCTATGATCTGATCATGGCCAACATCCTGGCCATCCCCTTGCGCGCCATGGCCGCCGATCTTGGCCGTCATCTGGCCCCCGGCGGCGTGGCCGTCCTGTCGGGACTGCTCAACCGCCAGGAACGCATGGTGCTGGCCGCGCACCGGCTGCAAGGACTGGTTCTGACCGGCCGGATCCGGCGGCAGGGCTGGTCCACCCTGATTCTGTCCAAACCCGGCGACACCACCCAGCGCCGACGGGCCTTGCCCATGCCAAAGCGGCGTCCCATCTAGGATAAGATGATGAACGAGCATCCTCTGTCCTCCCCCGCCACCGACAAGACCGGCCATCCTTTGGACCGGCTGCGCCGCCTGATGGCTGAAAAGGGAATCGACGCCTATCTGGTGCCGCGCGCCGACGAACATCAGGGCGAATATGTGCCCGCCTCGGCGATGCGCTTACAGTGGCTGACCGGCTTTTCGGGTTCCGCCGGGATCGCCGCCGTGACCTTGAAACGGGCTGCTCTGTTCATCGATGGCCGCTACACCTTGCAGGCCGCAACCCAGACCGACCCCGCCCGGTTCGAGCTGTGCCGGATCGAAACCCATCGTCCCGATGTCTGGCTGGAAGAGGCGCTGTCTCCCGGTGCGAAGCTGGGAATAGACCCCTGGCTGCACACGCCGGACGCCGTCGAACGACTGCGGGCGGCCTGCCTGCGGGCCAAGGCCGAGCTGGTGCCCCTGGACGGCAATCTGGTCGATGCGCTCTGGACCGACCGCCCCCATCCCCCGGCCGAGCCGGCGGTGCCGCATCCGCTGATTTTCGCCGGGCGGTCATCGGCGGAAAAGCGCGCCGGCATCGCCGCCGCGCTGCGCCGCGAAAATGAGAACGCCGTTCTGTTGAGCGCGCCTGATTCCATCGCCTGGCTGTTGAATATCCGGGGCGGCGACGTCCCTTTCACGCCCCTGGCGCTCTCCTTCGCCTTGCTTCATGACGACGCCTCGGTCGATCTGTTCATCGACCCGGCCAAGATCACCGCCGATCTGCCGGCCCATCTCGGCCCGGCGGTGCGGCTGTCGCCGCCCGACGCCTTCGGCCCGGCGCTGGACCGGCTAAAAGGGTACCGCGTCCGGCTGGACCCCGCCTGGGCTCCGGTCTGGGCGGAAATGCGCCTTTGCGCCGCCGGTGCGCAGGTCGTTCACGGCGCGGACCCCTGCCTTTTGCCCAAAGCCTGCCGGAATGATGTCGAGATGGAAGGGGTTCGCGCCGCACATCGGCGCGACGCGGTCCCCATGATCGTCTTTCTCGCCTGGCTGGACCGGGAAGCGCCCAAGGGAACGCTGTCCGAAATAGATTGCGCCCGGCAATTGGACGAGATGCGCCGGGAACTGGGCGGCCCGCTTTATCGCGGCCCCAGCTTTCCGACCATTTCCGGCACAGGCCCGAACGGGGCCATCGTCCATTACAGCGTCACCCCGGCCAGCAGCCGGCCTTTGGCTCCCGGCGATCTTTATCTGGTCGATTCGGGCGGGCAATATCTGGACGGCACCACCGACATCACCCGCACCGTCGCCATCGGCCCGGCGGGCGAAGAGGAAAAGCACCGCTTCACCCTGGTGCTGAAAGGCCATATCGCCCTTGCCCGCGCCCGGTTCCCCTTAGGCGTCAATGGCGGTCAGCTCGATGTGCTGGCGCGGCGCGCGCTCTGGGCCGAAGGGCTGGATTACGCCCATGGCACCGGCCATGGCATCGGCAGCTATTTATCGGTGCATGAAGGGCCGCAGCGGATCGCCAAGGCGGGAAGCGGCCAGACATTGCTGCCCGGCATGATCGTGTCGAACGAGCCCGGCTATTACAAAACCGACGCCTATGGCATCCGCATCGAAAGCGTGCTGGCGGTGATCCAGGATGGCGGCGCAGCCGATATGCCGATGCTGGCCTTCGAGACCCTGACCCTGGTCCCCATCGACCGCCGGCTCATCCTGCCCGGACTTCTGGACGCCACCGAACGCGCCTGGATCGATTCCTACCACGCCCATGTCGGAAAAACGGTCGCGCCGTTCCTGGACGAGCGCAGCCAAGCCTGGCTGGCGCAGGCGACAGCGCCGATCGCGTCCGATTGATCCCAAGCATGGGGATCGGTCAATCGGACGCCTTTTCGCCATCGCGGCCGGCATATGATTTGGCCAGTCTTTGGACATGCGCCAGATTGCGTTCCGCCGTTTCGGCCAGACGCACGGCCCCCAGCGCACGATAGGTCGTGGCCGCGTCCGTCAGGGCTTCGCTCGCTTCCGCCGCATGGGACGCCCCGCGACCATGTTTGTCCAACAAGAACAAGGCGGTGCCCAGCAGGTTGCGCCCAGCCGCCCAGGCGGCGGCGTCGCGCTCGCGGCCATGATAATCGAGAGCCGCGCGGGCGGCATCGACGGCGCGGTCCAGCACCTCGACGCTTTTTGCCTGATCGCCATAGACCAGCAGAATCTTGGACAGGTTGAACATCGCGTCGGCCCAGCGCATCGGTGCATCGGCGCGGGTATAGACTTGCAGCGCGGCCTGAAAAGCCCCCAACGCCTCCTTCAGCAGGTCGGGCTGACTGGTCAGATGATCCAGCCTGCCCAGCGCAAGCCCCAGACGGTTCTGCGCCGCCGCCCATTCCTGCGGAAAAAGATTGCGCGCGATCCATTCGACCGATGTGCGGAACGCATCCGCCCCCGCCTCGATCTGGGCCATATCCTGGCGCTTTTCGCCCGCCGCGACCAAAACCATCCCCAGATCGCGGTATAAAAGGGCCCGTTCCAGCCCGGTATCCCCGTCCGTCAGCCGTTCGATCGCGCCGCGATAGGCTTGGGCGGCGTGATCGTACCAATCGACATCACCTTCCCAACCGGCAATGGTGGCGGCGGCATGGCCGTAGACGGCCAATGCGCTGCGGGCCTGCTCCCCATTCCAGGCCGCAGGCAGGTTATCGGGAAAACCGTCCAGCGCCTGCAAGGCCGCCGGCAGCAAGGAACGCTGCAAGGATTTCTGCGCCTCGTCCGCCGGTTCAAACGCCGCCAGACAGGCCAAAGCCAGCAGATCGCCGACCGGCGGTTCCAGGCTACCCGCCAATTCCAAGACCAGATAGGGACCGAACGCGCCCGGCCGATCCTCATCGACGATACGGGCCGGGGTGAACATCAGCGAAAATCCGTCGGCATGGACATCGCCCGAAATCAGCAGATCCGCCCCGCCTTCATCGGCCAAAGCCTGACGCGCGCGCAGCGTCATCGCGCCGATCTGCGACTGATCGTGGCATGGCTCGATCGGCAGAAGAACCGGGATGGCGCGGACCGCGAACTCGGCGCGTTCGCTGAACAGATCGGCCAGAGCCCGCGCCCAAGCGCCTTCGACATCATTGTTGATGGCGGTGATGGCGACGGTAATCGTCTGTGGTGTATTTCCATCCATAGCGGGCCGGCGGCGGCTGAACAAGCGGCGCAATCGTTGGATCAAACCGCCGCGATATCCGCGCATGGGCAGCCGGCCGGAAAATTGCTGGCCGAGAATGCCGTGGGCCTGGCGCAGCCGCCCGACCAGAAGCTTGATCGTATGCAGCGCGACATCCGGGTCCTGGCGCAACCGGGCGCGGAACGTCACCCCGTCGATGACGCGCAGGATGCAATCGGACGCAGCGACAGCCGTGACGCTGCGCGGACCTTCATCCAGCACGCCCGTTTCGCCGAACATCTGGCCGGCCCCAAGCGACACGATCGCCGCCGGTCCCGAAGGCCCGGTCTTGAAAAGCTCGATCCGGCCTTCGGCGACGATATAAACCGCGTCCCCGTCATCGCCTTCCCGGAAAACGATCTCGCCTTTTCTGAATGCTTTTTCGTCCGCCGCCATTACCCCGATCCAAGCGCCCTCGACATCCCGCGCGGCCAAGGTTAAGCCAGCGCCGCGGACCGCGCAAGGCGAGCCCTCTCTTCAAACCTTTCCCCGTTAAAAACACCTCTTGCGATGAAGACTTGACCAGCGGGCGTTCAAGCTGGAAACTCTGCCCTCCCTGGCGGATGGGCCATCCTCGCCGCGTCCGTTTTCCACGGCCGCCAAGCCCGTCCGGCGCAACGGTGGGGCCTGTAGCTCAATGGTTAGAGCCGGCCGCTCATAACGGTCTGGTTGCAGGTTCGAGTCCTGCCGGGCCCACCAACTCCTCCTCCCCTCTTCATGACCGAAGACATTGACAGCCCCTCCATCTGGGATGTCATCATCCTTTAGGATCAAACGGTTCTTGGATGCGGCCCCTCAATGTCCCTGCCATCGTCCCCCGTCTCGGCGCCCCCCGGCGATCATGCCGTCTGGATCACATCGGGCGATGGCCGGTTTCTCATCCAACGCACAGAACCCGCGCCCGCTTCGCTCCCATCCAGAACCATCGACCTTGATGACGGCCGGATTTTCCAGACCGTGCGGGGGTTCGGTTTCACCCTGACCGGCGGCAGCGCCTTGCTTTTGTCCCGCATGACGCCGGAACGCCGGGAGGCGCTGTTGCAGGAATTATTCGCACCCGACGGCCCCGCCCGGGTCAGTTGCCTGCGTCTTGCCGTCGGCGCATCCGATCTGGGGGTGCGCGCCTTTACCTATGACGATGTCCCGGCCGGGGAAAGCGATTGGGGGCTGGAGCGTTTCGACCTGTTTGCGGGCGATACGGAACTCCTGCCCATCCTGCGCGAAATCCTGGCAATCGCGCCCGACCTCTTCATCATCGCCTCGCCCTGGTCCGCGCCGGCCTGGATGAAGACCAACCATGGCCTGGTCGGCGGCGCGCTCCGCCCCGATTGTCATGACGTCTATGCCCGCTATCTCGTCCGCTATCTTGTGGAGATGCAGAAACAGGGCGTCACCGTTCATGCGATCACGGTGCAGAACGAACCCGGCAACGCCAAGAACGACCCCAGCATGACGATGAGCGCCGAACAGCAGGCCGAATTCGTCGGGCGCTCTCTGGGACCGATGATGCGCACCGCCGGATTGGAAACCGACATCTTCTGCCATGATCACAATTGCGACGATCCCGGCTACCCGCTGGCGGTGCTGGCCGATGCGCGGGCCAAGCCTTATCTAGCCGGATCGGCCTTTCATCTTTACGCCGGGGACCCGGACGCGATGGGGCTGGTTCATGACCGCCACCCCGATAAAGCCTGTATTTTCACCGAACAATGGGTCGGACGCTGGGACGATTTCCCCGGCGCGCTGATGTGGCATGGCGAACGTGTGCTGGTCGGCGCGCTCCGCAACTGGGCAGAAATCGTGCTGGAATGGAATCTGGCCGCCGATCCCGATTGCGGCCCCCATACGCCGGGCGGCGAAGCCAATTGCGTCGGCGCGGTGACGCTGGACGGCGACAAGGTGACGCACAACGTCGCCTATTACCTGATCGCCCACGCCGCCCGTTTCATTCCACCCGGATCGCGGCGAATCGGATCCGGCGACGCGGTCCCCAACGCCGCCTTCCTGACGCCTATGGGCCGGATCGCTGTCATCGCCGTCAATCCGACCGACGCGCCCATGGCCCTGGCCCTTACCCTGCGGGGTGCTGCCTTGGCCACGATCGAACTTCCGGCCAAGGCGCTTGCCACCGGCGTCTGGACGCCCCCTTGAAGCAAGGAGAGAACCGATGACCTCCCCCACTGATTCCGGCATGACCGCGTTCATCGACGCTCTTCTGGCGCAAATGACGCTGGCGGAAAAGCTTGGCCAGATCAATTTGGTCACCACCAACATTCCGGTCAATCCGGACCGTATCGAAGATATCCGCGCGGGCAAGATCGGCGGATTGCTGGGCGGGCTGGTGGATTGCGGTTTCGGCATCGATGGTCCCGGGCCGCTGCGCCGAATCCAGGAGATGGCGGTCAAGGAATCCCGCTTAGGGAGCCCGCTTTTGCTCGCCGAGGACGTCGTCCATGGCCAGCGGTCGGGGTTTCCGATCCCGCTGGGGGTGGGGGGGTGG
>JAYFRE010000010.1:0-3946 GCA_034926235.1 Rhodospirillaceae bacterium
AAGATCTCGGCCCCGTCGGCGGCTCCTGCCGCTGCGGCGGCGGCTCCGGTTGCGGCCTCCGCGCCCGTGGCGGCTGTTTCGGCTCCGGCCCTGCCGGCCGATGGCCGGATCAAGGCTTCGCCGATCGCCAAGCGTCTGGCGTCCGAGATGGGCATCAACATCGCTCTCGTGCCCGGCACCGGACCCGAGGGACGCATCGTCGAACGCGATGTCCTCGCCTTCGCCGAGCAGAACAAGGTCCTGGCCTCGCCGTTGGCGGTCAAGATCGCGGCCGAGCTCGGCGTCACTCTGTCCAGCATCAAAAAAGACGGTCGGATCATGAAGGACGACGTCCTGGCGACGCTGCAACCGGCTCCGGCCGCTGCTGCCGCTGCGGCTGCTCCTGTCGCCGCCAAACCCGCTCAGGCGGCTGCGGCGGTTCCGGGCGGCGTGCCGATCAGCGGCATGCGCAAGGTCATTTCCGAGCGCATGAGCCAGAGCTGGAACCTCGCTCCGCATGTGACCATCAATGTGACCGCCGACATGACGGCGGCGACCGAGCTGCGTAAGAAGCTCGCCGAGGCGACCGGAAACAAGGTCTCCTTCACCGAGATCATCACCAAATGCGCCGCCAGGGCTTTGACCGAGTTCAAATATGTCAATGCCAGCCTGATCAACGGCCAGATCGTCTATCACGACTATGTCAATGTCGGCATGGCCGTGGCTCTGGACGACGGTCTGATCGTGCCCGTAATCAAGGACGCGAACAAAAAGTCGATTGCCAAGCTGGGCGAGGAAATCCGCGACTTGAGCGGCAAGGCCCGCAAGGGCCAGCTTGGACCCGACAATGTCAGCGGCGGCACCTTCACCATCACCAATCTCGGCATGTTCGGTGTGGACGCGTTCACCCCGATCATCAACCAGCCGGAAAGCGCCATCCTCGGCGTGTGCCGGATCGTCGAGACGCCGGTAGTGATCAAGGGCGAAATCGTCATTCGTCCGCTGATGACGCTGTGCATGACTTGCGACCACCGTCTGGTCGATGGCGCCGTCGGCGCCAAATTCCTGGCGCGTGTCGTGCAGTTGCTGGAACAGCCGCTGCTACTGGTCTAGGGGGAGGGCAGGGCCGCAATTATCGGAACCGGCGGGGTGGCGAAGGCCGCCCCGTCAGGGCCTGCGGAATGCTCCAAGAAATTTAATGGAGTATGAATTATGCCAGTAAAAACAAAAACGAATACAAATAAAGATGCGATAAAATATTATCGCGAAATGAAAGAAGTCCGCGAATTTGAAATGAAAGCCGTGGAATTGTTCACGGAAGGCTTCATGGCGGGCAATCTTCATACTTCGGTCGGACAGGAAGCTATCGCCGTCGGCGTTTGCGCCGCGTTGAAACCCGCCGATCTCATGGTTCCCACCCATCGTGGACATGGCCAGGTTTTGGTCCGGGGGTCCGATCCGAATCTGATGATGGCCGAGTTGTGCGGCAAATCGACCGGTTACTGTAAGGGCAAGGGCGGGTCGATGCACCTCGCCAATGTTGAACTGGGCATCCTCGGCACCAACGGCATCATCGGCGCCAGCCTGCCGATCGGCACCGGCTCGGCGCTCGCTTCCAAGATCAAGGGCACCAACGAAGTGACCGTGATCATCTTCGGCGACGGCGCCAGCAACGAAGGCACCTTCCATGAAAGCCTGAATATGGCTTCGGCCTGGAAGCTGCCTTGCGTCTATATCTGCGAAAACAACCTGTACGGCGTGTCGACCGACATCCGCCGCGTCACGTCGGTTCAAGACATTTCGACCCGCGCCAAGGGCTATGACATCCCCGGCGTAACCGTGGACGGCAATGACGTCTATGCGGTCATGCATGCGGTTTCCACTGCCATCGAGCGCGCACGGCGCGGCGAAGGCCCCAGCCTGGTCGAATGCAAGACCTACCGCCATCGCGGCCACTACGAGGGCGATCCCCAGATCTACAAGCCCAAGGAAGAAGTCGAGGAGTGGAAGAAGCGCGATCCGATCGTCCGGCTGCGTAAGGAAATCATCGAAAGCGGCATGGCCTCGGAAGCCGAGATTCTCGACATCGAGAAGCAAGTCGCCGCCAAGATGGAAGCCGCAGCGGTGTTCGCCAAGGAGTCTCCGTTCCCCGAGGCTTATGAGGTGACCACCGATATTTATTCGTCGGACAATGATAGGAGTGTCGCCCGATGAGAACGATTACCTACGGGAAGGCGATCTCCGAAGCCCTCCATGAAGAAATGCTGCGCGATGAGTCCGTCTTCGTCATGGGCGAGGACATGGCAGTCATGGGCAGCGTGTTCGGCCTGACCAAAGGCTTCCTCGACGAATTCGGTCCTAACCGGGTCATCGACACCCCGATCAGCGAAGCCGGCTTCAGCGGCATGGCCGTCGGCGCGGCGATCCGCGGGCTGCGTCCCGTCGTCGAGCTGATGTATGTCGATTTCGCCACCCTGGCCTATGACTCGATCGTCAACCAGGCGGCCAAGATCCGCTACATGACCGGCGGTCAGGTCAAGGTGCCGCTGGTGATCCGCGCTCCTGGCGGGGCCGGGCGCCGCAACGCCGCCCAGCACTCCCAGAGCCTGGAAAACTGGTTCACCCATATTCCGGGCCTCAAGGTCGTGGCTCCGGCCACCCCCTATGACGTCAAAGGCCTGCTGAAGACCGCGATCCGCGACGACGATCCCGTCATCTTCATCGAGCACAAATTCTGCTACGCCCAGAAGGGCGAGGTGCCGGACGGCGAATACACCATTCCCTTCGGCAAGGCCGACATCAAGCGTCCGGGCAAGGACGTCACGCTGATCGCCTATTCGCGTCAGACCAATTTCGCGATGGAAGCGGCGGAAATCCTGGCCAAGGACGGCATCGACGTCGAGGTCATCGATTTGCGTTCGCTGGTGCCGCTGGATTGGGAGACCATCGAGGCTTCGGTCAAGAAGACCCACCGGGCCGTGGTCGTCCATGAGGCGGTCAAGCGCGGCGGGTACGGAGCCGAAATCGCCACCCAGATCATGGAAGGCGTGTTCGACTACCTCGACGCCCCGGTCAAGCGGGTCGCCGCCCTCAATGTGGTGATTCCCTTCAGCCCCACGCTCGAAGACCTCGTCTTCCCCCATGTGAAGGACATCGTCGCCGGCGTGAAGGACGTCCTTCGTTAAGAGCCGTTTTAAGGGATTAAAAGAGTATGGCTAGTGAATTCAAGATGCCCCAGCTCGGGATCAGTATGACCGAGGGGGCTGTCAATAAGTGGCTCAAGGCCGTGGGCGACAAGGTGTCGGTGGGTGACGTCCTGGTCGAAGTCGAGACCGAGAAGATCACCAACGAGATCGAGTCCCCGGTCGAGGGCGTGATCCTTGATATCCTGGTGCCGGAAGGCAACACGGTTCCGGTGCAGACCGTGCTGGCGATCATCGGCCAGCCGGGCGAGTCTGTGGCTCCGGCGGCGGCTCCCGCCGCTGCTGTGGCCGCACCGGCCCCGGCTGCTGCTCCGGCTCCGGCTGCTGCCGCTCCGGCGGCAGCCCCGGCCGGCGGATCGCAGGGCGTGAGCGTAGAGGGCGATGCCGCCATCTACAAGCTGCCCCAGCTTGGGATCAGCATGACCGAAGGCGCCATCAACAAATGGCTCAAATCCGTCGGCGACAAGGTGCTGGTGGGCGAGCCTCTGGTTGAAGTCGAAACCGAGAAGATCACCAACGAGCTGGAATCCACGCTTGAAGGCGTTCTGCTGGAAATCCTGGTTCCGGAAGGGACCACGGTTCCGGTGCAGACCCCGCTGGCGGTGATTGGCCAGCCCGGGGCGAAGATCTCGGCCCCGTCGGCGGCTCCTGCCGCTGCGGCGGCGGCTCCGGTTGCGGCCTCCGCGCCCGTGGCGGCTGTTTCGGCTCCGGCCCTGCCGGCCGATGGCCGGATCAAGGCTTCGCCGATCGCCAAGCGTCTGGCG
>JAYFRE010000013.1:0-14552 GCA_034926235.1 Rhodospirillaceae bacterium
TTGAGCTGAGCGAGGCTTTGAAGCACGCGGCCGGCGACGGCGACGTGACCATTTCCGGCGTCAAGGTGCTGGGCACCGACCAGGACCTCGATCAGGTAACCGCCGACGTTACGGTCAAGGTTCTGGACGACACACCCGAGATCTCGGCCAAGATCGACACCGGCGACGGCAACCGAGCCTATACGCTGGAGCAGGGTCTGATCACCGGCACCCTGACCCTGGGCGCCGGCGCCGACGGGCTGGCGGTGGACGAGGCGAGCGGCAGGGAAGTCATCACCGCCACCATCGACGGCAATGAGCTGAAACTGCTTGCCGTGACTCCGGCACCTGGTGGCGCGTGGAAGGTTTTCGAGGGCGAGGATGCCGATGGAAATCTGGTCACAGTCACGTTGGGAGAACCCAACAGCGGTGGTATCAGCGCTGGCGGTTGGACGTTGCGGACCGCGAACGTCGCCGAGAATGGCAACCACACGATCAAGTTCGGCGTGACCGATAGCGACGGCGACACGGACAGCAGCAGCACCTTCACCTATTTCGTTGTCGACAGCACGCCCAAGGTGATCAAGACCGCCACCACCGACAAAACCATCGGCGTCGGCCTGGTGGAAGGTGTCGATAACAGCGCTGCGGATAGCGTGGTCTTTGCCTTCGGCACCGACATCGATGGCGCGAAGGTAAGTTTCCACACCGCCGTTGATGGCCGCATCATCGAGGACGGCCCCGTGGACGGCATC
The DNA here is from genome assembly GCA_034926235.1 of Rhodospirillaceae bacterium. GTDB lineage: Bacteria > Pseudomonadota > Alphaproteobacteria > Rhodospirillales > Magnetospirillaceae > JAYFRE01. The sequence goes on from JAYFRE010000013.1 coordinate 735, forward strand.
ACCATCGCAGGCGTGACGCAAACGATCACCTGGATGGCAAGCGAGGATGGCACGGTCCTGACCGGGTCGGTGGACGGCCAGCCCGTCATCCAGCTTTCCTTGAGCACGGTCCCCAACGGCGACAAGATCACGGCGACGGTCGAGGCAAAAATCCTCAATCAGGCCGTGTTCAACAACATCTCCGGCGGTCATCCGACCTCGGCCCTGACCATCGGCGGCCTCAATCTGGCGGGCAAGGATGGCGGCCATCCGGCTGACACCGATACCGCCTACGCGCCGATCACGGTGGTGGTGGGCGACGCCGTCCCATCCATTTCCATCGGCGTCGATGGAAGCTTTACCGGCAATGTCACCTATGTCGGTGAAGGCGGCGTGGTCAGCGGCGCACTGCACCTGAATCCGGGTGCGGACGGGCTGCATGTGATCGATGGCAAACACTATCTGGATGTGACCGTCATCAGTGAAGGCGGCCAGGGCTTGACCTACCGGATCGAACTGGATGATTCGGGCAAGGGGTCGGTGGAGACCATTGCCGGGCAGGTCTCGGTCGATGTGACAGCTGGGCGCTGGTCGCTGACCGCAACCCAGATTACGACCCACGGCACCGATTTCGATTATGGCTACGACATCGCCTTTGGCGCTACCGACGCCGATCTGGACACGGCCGGGACCAGCACCAAGGTGTTGGTGGTGGATACCAGCCGTCTCGCGGAAGATGGCGGCGGTTCGGGCGGTGTCCCGGGCGGCGGCGGCGGAACGGGCGACGGTCCGATCGTGATCATGGACAATCCTTCCCCCGGCACCAACGAGAAGGTCTCCGTCGTGACCGAGACCGAACCCGCCTCGGGCACCGTGACCGGCTGGGACAGCGCGACCGGGACGATCAGTGTCGGTATCTTCGAGGGGGCGGGGCAGGTGCCCTTTACCGAAACCTCTGCCGGTTCCGGTATCTACACCGCGACGGTCGAGGGGCTGGAACTGACCCTGAAGATCGGTGATGACGGTAAGTGGGTTCTGAGCACGCCCAACATCGAACCTTCGTCCGTGCCCTATAAGATCGTCTTCACGGATGGCAACGGCAATAGCGGGGCAGGCTATACCGTGGTGGTGGACAGCGTGCCGGAGGTGGATAAGGACGCTCTTTCCGTCTCGGTCAACGAAACGAAGACAGGAGAGGCGTCCAACTCCGGCACCGTCACCTTTGATTTCGCCCATGACGCCGGCAACAAGACGCCCGACGATCCCTCGGACGACGCAACGGTGACGTTCGGCAACAAGATTTCGGACATCCACGTGTCCGGGCTGGACGGTGTGACGTGGCGTTCCGAGGATGACGGCCATACCCTGATCGGTTCGGATGCGAGCGGCGATATCATCAAGCTGGAGCTTGTCACCAAGTGGGGCACTCCGTCCTACACGATGGAGGCGACGGTCAAGACGACGCTGCTGAACGGTCATATCAGCAGTGACGCCCCCACCGTTGTCATCTCGGGGTTGACCCTGGTCGGTACGGACGGTGATAAGCATCCCGACACCATTACCGTGCCGGTCACCGTTACCATCGTCGATAGCGTGCCCACCATCGAAGCGGATGTGGATAACCCCTTCAACATGACCATGGAGGGAATCGGCTCGATCACCGGCACAGTGACCATCGATGGCGGTGCGGACGGGGTGCAGAGCATCGTGGCCCATATCTATGACGGCAACGGCGTTCTGGTCGACACCATCAACCTTACCGATAACGGACAAGGCGGTTATGCGGGGGTCGGCGCTGCGGGCAACCGGGTGTCGATCGGCGCGGATGGCAAATGGACGCTCAATCCCGGCAATGTGGACGGGGATTCCGGCGATTTCAGCATCGACTTCACCGTCACCGACACGGATGGCGACAGCGCCACCAGCGATCGTTTCGACTATATCGTCGTCGATGGTGTTCCCGTCATCACCGAGGTGACCAAGACCGCCGATGCGGGCGAAGTCACGGGCGATTCGGGGCGGATCGTCTCTGGCGGTCTGACCATCAAAAGCACCGATGAGCCGGCCGAGCTGACCATGACCATCAATGGCGAAAAGGTGACGCTGATCAAGGAACCGGGCACCAACAACTACAAGGGCGAGAATGCCAATCTTGGCGGAAGCCTGACGGTCGCTCTGACTCCTCCTGCGATAGGCAGCGCAACCTGGACCGGCGTTTGGCTGCTGGCGACCACGGCGGCGGCGGCGGCGCAGGAATACAAGATCACCGAGGTCACGGTGATTGACAGCACCGGCAACGGCACGCCGGGCGACGAGGCCAGCTGGACCGGATCAATCGTCGATCACGCGCCCGGACTGAGCGTGCATACGCCGACCAGCGTGACCTTGGACGATCACGGCAACCTGACTCTGTCCGGCATCTATTCGGTGGTGGACGGCGATGGGACGACGACGGTGACGGCGTCCGACGGTGTTGCTTCGGGCGGTAAGCTGGTTCTGGACACGAACGAAGCTTTGGACCTGTCCAAGATCCTGTTCACGGCCCAGGACGCCGATGGCGACATCACCTGGAATAGCGTCGCTGTTTCCGTGCAATCGGCGGGCGACGCTGCCGGGGACGTCACTCTGACGGGTTCCGACGGCAGCGACATCCTGGTCGGTGGGGCCGGCAATGACACGCTTTACGGCGGTGACGGCAACGACATCCTCTATGGCGGAGCCGGCAACGACACCCTCTATGGCGGGGCCGGTAACGACACGCTGTATGGGGGAGACGGCGACGATATCCTCTATGGCGGGGCCGGCAACGACACTCTCTATGGCGGCGCCGGTGCGGACAGGTTTGTTTTCACGAACGCCGCCACCGACGGCCATGACAGGATCATGGATTTCAACGCCGTCGAAGGTGACCGTATCGATCTGGACGCCTTGTTCGACGCCCTGGGCGCTTCGGGCATCACGGACGCCCAGGTAAAGGTTGCTGCGGCGGATAGCAGCGGACGCTCCTTCACCGTCAGCCTGATCGATGGCAACGGTGGGGCGATCGAAAGCGATTTCTCGATCTCGGTGAACACGACCGGCGCGACGACCGAGCAGGCGATCCAGGAAGCGATCATCCGCAGCCACTCCGACGGCGGTTGACCGCTCGGGTAAGGGCCGAACTATCGTCTGCGGACGTCCGGGCCGTCTTTCTGAAAGGAAGGACGGCCCGAAGCGTTCCGCAGGCTTTTCCGGAATGGAGCCGATGGCGATGGAATCCCGTTCCGGCTTTCTTTATAAGGAAACGGCTTCGTCGGTCGCTCTGGCCCAAGGAGAACGCCATGCTAACATTATTCCATATCGAGCAGGGCGTTCTGCGCCAAACGGTGGTCGAAGGCGATCCGGTTTCCCTGCCCGAACAGACGGTCTGGATCGATCTGTTCACTCCGTCGCACCAGGACGAGGAGGCGATCGCGCGGTTGCTGGGGATCGATATCCCGACCCATGAGGAAATGCAGGAAATCGAGGCGTCCAGCCGTCTTTACGAAGAGGATGGCGCGCTGGTGATGACCATGCCCGTTCTGACCGGCACAACCACGGACAAGCCCGAAACCACCGCCGTCACTTTCATCCTGACTGCAAGTTGCCTGGTGACGGTGCGTTACGCCGATCCGATGTCCTTTGGCATCTTCATGCGCCGGTTGGCGCGCCAACCGGGCTTGGCCGGCAATGGCGAACTGGCCTTGCTGGGGCTTCTTGAACAGATCGTCGACCGGATGGCCGACGTGTTGGAAAACACCGCGGCGGTGCTGGAAGCGATCTCGCACGACATCTTCCATACCCCGGCCTCGCCGGTCGGCAGCAACAGCCTCAAGGATATGCTGCAACGGGTCGGACGCGCCGGCGATCTGGCCGCCAAGGTCAAGGACAGCCTGCTGGGTCTCAACCGCCTCGTGCTGTTCATGGGGGCCAAGAATGGCTTGCGCAAGGACGCCAAGCTGCGGCTGAAGACGCTGATGCGCGACGCCAATTCGATCGCCGAGCATGGCACCTTTTTGTCCAACAAGGTCGCCTTCCTGCTCGACGCTACGCTGGGCATGATCAATATCGAGCAGAGCGGCATCATCAAGCTGTTCACCGTGGCGGCGATGGCGTTCATGCCGCCGACCCTGATCGCCAGCATCTATGGCATGAATTTCCGCGACATGCCCGAACTGGACAATGCCTGGGGCTACCCCTTGGCGTTGCTTCTGATGGTGCTGTCGGCGGTACTGCCGCTGTTTTATTTCCGCCGCAAGAAGTGGCTTTGATCCGCATCTCTCGCCCGGACGGCTTTTCCTGCCGGGGGCGCGGTTAACCGGACAGTCCCTAGCTCACCCATTCGTAGATTTCGCCGGCCTCGGCCCCCGGACAGGAGGCACATCCGCAGGCGGACTGGCCGCAACTCCCGCTGATCCGCCGCATCTTTCCCCGGCGTTCCCATTGCAAGATCATGCCGCGTGCGGCGTCGGGGCTGACGCCCAGATGCAGGGCGATGTCCGACAGCGGCGCGCGGCCGCGTTCGGTCAGATAGGCGCGGATGTCACTCAGCATGGCCGAACACCTTTTCCGGTCCATTCGCCTGAGGCGGCGTTCCCAGACGGCGCATGATCAGGATCGCGGCGGCCAGAGCTGCTCCGACGCAGGCCAGCGCGATCGCCGAGCTTTCGGGGTGGCGGGTGAAGGTGCCGATCTGATAGGCGGCGGTCGCCGCGCCATAGCCGATGCCGGTCGTCCAGAAAGCGGCGAACAGCGCCCATCGCCGCCCGGTTTCACGGTAGATCGCGCCCATCGCCGCGCCGCAAGGCATATAGAGCAGGACGGCCAGCAGATAGGCGAAAGCGCCGATCTGGCCGTCGAACAGGGCGGTCATCGCGCCGAAGGTCGCCGGATCGACATTGTTGTCGGCGGCGACCGTCTCGGTGTCGCTCAGATCGCCAACCTCGATTCCCAGCGGATCGCCGAGCTTGTCGGCGACGGCTGCGAGGTTTTCGGGGATGGTGGCGGCTGCGGCCGCCAGACCGCCCCACAGATCGAATTCCTCCTCGTCGCCCGCCGCTGCCGCGTCATCTCCGGCTTCTTCCGTGTCCATGCCGGCGTAAAGCGCGTTCAGCGTGCCGATCACGGCTTCCTTGGCCAGGATGCCGGTGAACATGCCGACGGCGGCAGGCCAATTGTCCCGGCTGACGCCCATCGGGGCCAGTACCGGGGTGATGGTCCGGCCAATCGCGGACAGCACCGAGCGTTCGGAATCTTCGTGGCCGAAACTGCCGTCCGTGCCCCAGGAATTCAAGAAGGACAGCACCACCACCACGCTGACGATCAGCTTGCCGGCGCGCAGGATGAAAACCTTCAGCCGGTCCCAGGAACGCAGCAGCAGGCTGAACAGGCGCGGCATGTGATAAGGGGGCAACTCCATGATGAAGGGCGATGTCTCGCCTTTCAGCAGTGTCGATTTCAGCAGGAAGCCGGTTCCGATCGCCGCGGCGACGCCGATCAGATAGAGCGCAAAGACGATGTTCTGGCCGTTGGTGGGGAAGAAGGCCGCCGCGAACAGCACATAGACCGGCAGGCGTGCCCCGCAGGACATGAAGGGAGCCATCATCACGGTGAGGATGCGGTCGCGCGGATTGTCCAGTGTGCGTGCGGCCATGACGGCGGGCACGCCGCAGCCGAAACCGATGATCAGCGGCACGAACGCCTTGCCGGGCAGGCCGATGGCGCGCATCACCCGGTCCATGACGAAGGCCGCGCGGGCCATGTAGCCCGAATCTTCGAGGAAAGAGAGGAACAGGAACAGACAGCCGATCACGGGCACGAAGGTGGCGACGGTCTGGATGCCGCCGCCGACGCCGTTGGCCAGCAGCGTCACCGCCCAGGCGGGAGCGCCGACTGTGTTCAGCAGATGGCCCAGCCCGTCCACGAACACGGTGGAAAAGGCCATGTCGAAGAAATCGATAAAGGCCCCGCCGATATTGATCGTGAACAGGAACATCAGATACATGACGCCAAGGAAGATCGGCAGGCCGAGCAGCCGGTGCAGGACGATGCGGTCGATCATCTGCGTCAGGGCGGCGGTGGCGCGGCCATGATGGCGCACCGTCTCGGCGGTGATGGCGCCGATGAAGCCATAGCGCCCGTCAGCCAGCAGAATGTCCAGCATCTCACCGCAGCGTTCTTCGGCGGTGGCGGTGATATCTTGCAGCCGGGCAAAGGATTCCGCCGGCATGAATGCCTGCGCGCCGTCGGTATCCTCGATTGCGCGCAAGGCGGCGAAACGCGGATTGGCGGCGGCGCCCGTGGCTTTTTCAGGCACGATCCCTGGCAGGGCGGCGGCCTGTTCGACCGCGTCTTCGACCGCCGGCGGATAAACGACCGAAACCGAGGGGCGGGCCGGGGCGCGGATGATTCCGGCCAGAGCGTTGAGCAATTCTTTGATGCCCTTGCCGCGCGAAGCGATCAGGGGCACGACCGGACAGCCCAGCCGGGCGGCCAGGGCGTCGATATCGATGGCCAGACCGGCCTTACCGGCGGCGTCCATCATATTCAGCGCCACCACCATCGGCGTTTGCATCTCGATCAATTGGATGGTGACGTAGAGATTGCGTTCGAGATTGGCGGCATCGACGATGTTCAAGACCACGTCCGCCGCGCCGGCGGCGACATAGTCGCGGGCGATGCGCTCGTCCTCGGACGCGGCCTCGCCATAGGACAGACAGGAGGTGCCGGGCAGATCGACGATTTCCCGCGCGATTCCGTCATGGGCGGCGCGGCCGACCTTCTTTTCCACGGTCACGCCCGGCCAGTTGCCGACGGCCTGGCGCGCGCCGGTCAAGGCGTTGAACAGGGTGGTCTTGCCGCAATTGGGATTGCCGACGACGGCGATGGTGGCTTTTTGCATAGTCAGTTCTGGTCCAGAGTTTCGATCAGGACGATATCGGCCTCGTCACGGCGCAGGCTTAGGGAAAAGCCGCGCAGAACGATTTCGACCGGATCTCCCAGCGGCGCTACCCGGGTGACGCGGAACTGAACCCCCTTGGTCAATCCCAGGGCCAGCAATTTACGGCGATAGGCCGGCGCGCTCCCGGCTGCGAAACCGGTTACCCTGCCGCTTTCGCCCACGGCCATATCGCGCAGAACTTGCGCCATTTTCGATATTCCCTGTCTGACATTGAGTGGTTTTGAAGGTGGATGGTCCGGCATCTATCCTTCAGGCGACGACGATCTTGTCTGCCATGCCCGCGCCCAACACCAGCCGTCCGCCGTGGATTTCGATCACCACCGGGCCGGAATCGGTGGTGTGGGCGACGCGGACATCCATGCCTTCGCGCAGGCCCAACGTCGCCAGTCGCCGCCTGGCGCCATGGCCGCCTTCGATGCCGACGATCCGCAAGGGTTTGCCGACTGGCGCACGGTTCAGGCAGATTGCGTTCATTTGGCCTTGGAACTCCACCGCCGATCATGACGATCTTACCGATAAACGATATCGAATATCATTATCAAGTCAAGACATCCGGCCTCCTTTAGCGGGGGTGATCCGCTATTTTCATTCTAAACTATTGAGTTCTTGAGATATATTGATATGGAAATCCTGGGGGTAAGTCCCGGTGGGGCGGAGCATGGAGGCAGGGCTAATATTTCACAGAGAAATATTTCTCGAATTTTCCCGTAAAACGTGTTCCTGCTTGAATGAGGGGCGCCGGATATCCAAAACTAGTGATATCGATCCGAGAACCCCAGGGAAGGCCTAAGGAGTCTCATGACTGCCAATTCTGTTCAAACGTCCGGGGACGGAAACGCCGCCGCGAATCAGGATGTTCCTCCGGCATCCGGGCGGTCCGCCGCCGCTCCTGAATGGGACATCCGGGCCTCGACGATCTCGCGCGAAGCCGCCGATCCCCTGCTGGGTTGTCTGATGGCGCTGACCCGCCATTTCGGACGATCGCTTTCCTCCAGCGTGCTGGTTTCCGGGCTGCCGTTGGAAGACAACCGTCTGACTCCAGCCTTGTTCCTGCGCGCCGCTGACCGCGCCGGATTGACGGCGCGTTTCCTGCCGCGCACGCTGGATGCGATTCCCGCCCATGCCCTGCCGGTAGTGCTGTTGCTCAAGGGCAAGACGGCGGGGGTGCTGACGAGTCTGAACGGGACCGAGGCCGAACTGCTCCTGCCCGAAAGCGGCGGCGGCGTCACGGTCATGTCCCGCGCCGAGCTGGAGGCTGCCTATGGCGGCCATGTGATCTTTGTGCGTCCGCGCGTGCGTTTGCGCGAGGTAGACGACGAGGCGGCGCAGACCCAATACGGCTCCTGGTTTTGGGACACGCTGAAGAAGTTCAAGGGAGTCTATCGCCAGGTCGCCCTGGCGGCGCTGGCGATCAACCTGTTTTCCCTGGCCGGCCCGCTTTTCACCATGAATGTCTATGACCGCGTGGTGCCCAACAATGCGACCGAAACGCTGTGGGTCCTGGCGATCGGCATCAGTATCGTCTACGGCTTCGATTTTCTGCTGAAGCTTCTGCGCGCCTATCTGATCGATCATGCCGGCAAGCGCGCCGACGTGCTGATGAGCGCCCGCATCTTCGAGCAGGCGATGAATGTGCGTATGCAAGCCCGTCCCGGATCGGCCGGCGTCTTCGCCAACCGCCTGAAAGAATTCGAGATGGTGCGCGATTTCTTCACCTCGGCGTCGGTGACGGCGATGGTCGATTTGCCGTTTATCCTGCTGTTTTTGGTGGTGATCGCGCTGATCGGCGGCTGGGTGGCGATCGTGCCCGCTTTGGCCGTGCCGGTGGTGATCGCGGTCGGAATCATCATGCAGGTGCCGCTGAAGCGCGCGGTCCAGCAATCGAACGAGGAAAGCGCCCAGAAGCACGGTGTGCTGGTCGAGGTGATCTCGTCGTTGGACACGGTGAAAAGCCTGGGTGCGGAAAGCAAGATGCAGCGGGAGTGGGAATCCTTCGTCGGCACCTCGGCCCAGTCGAGTTCGCGCATGAAGTTCCTGTCCGGCATCGGCGTCAATTTTTCGATCTATGTCCAGCAGATGGTGACCGTGCTCGCGGTCATCGTCGGCGTCTATCAGATCGCGCAGAACAATATGACGGTCGGCGGACTGATCGCCTGCACCATCCTGACCGGCCGGGTGATGGCGCCTTTGGGCACCATCGCCAGCCTGCTGTCGCGTTTCAACCAGGCGATGTCGGCGCGCAAATCGATCGACGAGTTGATGGAACTGCCGGTGGACCGGCCGCCCGGCGCGCAATATCTGTCGCGCCCGGCCTTGAGCGGGGACATCGAATTCCGCCACGTCACCTTCCATTATCCGGGGACCGAGGTGGCGGCGCTGCGCGACGTTTCGCTGCATATCCATCGGGGCGAAAAGGTCGCTATCATGGGGCCGGTGGGGTCGGGAAAATCGACCTTGGCCAGGATGCTCATGCGTCTTTACGATCCCGAGGACGGCGAGATTCTACTGGACGGCACTGACATCCGGCAGATCGATCCAGCCGATATCCGCCATGCGATCGGGTCGGTGCTTCAGGATTCCGTTCTGTTCCACGGTACGGTGCGCGAGAATATCGCCATCGCCATGCCCGAGGCGACGGACGAGATGATCCTGCATGCGGCCAAAATTGCCGGCGTGCATGATTTCGTCGGTCGCCATCCGCAAGGCTATGACTGGCGGGTGGGGGAACGCGGTCAATCCTTGTCCGGCGGGCAGCGTCAATGCATCGCCCTGGCCCGGGCGCTGCTGGCCGATCCGTCGATCCTGCTGATGGACGAACCGACCAGCATGATGGACATGCCCGCCGAAAAAGCCCTGCTCGGGCGCTTCAAGCGGGAATTGAAGGATAAGACAGTGATCCTGATCACCCATCGTCCGTCGCTTCTGAACATGGTCGGCCGCATCATCGTCTTGAGCCAGGGCGGCGTCGTGGCCGACGGGGCGCGCGACGAAATCCTGGCGCGGATACGCCACCCGGCGGCGCAGAGCGTATCCGCCGCCTCGGCGAAACAGGAGGCTTGACCGCGATGACCGATTCTCAGCCGCCGGCTCCTCCGCCTCCGCCTCCGCCTCCGCCGCCCCCGGTTCCTCCTCCGCCTCCGCCATCGGGGAAGCCTGAACCCGTATCGCCCCGCAAGGGACGGTTTCCGGGTTTTTCCCGGCTGTCCAATGCCTTGACGCGATGGAGCGACCAGCAATTCGCTTCGGAAGTGACGCAGGCAGAGGTTCAGGAAGCCTATCCGGCGGCGGGCTGGGTGCTTTACGCGGTTCTGGCCTTTTTCTTTGTCGCCCTTATCTGGGCCAGCTTTGCCACCGTGGACGAAGCGGCGCGCGGCGAGGGCAAGGTGATTCCGTCCTCCCAGGTCCAGGTCATCCAGAATCTGGAAGGCGGCATCTTAAAGCGTATCGTGGTCAATGAAGGGGAATTGGTCGATGCCGGCCAGGTGATCATGGAGATCGACGATACCGGGCTCGCCTCCAGCTTGGGCGAAGTGCGCGCCAAGCGTTACGGCGCCGAGGCCAAGGTCGCCCGCCTGACTGCCGAGGCTCAGAACGCGCCGTTGACGTTTCCGCCCTATCTGCTGGCCGAAGCGCGCGCCGTCGCCTCGTCGGAAGAGGATCTGATGCATGCCCGCGAGGCGGCGCTGGAAAGCCAGATTTCGATCCTGCGTCAGCAGGCCGAACAGCGTCAGCAGGAATTGCGGGAATTGAAGACCAAGATCGAGCAGGCGCGCAACAGCCTCAGCCTGGCCAATCAGGAATTGTCGATTACCGAACCCTTGGCTGCGAGCGGCGTCGTCTCCAAGGTTCAGGTTCTGCGTCTACGCCGCGACGTCAGCAATTTGAAAGGCGATATCGCCAGTTCCGAAGCGGCGATCCCCCGCGCGGAAAGCGCCATCGCCGAGGCCAATCAACGCGTCGCCGAGAAATACAGCTCGTTCAGGGCCGATGCCGGCAAGGAACTGGTCGAGGCGCAGATCCAGCTCGCAGGCATCGAGGAAAACCTGAAGGGTGCATCCGACAAGGTGGCGCGCACCGAAGTGCGTTCGCCGGTCCGGGGCGTAGTCAAGACCCTGAACGTCACCACTATCGGCGGCGTGATCAAGCCGGGCATGGACATGGCCGAGATCGTGCCGCTGGACGATACATTGCTGGTCGAGGCCAAGATTCCGCCCAAGGATATTGCCTTTCTCTATCCGGGGCAGGAGGCGGAGGTGAAGTTCACCGCCTATGATTCCTCGATCTATGGTGGGCTCAAAGGCAAGTTGGAGCGGATTTCCGCCGACGCCATCACCGATCCGAATGAAAAGAACGCCACTTATTTCAAGATTGTCGTTCGCACGAACAGCAATCATCTGGACTATCACGGTCGGGAATTGCCGATCATGCCGGGCATGGTCGCGTCGGTCGATATTCTGACCGGCAAGAGAACGATCCTGGAATATCTTTTGAAGCCTTTGCGCAAGGCGACATCGTCGGCCTTGAGGGAACGATGAGCCGCCGGCGCGGCCTGGTTCCCTTGCTGGCTGCCGTCCTGATTCTGGGCGGAGCGGCGGCCGCGCCGGCGTCAGGTCCGGGCGAGGCCGACGTCTTCCAAAGCCGTTCCTTCGCCAGCGACGATCTGTCTTCGTTGCCGCAATGGCGCGAGGCGTTGGCACGCGGGCGGAAGGAAAGCGCTGCGATCGCCGCATGCGGCGCTGACTGCGCCTCGCTCAAGGAACTGGTCTGGCGCGCCCAATTAGCCGGGGTGCGTCCGGCCGATCCCTTGCGCAAGCTGTTCGTCCTGAACGGTTTCATCAATGGCCTGGGGCCTCATACGGATGCTGCGCCGCCGCCTTCGGGCCAGCCCTGGCCGTCGGTCCGCGACACGCTGAAAGGTGCTGGCGGGGCGATGGGGGCGGCGATCCTCAAATATCTGTCCCTGCGCGAGGTTGGATTGCCGGCGCAGGACATGCGCATCGCCATCGTCCGCGACGTCTTGCGCGGGAACGATGCGGTCCTGCTGCTGGTGCGGGTGAACGGGCAGGATATCGTGCTCGATTCCACCCATGATTCGCTGCGCGAGGCCAGGCGTGTGCGCACCCTGATCCCCTATTATTCCTTCAACGAGGACAGCGTGTGGATTCATATCCCCACAAGACAGGAGGCGGAGCCGTGAAAGCCAAGGGCAAGGACGTCGCGGATCTGCTGGACCGGAGGCCGGACCCGCGCGCGGCTAAACGGAATTTCATTCCCCTGATCGGTCTGATTCTGTTGCTGGCCGTGACCGGTTTCGTCTTGGGCGAATGGGCGATATCGGCCCGCAGCCGGACGATTCTGGAAGATTCCCGGCACCGCGCCTCGGTGATCCTGGAAAACAGGGTCGGAATGGTCGAAGGATGGATGGCGCGCTGGCGGGACGAAACGCAGCCTTTGCGCTCCAATCCGATGGTCCGCCTTTTCGCCGAACAGGTCGGAAAGCAGAAGCTTCGCGGTGCGGGCGATGCCGAGGCGGCGGTCTATCTGCAAGCGGTGATGGACGATGTTTTCCGCCGCCGTGGCGATGTGGCTGCGGCCTATCTTCTGGACAGGTCGGGCCGGGCTTTCCTGGCGACGTCCGCCGCCCAGCCCTTATCCGAGAATCAACGCGAACAAGCACGGCTGATGTTCGCGTCGGGCGGCGAGAAAATCGATCGGCTGCGGCCCCTGAATGATGGGCTGGTGTTCGATCTTTATCTGCCCTTGCATCCCGCCCAGGCCGGGACCGAAAGCGCCGCGTCGGCATCGGTGGCGGTGTTGCTGGTCGTGGTTCACGCCGATTCCGTGTTGACCGAGGCTCTAGCCCCCGGGCGAACGCTGGAAGAGGACGAAAAGATGGCCTTGATCCAGGACGGGGATCAGGCGGACGCTGTGCTGTTTTCCGGGTCGAAAGATGGCGCGATTGCCCCGTTCACGGCGTCCACCGGGCTGCTCGACGCCGCCGGGCGTTTCGGCAAAAGCGCCGCGCCGTTCCAAGACGGGGAAGCCTATCTGCGCGTCCAGGACGTGCCGGCTACGCCCTGGCGTTTGCTCTATGCCCGCGATGCGCGAAGCATCGACGGCGCGTTGGTCGAGGTCCGCGTCATCGTCGATCTGCTGGTCCTGGCCCTGGCGATCAGCATATCGGCGGGCATCTTCCTTCTGTGGTGGCGTCAGTCGCTTCAGGCCAGCCAGCAACTGACAGAGCAATACCGCGATTTCGCCGTACAGTTGGATGCCCGGCACCGGCTGCTCAATGCGGTCAATGACGCCATCGTCGAAACCATTTTCGTTACCGATGCGTCCGGCCAGATCGTCTATGCGAACGGCTCGGCCCAGATGCTGCTGGGCATGTCTGCCGCCCGTAGCCTCGGCCGGAACGTCGATTCTCTGTTGCCCCCTAGTCTCGCGGCGCGATTCGCCGCCTGGGACCGGGCGGTGATTGATGAGAACCGAAGCGTAAACGAGATTTTCCTCGATCCCGGCCAAGCGGATGGGCCGCGTTGGCTCGATGTCCGCAAAACGCCGTTTCCGGGGGCGGAAGACGGCTCCATAGGCGTGGTGACGGTATGCCGCGACGTCACCGAGGAACAGACCGAGCGTGAGCGCCGGCGCGTTCTGATGCAGAACACGATCCGCGTGCTGACATCCTCGGTCGCTGCCGCCGATCCCTATCTGACCAACCATGCCGCCCACATGGCCGAGGTCGCGGAAGGCATCGCCCGGATACTGGGCGAGAGCGAGGATGGCATCGTTACGTTGAGGACGGCGTCCGCTTTGTCTCAGACGGGCAAGATCTTCTTGCCCCGGGAACTGATCCGCAA
>JAYFRE010000084.1:0-34944 GCA_034926235.1 Rhodospirillaceae bacterium
CTGCATCGCATGCACGAGAAAATGGCCGAGACCCGCACGGCCTATCAGTTCATCCCCAATATGGGGCGTGTCGATTATGTGAATGCGATCGCCTGGAACTGGGCCCTGGTCGGCGCGGTCGAAAAGCTGGGCGGGCTGGAAGTGCCCGAACGCGCGGAATATATCCGCGTCCTCACCGCCGAGTTGAACCGCATCACCTCGCATCTGGTATGGTGGGGTGCGTTCGTGCTCGATCTCGGCGGCATCACGCCGATCATGTACGCCTTCGACGACCGCGAACGGGCGCTTGATATCCTTCAGATCGCCACCGGCTCGCGCCTGACCTATTCCTCCTTCCGCTATGGCGGCGTCTATAGCGATGTGGGCGAGGATTTCCTGCAAGGCTGCCGCGATTTCGTCAAGCATATGCGCGAACGCCTGCCGATGTACCGGAATCTGGTCACCGGCAATGTCATCCTGCGTCATCGTATCAACGGCATCGGCCATCTCGACGCCGATATCTGTCGCCGCTACGGCGCGTCGGGTCCGGTGGCGCGCGCCTCGGGCATCGATTACGACGTGCGCAAGGCCGAGCCCTACTCGATCTATGACCGCTTCGAGTGGAAGACCGTGGTCCGCGACGAAGGCGACTGCATGGCGCGCTATCTGCTGCGCCTCGACGAGATCGAACAGAGCCTGGCCATTATCGAACAGGCGGTCGAAACCATCCCCGAAGGACCCGTGCGCGGCGCCAAGGCGCCGAAGGTGACCTGGTCCCTGCCCAAGGGCGAAACCTATTTCGCCGTCGAAGGTGCGCGCGGCAAGATCGGCGTTCATGTCGTCGGCGGCGGCGGCAAATTCCCTTACAAGATCAAGCTCCGCTCCCCGACCTACAGCAATCTCAGCCTTTATGCCGAGGCGGCGCGAGGCTGCCTCCTGGCTGACTCTTTGGCCATCCTGGGCAGCCTGGATCTGGTCATTCCCGAGATCGACAGGTAACCCCCATGCTCGACACCCTCACCGACCTCGTCAGCATCGTCCCCCCTGAGCTCTGGCGCATCGTGATCGGCCTTATCGCCGTCATGATGTTCGTCGCCCTCAATGTCATCCTGATGGTCTATGCCGAGCGCCGCGGCGCAGGTTTCATCCAGCGCCGCCCCGGCCCCTGCGAGGTCGGACCGCAAGGATCGCTCCAGCTTCTGGCCGACGCCGGCAAATTGATCAGCAAACAGATGGTAAGGCCCACCGGGGCCGACCCCTTCCTGTTCTGGCTGGCGCCGGTGCTGTCGTTTCTGCCAGTGCTGCTTTTGTTCATGCCGATGCCGTTCGGTCCCGTGCTCACGATCCAGAGTGTCAATCTCGGCCTGCTGCTGATCCTGGCCTTTGCCAGCATCAATGTGCTGGCCATGCTGGTGGCGGGTTGGTCCTCGAACAGCAAATACAGCCTGTTGGGTGCGGCCCGCGCCGTGGCGCAGTCGGTCGCCTATGAGATTCCGCTGCTGATCGCGGTGCTGTGCATCGCTTTTCAGACCGGCAGCCTCAATCTGTCCACCATCGTTGATCAGCAAGGCTCCTGGCCCTGGCAGTGGAATGCCCTGCTCCAGCCCGTGGCCTTCCTGGTCTTCCTGTGCTGCGCCTTTGCCGAAACCAACCGCGCCCCCTTCGACATGGCCGAGGCCGAGTCGGAGCTGACCGGCGGCTTTCACACCGAATATTCCGGCATGGCCTTCGGCCTGTTCTTCATGGCCGAATACGCCAACATGGTGGTCGTCTGCGCCGTTTGCACCGCCCTGTTCCTGGGTGGCTGGAAAGGTCCCTTCATTGACGGGTTCTGGTGGTATCTGATCAAGCTCTACGCGCTGTTGGGCTTCATGATCTGGGTCCGCTGGACGTTCCCCCGCGTTCGTTTCGACCAGCTTCTGAACATCAACTGGAAGTGGCTTCTGCCCTTGGCGACCGCCAATCTGCTGGGCACCCTCTTCCTGATGAAGGTTCTTTAAGAAAACAAGGTGGCCGCAAGAGTCATGAGCCCTATTGCCAACATCTTCCGGTCCGTCGCCGATCTGTGGAGCCTGCTCGTCGGGCTCAAGATCACCGGCGTCTTCTTCGTCAAACCGCACCGGACGGTTCACTATCCGCGACAGGAGGTCGATCAAAAGATCAATCTCAGCTATCGCGGCCCGATCCATCTGATCGCGCTTGACGCCGACCCGACCAAGTCGCGCTGCATCGCCTGCATGGCCTGCGTCAATGCCTGTCCCAGTTCCTGCATCACCGTCACTCGCGCCGCCGCGCCGAAGCTGACGCCGGAGCAGGAACAGGCGATGCGCGAAGCGGAGGAACGCGGCGAAAGCGTCAAGCGACCGACCGCCCCGCGCGAACCGGGACGCTGGCTCAACGACTTCTCGCTGTGCAGCCTGTGCGGGTTGTGCGTCGAAGTCTGCCCGACGGACTGCATCGCGTTCTCCCAAGACCTTTATTCCACCAGCCGGTCGCGCGGACCGCTTGTCCACGATCTGCTGACACCCTTCCCCGGGCACAGCCGACTGGATCCGCCCGCCGGGTCCCAGGCCAAAGAGACTTAAAGCAAATGGAAATCCTGGCGAACATCGCGTTCACGCTTTACGCCCTGATCATCCTGGGCGCAGGGCTGCTGGCCGTCGGCAGTAAAAGCCTGGTCCGCGCCCTGGTGGGATTGATCGTCACCTTCTTCGGCGTGGCCGGCATGTATCTGCTGCTGAACTCCCCCTTTCTGGCGTTCATGCAGATCCTGATCTATGTCGGCGCCGTCTGCGTCCTGGTGTTCTTCTCCGTGATGATGACCCGCGCCGACGAGAAAGGCGACGAGTCCGCGCCCATCACCGGCAAGCGCAAGATCATGGCGCTCGTCGGCGCGCTGGCGCCGGTCGCCGTGCTGGGCATGATCGTGGTCAAGCATCCCGTGGTCTCCCTATCCACGCCCGAGGAAGTGCCGCTCGCAGCGCTGGGCGCCGGCTTCCTGGGAGACTTCACCCTCAACTTCGAACTCATTTCACTGGTGCTTCTGGTCGCCATGTCCGGCGCCGTGCTCCTGACGTGGGAACGAAAGGACAAGAAGAAATGAGCGCCCTGACCCTTTTCCAGCTTGTGGCCCTGCTGCTGCTGGCGCTCGGCCTTTACGGCCTGCTCCAGCGGCGCACCCTGGTCGGCACGCTGATCGCGGTGGAACTCATGCTGAACGGCGCGGGACTGTCGATCGTCGCCGCCGCACAGCTCACGGAGGCCAGCGCCGTCATCGGACAATTGGGAACACTCCTGGTCATGGGCTTGGCCGCCGCTGAAGCCACCCTGGTCCTGGCCATCATCGTCGTGGTCTCGCGCCGTTTCGGCACCGTCGGGACCGGCGCCGTTTCCACCTTGAAAGAATAAGCGCCATGACCGAGACCATCGAAAGCGCCCGGCTCCTTCTTCCGCTCGTCATTACCGCAGCGGCGCCGTTCGGCATCATGCTTTGCCGGCGCAATCAAAACTGGCGCGAAGCCGTTTCCTTTGCCGCCTCCATTCTGGCCTTCTTCTCGATGCTGAGCTTCGTGCCCGGGATCATGCGGGGCGAGATCTACCATTACACGCTGTTCACCATTCTGCCCGGGATCACCGTTTCGGTCGCCCTGGACGGTCTGGGCATCGTCTTTGGTCTGGTCGCACCCTTCCTGTGGATCCTGACCACCAGCTACAATGTCGGTTATATGCGCGGTCTGAACGAACATGCGCAGACCCGCTACTACACCTGTTTCGCCATCGCCGTCTTCGGCGCGGTCGGCATCGCCACTTCGGCCAACGTCTTCACGCTCTATCTTTTCTACGAGGTCATCACCGTCTTCACCTACCCGCTGGTCATCCATCACCAGGACCGGGAAGGTTTCGTCAGCGGGCGGCAATATCTCGTTTATCTGATGGGCTCGTCGAAGCTGTTCCTGCTGCCGGCCATGGCCCTGACCTACATGCTGTGCGGCACGCTGGACTTCAACTTCGGCGACATCGTCCACGGCATGTTCTCGGCCCAAATCGTCGCCGAGCACCCCAATCTGGTCCGGCTGACCTATGTGCTCTACATCGCCGGTCTGGCCAAAGCGGCTTTGATGCCGTTCCACAACTGGCTGCCCTCGGCGATGGTCGCGCCGACGCCCGTCTCGGCCTTGCTGCATGCGGTCGCGGTCGTCAAGGCCGGCGTGTTCTCGGTCAGCCGCGTCATCCTGTCGGGATTCGGCGTCGAGAATATGGACCTGCTCGGTCTCGGCCTGCCCACGGCCTATCTCGCCGCCTTCACCATCATCGTCGCCTCGCTGATCGCCCTGACCAAGGACGACATCAAAGCCCGGCTCGCCTATTCGACTGTCAGCCAGTTGTCCTACGTCATCATCGGCGTAGCGCTTCTGACCCCGATGGCCGTTCAGGGCGGCCTGCTGCACATCGCCAACCACGCCTTTTCCAAAATCACGCTGTTCTTCGCCGCTGGCGCCATCTTCGTCATGACGTCGCAGAAGAAGATCAGCCTGATGAACGGGCTGGGGCGCAAGATGCCTTGGACTTTCGGCGCGTTCGCGATTGCCTCCCTGTCGATGATCGGCATCCCGCCCGTCTGCGGCTTCGTCACCAAATGGTATCTGGCCAATGGCGCGCTTCAGGCCGGGCAAGTGGTGCTGGTGGGGGCGCTGCTGCTGTCCACGGCCCTCAATGCCGGCTATTTCGTACCGGTCATCTACCGCGCATTCTTCATGGCGCCGGTGATCCCGATCGATCACTACAAGGAAGCGCCACTGCCGATGCGCGTGCCGCTCTGCCTGACCGCGCTCGGGTCCGTGATCATGGGTATCTACCCCCAGATATTCCAGGATTTCATCCGCATCTTCGGGAACTATTAGGAAACGGCCATGAATTCTCTCGGCACATTCTTTGAACTTCTCCGAAGCAAGCACGGGCTGTGGCGGAATGTCTTCCTCGTCGCGCTGGTCGCGCTGGTCGTGATCAACCTGTTCGTCAGGCCCGAGGAGCCACATTTCGGCCTGGATGCCTATCCCGGATTCTTCCTCGTGCTCGGCCTGGTCGCCGGCGTCCTCATGATTGTCATTCTGGAGAAGGTCATTCGCCCCCTCCTCGTCCGGAAAGAA
This sequence comes from Rhodospirillaceae bacterium, assembly GCA_034926235.1. Lineage (GTDB taxonomy): Bacteria > Pseudomonadota > Alphaproteobacteria > Rhodospirillales > Magnetospirillaceae > JAYFRE01. The sequence continues at coordinate 5,127 of JAYFRE010000084.1, forward strand.
GATTTCTATGGCGATGTCTAGTTTCCTCCACCCCTCCCTGGGGTTCCTGATCCTGGCGCTCGTGCTGCCTTTCTTGCGCGGCGCCTTCTGGAAGTGGCTTCTGATCCTGCCGCCGCTGGTGGCGATCTGGAGCGTCTTCTCCATGGAACAGGGCGTCCATGCGATCCTGCCCTATCTGGGCCAGGAACTGGTTCTGGGGCGTGTGGATCCGGTGTCCCTGATCTTCGCCCAGGTCTTCGCCTTCATGTCGCTGATCGGCATGGTCTACGCCATGCACGTCACCGACAAGGGCCAGCACATCGCCGCCTCGCTCTATGTCGCGGGCGGGTTCGGCTGCGTCTTCGCCGGCGATTATCTGACCTTGTTCCTGTTCTGGGAATTGATGAGCCTCGGTTCGGTCTTCCTGATCTTCCTGAACCGCACGCGCGAATCGACCCTGGCCGGGTTCCGCTATTTCCTCTACCACACCATCGGCGGGCTGTTCCTGCTGGGCGGGCTGCTGCTGCGCTACAAGGCGACCGGCTCGCTGGCTTTCACCCAGATCATCCCCGAGAGCACCGCTTATTATGACTGGCTGATCCTGTTCGGATTCTGCGTCAACGCCGCCGTGGTGCCCCTGCATGCCTGGCTGCCGGACGCCTATCCGCGCGGTACGGTCACCGGCTCGGTCTTCATGTGCGCCTTCACCACCAAAACGGCGGTCTATGTGCTGATGCGCGGCTTCACCGGCTGGGAAATCCTGGCCGTGGCCGGCGTGATCATGGCCGTCTATGGCGCGCTGTACGCGACCATGGAGAATGACGGTCGGCGCATCCTGTCCTACCACATCGTTTCGCAGGTGGGCTTCATGGTCGCCGGCATCGGTGTCGGCACGGCGATGACCATTAATGGCGCGGCCGCGCATGCCTATGCCCACATCATCTATAAGGGCTTGCTGTTCATGTCGGTCGGCGCGGTGCTTTACAGCGCCGGCACGGCGCGGCTGGATCGGCTGGGCGGACTGGTCGGCCGTCTGCCCTGGGTGATGATCTTGTACATGATCGCCGCCCTGTCGATCTCGGGCATGCCGCTGTTCAACGGCTTCGTCACCAAGACGATGACCATCGCCGGCGTCGCCGAGGCGCATCACACCTGGTTGGCGATGGGACTCGAGATCGCTTCGGTCGGTACCTTCCTGTCGGTCGGCCTCAAGCTGCCCTATTTCATCTTCTGGGGTAAAAAGCCGGCTTCGGCCGTGCCCGCCGGCTCGCTGAAGCCCATCCCCGCCAACATGTATGTCGCCATGGGCTTTGCGGCGCTGATCTGCATCGCCCAGGGCCTTTATCCCGACATGCTCTATCGCTACCTGCCCTATCAGCTCGCCACGCCTTACGTGCCTTGGACGCTTTGGCATGTGCTGCAGGCGCTGATGCTGCTGGGTGGCGCGGGGCTGGCGGTCTATCTCTGCATCGCCAGCGGCATCCTGGGCCGCCATTCCGGCCAGAACCTCGATTTCGACTATTTCTACCGTCTGATCGGGCGCGGCGTGCTGGCTTTGATCTGCAAGCCGATCGGCTGGGTCGATACGATCTGGAACAACGTCTATCAGAGCGTTGGCCTCAAAGCCCTGATGGGCTTTGCGCTGGGCAGCAGCGCCGTCGACAAAACCTGTGTCGATGGCGCGCTGGACGGCTCGGCTTATGCGGTTCGGGGAATCGGCCGCATCGGGGCGAAACTTCAGAACGGCGTCTTGCAGGACTATCTGGCCCTGACGACGGTCTTCGCCATCCTTGTTTTCGGACTGGTCTGGTACTTCGGTTAGACCGGAGCCCGTATACGGAGTAACTGCGTTGGATTTCGCTTATCCAGTTCTTAGCAGTCTGATCTGGTTCCCGCTTGCGGCCGCCGTGATGCTGTTCTTCATCCGCGACGACGCCGTCGTGCGGAAATACACGCTGGTCGTTGGCCTGATCGAACTCGCTCTCGCCTTTCCGCTCACGGGCTTCCAGTCCAATGCGGCGTTCCAATTCGTCGAACGCATTGCCTGGGTGCCGCAATGGGGGCTGGAATATCACCTGGCGGTGGACGGCATCAGCATCCTGCTGGTGTGGATCACCCTGTTCACCTTGCCCTTGTGCGTGCTCTGCTCTTGGAAATCGATCCAGAAGCGCGTCCGGGCATTCCATGCCTGTCTCCTGATCATGACCGCCGTCAGCGTCGGCATCTTCACCGCGCTGGATCTGGTGCTGTTCTACGTGTTCTGGGAGGCGATGATCATCCCCTTCTATTTGTTCGTGGCCGTGTGGGGCGAAGATCAGCGCCGCTACGCCTCGATCAAATATGTCCTTTACGCTGTGGCGGGGTCAGCCCTGTTCCTGGTCGCCATCGTCGCGTTCAGGATCGTCGGCGGAACCTTCTCGATCCCCGATCTGATGAACCAGGATTTCCCGCTGGACTTCCAGATCCTGTGCTTCATCGCCATGGCGCTGACCTTCGCCGTCAAGGCCCCGTTGGTGCCCGTCCATGGCTGGCTGCCGACCATGCATATGCAGGCGCCCGCCGCCTGCTCGGTGCTGCTGGGCTCGCTCAAGATGGGCACCTATGGCTTCATCCGCTTCTGCCTGCCTCTGGCTCCGGCGGCTTCCGACGTTCTGGCCCCGGCGATGATCGTGCTGGCCATCATCTCGATCATTTATGGCGGCGCGGTGGCGCTCGCCCAGTCGGACGTCAAAAAGATCATCGCCTATTCCACTATTTGCCATATGGGCTTCGTCGTGCTGGGCCTGTTCCTGTTCAATCAGCAGGGCGCTCAGGGCGCTATGTTCCAGATGGTCAATCAGGGCATCATCACCGGCAGCCTGTTCCTGATGATCGGTGTGGTCTACGAACGCAGCCACAGCCGCGACATCAACAAGACTTTGGGCATGGGCAAATACATGCCGGCCTTCATGTTCTTCTGGGGCCTGTTCTCGCTGGCGTCCTTCGGCTTCCCCGGCACCAATGGCTTCGTCGGTGAAATCCTGATCTTCGTCGGCGGTTTCAAGCACAGCCTGACGGTCGGCCTGTTCCTGGTCATCGGCGGATTGCTGTCCACGGCTTACATGTTCCGGATCGGTCTCAGGATGGCTTGGGGCGCGCCCTCGACCGCCGCGAACTGGAAGGATCTGGCCCGCCGTGAATGGGCGATCATGCTGATCCCCGCCGTCATGGTCATCTATCTCGGGCTGGCTCCGTCCATGTTCCTGAAGATGATCACGCCAGCGACGGAAGGCGCCCTGACCGGTGTTCAACAGCGTAAAGCCGCTCTTCATCTCGATGGGCAGCCGACACCGTCCCAGGCCCTGGCGTCGGTCGCCGGCGTCCAGATCGTGCAGAACTAGGGAGAGATCATCGTGAACTTCAACCCGGCTATGATCGTACCGGAGCTCTTCCAGCTTCTGCTGATCCTGGTGCTGATGGCCCAAAGCCTGTGCAAGGGCAAAAGCGGCATCGGCGCCCAGACATGGACTCCCATCGCGGCGGCCTTCGGCATCGTGTTGGCCGTCTGCGCCCTGCCCAACAGGGGCGGCATGTTCTATGGCGTCTATGAAATCGACGGACTGTCCCAGTTCTTCAAACTGGTCATCGCCGCCGGTTTCTTCGTTACCACGCTCAACGCCTCGCACCAGCCGACGCTGGAAGCCGAGAAGCGCGCCGATTACTACATGTTCCTCGCTTTGTCCGCCTGGGGGCTGATGCTGCTGGCTTCGGCCACCGAGCTGTTCACCCTCTATATCTGCCTCGAACTGTCCTCTTACAGCCTCTATGCGATCATCGCTTTGCGGGCTAAGGAAAAGGGCGCGGCGGAAGCGGCAATCAAATATATCCTTTACGGCGCTGTGGCGACCGCCCTGGCCCTGTTCGGCCTGTCCTACGTCCTGGCCGCCCAGCACACCACCTATATCGCCGCCTTGTCCGAACTGTCCTGGGCCTGGGCTGACCAGCCGATGGCGGTGATCGGACTCAGCCTGTTCATGGCCGGCATGTTCTACAAGCTGGCGCTGTTCCCGTTCCATTTCTGGTGCCCGGACGTCTATCAGGGCGCCAGCAACGAAACCGCCACCTTCGTCGCCACCCTGCCCAAGCTCGGGGCGGTGGTCGTGCTGATACGCCTGTCCTCCTTCCTCACCCCCGGCCTGGAAATCACCACCATTCTGGCCGTGTTGGGCGCGGTGTCGATGACCTTCGGCAATCTGGCCGCCCTGGCGCAACGCGACGTCAAGCGGATGCTGGGCTTTTCCTCGGTCGCCCATGCCGGCTATGTCATGGTCGGTCTGGTCGCCGGCACGCCCCAGGGCATGGCGGCAGCGGCGTTCTACGCTCTGGCCTACATGTCCATGAATCTGCTGGTATTCTGGGTTATCAGCCGGGTCGCCACCGATGGACGCAATTTGCAGCTGTCCGATCTGAACGGACTCTACAAGCGCGCCCCGATCCTGGCCCTGGCGCTTGGCGTCGGTGCCCTGTCCCTGGTCGGCCTGCCGCCGACGATCGGCTTCATTGGCAAGCTGTTCCTGATCACCGCCGCCTGGGACCATGGTTATAACTGGCTGGTCGTGATCCTGGCGGTCAACAGCGCGATTGCCGTCTATTACTACTTCGCCCTGGTGCGCCACGCCTTTGCCGAGGATCAAACGGCCGAGGAAGAGACCACCAAGGTCGCTCCCGACACCAGCGCCTTGAGCTTGGTGGGTGCTAGCGTGTTGAGCCTCGCAGTCGTGCTTTTGGGCATCTTGCCCAGCACGGTGTTCAATTACGCCGTGGCCGCCGGTCAGGAATTGATCCGCTAACCGAGGATCATTTCGTCAAACGAAAAAAACCGGCGCGGGCCTTAAATAGCCCGCGCCGGTTTTTGTTTCATGATGGTCCAAGCGCCACACGGTTTCGCCCCGTGTATTTCCTGGGTTCACCCCAGCACCCGCCCGTCATCCATCACGAACACCAGATGGTTATTCCAGTACTCGGCCAGGAATACATTTTCCCGAACAATGCCGCGACGCTGAATTTCCTGATCGAGCCAGGCTTCGTCCCGGCCGCAGTCCTTAAGTTCACAGATGCGGGGTTGGCCGTCTTTCATGACGATGAATGGCGGCAGTTGGCCTTCGTCGCAGATGACCGTCAACTGTCCATTGGGTTCGATCTGGGCATAGCGGATTTTTTGGAACGAGCCAATACCTTGGCTGCGCAATTGAGAGGCAACGCTGAGAATATCGATCTTGTTCTGCTTGTGCTTGATGTTGTCCATCAAGAAGCGGCCCTGACGGATAATCGGGATCGGGTCGCCGATTGTGATCGTCCGGAAGACCGACAGGTGCTTTCCGATCATATTCAGAAGCGAAATCAGGCCGACACCGATCAGCAATACAGCGATGTACTGGTAGAAAGGAATATTTTCGTTGTAGATAACCCCGCCAATAATCCCTCCCAGCACGAAATTGCCGATGAAGTCGATCGGCGTCATCTGTGACAGCTGGGTTTTCCCCGACAGGTTCATATGAGTGATGATAATCAGAAAGCCGATGACGAACTTGAACAGCACTGCAAGGTAGTATTCCATCGGGTGTCACTCCCATCGGAACGAGGGGTGGCGATATATACGAAACTTGTATATTGGGGATAGAACACCGTACCGCATCAGTTCAGCGTGCTGAGATTTGACTTATAAACTGACGGAATGGAAAAAGGCCCGGCTGGTTGATAGATCGGGTGGTCCTGCTTATCCCAAAGACATGTTTTCCCGAGAGATCGTAAACCGGCGATGGATAAAAGCTGCGTCCAGGGAAAGGACGGCATGAACGGCCCGGTCGGCGGAGACGATGAGCCCGGGCTCAGCGCCGTCGATGCCTCCTCCAAAAGCCGGTTCTTTTACCCGGTTTCCGCTTTATTCCTTTCGCTCCTGCTGCATGCCGGCATAGCTGCGGCGGCTTTCCTGTTCCACGATCCCGCCGTCATTGCGGATGTTCCCCCCACCGTCATCATCCTGACCATGCCTGCGGAAGATGGGCCGCCCACTCCCCGGCCGCCCGAGATGAAGGCGCCGCTTCCGCCGTCTCCCGAGCCATCGCCACCCCCTGAACCGCAGTCGCCCAAAACCGCTCGGCCCCTTTTACACGCCAAGCCATCCCCACGCCCCCACGCCGAACGGAGCGAACCGCCGCCGGAATCCCGGCTCGTTTCCGCGCCGGAGACAGCCGGCGCAGCCAGCGCCATGCCAGCGGCCCCAGCGGCTTCAGCACCCGAAACAGAGCCGGGCGGTCCGCAGTCATCCCCGGAACCGGCAGACCGCACCGCCACCTATCGCCTGGGATCGGCTGACACGCCGAGTCCTCCCTACCCTATGAGCGCCCGGCGCAAAGCCCAGCAAGGCCAGGTTGTCGTCCGGCTGACGGTTTTGCCTTCGGGCCTGGTGGACAAGGCGGAACTGGTGGAAAGCAGCGGCGTGGCAGCACTCGACCGGGCCGCGCTGGACACGTTGAGACTCTGGCGGCTTCAACCGGCCTTGCGCGCCGGCGCCCCTATCGTTTCCCGGATCGAGATTCCCATAAAGTTCGTACTGGAATGATCCTTATGGAGAATAAGCTTGCACAAAAGGATTACCCAAAGGCATGGGGTGACGATTACACGCCAAGGGGGTAATCTTGCTTGGCCCGCATCGGAGACATCCCGCACGGGCCGGGGTGGGGGAAACTAGCCGATGGCGATCCGCGAAAAATACGATTTTCCTGTCTTCACACTCATTCTGAGCTGTCCCGGACATCAGAAACGAGAGACAAGCGGAAGAGAGCGGTGCCCCGTCGCCGGTCGCCTTTCGTTGGAGCGCGCTCATGATCGATGAATTCTTTGTTGAACTGTCTCGATGGCAGTTCGCCGTTACCGCGATGTATCACTTCATCTTCGTGCCCCTTACCCTGGGCATGGTGTGGATTCTCTTCATCATGGAATCCGCCTATGTGATCACCGGCAACGAAATCTACCGGGACATGACCAAGTTCTGGGGAAAATTGTTCGGCATCAATTTCGCCATCGGCGTCGCCACCGGCCTGACGATGGAATTCGAGTTCGGCACCAATTGGTCCTATTACTCGCGCTATGTCGGCGACATTTTCGGCGCGCCGCTGGCGATGGAAGGGCTGATGGCCTTCTTCCTCGAATCGACCTTCGTCGGGTTGTTCTTCCTGGGCTGGGACCGGCTGACCAAGGTCCAGCATCTGGTCGTGACGTTCCTGACCGCGCTCGGCTCCAATCTCTCGGCTTTGTGGATTCTGGTCGCCAATGGCTGGATGCAGAATCCGGTCGGATCGCATTTCTCGCTGACCAATATGCGCATGGAGATGTCGAGCTTCTTCGACGTCCTGCTCAACCACTCGGCCCAGGTCAAATTCCTGCATACCGTGGCGGCGGGCTATGTCACCGGCGCGATCTTCGTCCTGGCCATCAGTTCCTATTACATCCTGAAGGGACGCGATCTCGGCTTCGCCAAACGTTCCTTCGTCATCGCCTCGGCCTTCGGTCTGGCGGCGGTCCTGGCGGTCATCGTCATGGGCGATGAAAGCGGTTACGGCCTGGGAGAAACGCAAAAGATCAAACTGGCCACGATCGAGGCGGAATATGACACCCATCCCGCCCCCGCGCCTCTGACCCTGATCGGCATTCCCAACGACAAGACCATGTCGGTCGATTACGCCATCCGTATCCCGGCCCTGATGGGAATCATCGCCACCCGGTCGCTGACCACGGAAGTCACCGGCATCAAGGATTTGATCACCGATGCCGAGGAACGGGTCGTTTCCGGCATGGTCGCCTATGACGCCATGACCCGCATCCGCGCCGGCGACGATTCCCCCGAAACCGCCGCCTTGTTCGCCGAACATGGCAAGAATCTCGGGCACGGACTTCTGCTGAAGCGCTACACCGCCGACGTCATCGACGCCACCCCGGAACAGATCGCCATGGCGGCCAAGGACACCATCCCCGCCGTCTTCCCGATGTTCTGGAGTTTCCGCCTGATGGCCGGATTGGGCTTCGCCATGCTGCTGCTGATCGGGCTGGCCTTCTTCTTCAGCCTGCGCCGCACGGTGGAGAAGCAGCGCTGGTTCCTGAAGATCATGATACTTAGCCTGCCCATGCCCTGGATCGCCTGCGAACTGGGCTGGCTGGTCGCCGAATATGGCCGGCAGCCATGGGCCATCAACGACATCCTGCCGACCTTCCTGGCGACGTCGTCCTTGTCCACCGGCGACCTGATCGTCAGTCTGGCGGGCTTCGTCCTGTTCTACACGGTGCTGCTCGTCATCATGGTCACGCTGATGCTCAAATCCATCCGCAAGGGACCGGCAGCGCTCGGCACCGGGAAATATTTCGGCGAACCCGGCGTGGGCACCGCCCCCGCCCCGGCCGAATAAGGAGGACCGGACCATGATTCTCGATTACGAAACACTGCAACTGGTCTGGTGGCTTCTGATCGGCGTCTTGCTGATCGGCTTTTCCGCGACCTCCGGCATGGATATGGGCGTCGCCATGCTGATGAACTTCATCGGCAAGCACGAAGATGAGCGCCGCGTCATCGTCAACACCGTCGCGCCCCATTGGGACGGCAATCAGGTGTGGCTGATCACCGCCGGCGGCGCAATCTTCGCTGCCTGGCCCGACGTCTATGCGGCGGCTTTTTCGGGCTTCTATCTCGCCATGCTCTTGGTGCTGTTCGCCCTGATCCTAAGACCGCTCGCCTTCGACTACCGCGCCAAGATCGACAATCCGGGCTGGCGCGCGAAATGGGACTGGGCCTTGTTCGTGGGCAGTTTCGTCCCCGCTTTGATCTTCGGCGTCGCCTTCGGCAATCTGCTTCAGGGCGTGCCGTTCCATTTCGACGAGATGCTGCGCATCCATTACGAAGGCTCGCTGCTGACCGCGCTGCTGCCGCTGCTTAATCCCTTTGCCATCCTGGCCGGCGTGATCAGCGTCGCCATGCTGACCATGCATGGCGGCGTGTGGCTGGAATTGCGCGCCGAGAACATCATCGCCGAACGCGCCCGCAAGGCCGTCATCGGCGCAGGAATCGTCACCACGGTCCTGTTCGTTCTGGGTGGCATCTGGGTCGCCAGCGGCATCGACGGCTATCGTCTGGTCGAAAGCGGGAGCTCTATCCTGGGCAAGACCGTGGTCAGCGAACCCGGCGCCTGGATGGCCATTTTCAGCGCCATGCCGATCACGATCCTGGCCCCCGCACTGGGTATCGGTGGGCCGCTGCTGACCGCCTTCCTGTCCTGCAAGCGCCGCCCGGCGCTGGCTTTCGTCACCAGCATCCTGGGCCTGGCCGGCATCATCGTCACCGCCGGCGTATCGATGTTTCCCTTCATCATGCCGTCCAGCACCGATCCCAAATCCAGCCTGATGGTCTGGGACGCCACCTCCAGCCCCCTCACCTTGACCGTGATGTTCTGGGCGGCGGCGATCTTCGTGCCGATCGTGCTGGCTTACACCTTCTGGTGCTATTGGCGGATGTGGGGCCAGGTCACGGTCGCGGACATCCGTGAGCGCAGTCATTCGGTCTATTGACCCGTCCTTTTGGAGACCAGACGATGTGGTATTTCGCTTGGGTTTTGGGTTTGGCGGCGGCCTTGGCCATCGGCGTGATCTGCGCCCTTAGGTTCGAGGCTGCTCATGCCGCCGACGAAGCACGCAAGGACTGATCCTGATCCGGCCCCCGCCTTTGGCGCGGGGCCGGATTCCCCTGCCGGCGCTCCCGCCACGAATGCCGCCTCTTCCTTTCTAAAAAATCAGGCGCGCCGCGTGCGCGGACCTGTGGCGCTGGTCGCAGTCACAGGCATGCTCGGCGCCGGTCTGATGATCCTGCAATACCGCCTGCTTGCCGCGGCCATCAACGGTGCGGCGTTCGACGGAAAGACGCTGGATCAGCTTTGGCCCTGGCTGTGGCCGATCCTGCCCATCTTGTTCATCCGCGCGGGCCTGGTCTGGCTATCCGAAGCCGCATCGGCCCTGGCGGCGGCCAGGGTCAAGCAGGCGGTGCGCGAAAGCGTGATGGACCGGCTGCTGGCGCTTGGACCGGTCCGGCTGGCCGGAGACCGCGCCGGCGGGCTTGCAGCCTTGCTGACCAGCGGCGTTGAAGCGCTGGAACCCTATTTCGCCCGGTTCCTGCCGGCGATGACCATGGCTGCGCTGATCCCTCTGGCGGTGGCGGCGATGGTGCTGCCCCTGGACTGGCCATCGACGGCGATCCTGGTCCTGACCGCGCCGCTGATTCCCTTGTTCATGATCCTGATCGGCAAAGGGGCCGAATGGATGAACCGCCGGCAGTGGGCGAAGCTGGCCCGCATGAGCGCTCATTTCCTGGAAGTCGTCCAGGGGCTGACCACACTGAAACTGTTCAATGCCAGCCGCCGCGAAGCCGAGATCGTCGCGCGGATTTCAGAAGATTACCGGCTGGCGACGATGTCGGTCCTAAGGGTCGCATTCTTATCGGCGCTGACGTTGGAATTCTTCGCCACGCTGGGGGTGGCGCTCGTCGCGGTCTTCATCGGTTTCCGCCTGATGTGGGGCGAAATGGATTTCCAGCGCGGCTTTTTCGTCCTGCTGCTGGCCCCGGAATTCTATCTGCCGCTGCGCACGTTGGGCGCGCATTACCACGCCCGGATGGAAGCCATCGGCGCGGCCACGGCCTTGGCCGATCTTCTGGCCCGGCCTATCCCGCCCGCTCCGCCTGCCCCAATGGCCTCCCCCCTGCCAGCGACACCGCCCGGCATCGTCTTCCAAGGCGTCCATCTCGATTACGCCGAGGGACGCAGCGGGCTGGCCGGTGCGGATTTCCACATCGAGGCCGGATGCGTCACTGCCCTGGTCGGCCCCAGCGGTGCGGGCAAAAGCTCGATCCTGTCCATTCTGCTGGGCTTTGCTGCACCGGGATCGGGACAGGTGCTGGTGGACGGTGTGCCGTTGGCCGGGTTCGATCTTCAGGCTTGGCGGCGGCGAATCGCCTGGGTGCCGCAACGCCCGCATCTGTTCCGGGCCAGCATCGCCGACAATATCCGCATGGGCGATCCATCCCTGACCCGGGAAGCGTTGGAAGAAGCGGCACGACAAACCGGCGCCTGGGATTTCATCCGATCCCTGCCCGACGGTCTCGATCACCCGGTCCAGGAAGGCGGTGGCGGTCTGTCCGGCGGGCAGGCGCGGCTGATCGCGCTGACACGCGCGGCGGCGCGGCGCAACGCCACCTTCCTGATCCTGGATGAGCCCACCGCCAGCCTGGATTCTGAGACCGAGCGCCGGGCAGCGCGGGCGCTGAACGAACTGGCGCTGGACCGAACCGTCCTAGTCGTCGCCCATCGTTTGGAAACGGTGCGCGCTTCTGATTCCATTTTGGTCGTCGAAGGGGGACGAATCGTCGAGAAGGGCCGGCATGAGGATTTGGTCCAAAACGGCGGACTCTATGCTGTCATGGCCGCCAGCGGCGGCCTGATCGAGGGCGCGGGAGGACGGCGATGATGCTGTTCGGACGCCTGTTCCTCTTGTTCCGCCCTTATTGGGGCTGGCTGCTGCTGGGCGTGCTGACCGCTCTTGCCGCCTTGATCGGCAATATCGCGTTGATGAGCGTCTCGGGCTGGTTCATCACCACCATGGGCATTGCCGGCATTACAGGGATCTCGGTCAATTATTTCACGCCCGCGGCGATGATCCGGGGAGCCGCGATCTTGAGAACCGCCGGACGCTACGCCGAGCGGCTGGTCACACATGAAGCCACCTTTCGCCTGATCGCCGCCTTGCGCGTCTGGTTATTCAAAAAGATCGAGCCGCTGCCGCCCGGCGCGCTCGATCCCTGGCACAGCGCCGATGTCGAAAGCCGTCTGCGCGCCGATCTCGATCATCTGGAAACCGTCTATCTGCGCGTTTTCCTGCCTTTTATCGTTGCGGTGCTGGCCGCTGCCCTGGTGCTGTTCTGGCTGGGAATGCATCACCCATCCTTTGCCCTGGCCGAAGGGCTTTGCTTGGTCCTATCGGGAATAGCCCTGCCACTGCTGCTGACGCAGAGTTCGGCTGCGATGGGACGTGATCGGGTGCGTTTGTCCGCGCGCATGGGCGAAATGGCGGTGGATGCGGTACAGGGCATGGCCGAATTGCTGGCCTTCGGTGCAGCCGATCGCCATGCCGAACGTTTCGCAGCGTTAAGCAACCAGACCACTCAGCTTCAGGCGCGGATGGGCCGCCGCTTCGGGCTGGCCCAGGCCGGTTTGCTGCTAGGCGGTCATCTCGCTTTGTGGAGCTTGATCGTGCTGGCGATCCCGCTGGTGCGCCAGCAGATGCTGCCCCCCGCCGACATGGTGATGATCGGTCTGTGCGGACTGGCCGCGTTCGAGGCCATAGCCCCTTTGCCCAACGCCTTTCTGGCCGCAGGCGGCGCGCTGGAATCGGCGCGACGGGTCTTCGCCCTGGCAGATTCCAGTCCCCCCGTTCCGGCGGAAACCGGCATCCGCCAACGCCCCCAATGCTGCAACATCGCTGTCCGCGATCTTGTTTTCACCTATCCCGGCGCATCGCACCCAGCACTGAATGGATTGTCCTTCGACCTGCCCCAGGGCAAGCGTTTGGCCGTGATCGGCCCCACCGGATCGGGCAAAAGCACCCTGATTCTGCTACTCGCCGGATTGCTGACGCCCGAAAGCGGCACGCTCATCCTGGATGGCCGATCGCTCGCCGCTTTCGATCCCGAAACGCGGCGCGCCTGTTTCGCCGTCGCCCCGCAAGGGGGGGGATTGTTCAGCGGCACCGTCCGCGACAGTTTGAAACTGGCCCGTCCCGACGCAGAAGAAGCCCAGATGTGGCGGGTGCTCGCCCTGGTCGGGCTTGATTCCTTCGTCGCCGCCCTGCCCGACGGACTGGATAGCTGGCTGGGCGAAGCGGGACTGACCCTTTCCGGCGGGCAGGCGCGGCGTCTGTCCATCGCCCGCGCTTTGTTGAAAGACGCACCGGTGGTCATTCTGGACGAACCGGGCGAAGGATTGGATTATCGCACCGAACGGGACATGCTGGACGCGGTGATCGAAGCCCTGGACGGGCGCAGCTTGCTGCTGATCACCCATCGCGCCAATGGTCTTGACCGGATGGACGAGGTGCTGACCCTGTAGGAGAGACGGATAGTGCAATCATTCTGGGACGAACGCTTCCGCACCGAGGATTTCATCTATGGCACTGAACCCAATGAATTTCTGGTGCAGGAATCGGGACGCCTGCCCACCGGCGGTTCAGTGCTGCTGCCCGGCGATGGCGAGGGACGCAACGGCGTCTGGCTGGCCGAACGCGGCATGACGGTTCTGTCGGTGGATGGCGCGGCCTCTGGGACGGCCAAAACCCTAAAACTGGCGGCGCAACGCGGCGTATCGCTGAACGCAGAGACCGCCGATCTCACCAAATGGACCTGGCCCGAAGCCGCGTTCGACGCTCTGGTCCTGATGTTCCTGCATCTGCCGCCCTCTTTGCGCCGGTCCGTCCATGCCAAAGCGGCGGCGGCCCTGAAACCCGGCGGGCTGATCCTGCTGGAAGCGTTCCGTCCGGCTCAATTGGGCCGGACCAGCGGCGGTCCGAAGGATGTGGCCTTGCTCTATACCCCGCAGGACCTAAAAGAGGATTTCGCTGTGCTGGATATCCGGCTGTTGGAAGAGGCGATGACCCACCTGAAGGAAGGCACTTTGCATGACGGCGAGGCCGCAACCATCCGCCTGATCGCATACCGCCCGCCGGAGAGCTGACAGACGGCGCGGATGATACAGAATCCGGCCCCGGACCTGGTCCGGGGCCGGACGGCGTTCAGATCGTGCTTAATTGCGACCGGGACCCCAGCCGCCATGGCGCGGACCCGAGCCAGGACCGCCATGACGCGGGCCCGGACCGAAACCAGGGCCGGGCTCCGCCAGACCGGGCAGGATTTCGCTGGCCTTGCCCTTCTGATAGTCGGACAGAGACGGCAGCAGCGCTTCTGCCGCTTGCTTCACCGCGGCGAAATGGGCTTCGCCTTCTTCCATCCTTTTGGCCATGAATGCCTGACGCTCGGCCAGCGGCATCTTGTGGAACTCCTCGCGGCTCATCAGCTCGTGCATCGGCACGGGACGGTTCGTCTCGAGCGCCTTGACATAGGTGGACCAGGCATTTTCCTGATCCTTGGTAATGGCCAGACGTTCTTTCAGCCATTCCGTCCGGTCGACATCGCCGCGCATGCAGTCGAAACCCCGATCCATTGGGCCCGTCTTGCCGTCCGGCCCAGCGGCCATGGCCCCACCGGTGGCAACGCCCAAGGCGATCAAAAGGGCGGCAAACCCGCTGAAAGTCTTGTTCATGGTCATAACTCCTCATCGCGGTTAGCGGGGCAACCCGCCGATGGGAGTGATGAAACCCCAAACCCATGGCGCAAGAGTGACCCAAAACACCTCTTTTGTGACAAAAGGTCACAAACCGCTTGTCCGCGATCCCTGGTCACACTTTCCTGGATCGCCCCGAACGGGAAGCGGGCTACACTTCTCACAATAGGGATGAAAACCGCCGCGATCCTTAAAGGAAAATACCGGCATAAGAAGGAGACGCAGAATGAAAACAGTCCTGATCACGGGCGGCAGCCGGGGCATCGGCCGGGCGACGGCGCTTTTATGCGGCGCGCGAGGCTGGTCCGTCGCCGTCAATTACGTCCATGACGTCCAGGCGGCGGAAGACACCGCCGAAGCAGTGCGCAAGGCCGGCGGACAAGCGATCACGCTGAAAGGCAATGTCGTGTCCGAAACGGATGTCGTCACCCTGTTCGACGAAACCGCCCGCCAGTTTGGCCCCATCGACGGGGTGGTCATCAATGCTGGAATCGTCGCCCCGTCCCTGCCGGTGGCGGAATTGAGCGCCGAGCGGCTGAAGCGCGTTTTCGGCACCAATATATTCGGGTCTTTTTTATGTGCGCGTGAAGCCGCCCGCCGCCTGCCGCGCGACAAGGGCGGACCGGGCGGCTCGATCGTAGTGCTGTCTTCGGCCGCATCCAGGCTGGGCACGCCATTCGAGTATGTCGATTACGCCAGCTCGAAAGCGGCGCTCGATACCCTGACCCTTGGCCTGTCCAAGGAATTGGCGCGTCAGGGTGTGCGCGTCAACGCCGTGCGGCCGGGACTGATCGCCACCGACATCCATGCCAGCGGCGGCCAACCGGGACGGGCCGAGCGCATGGGGACGAAGACGCCGATGGGCCGCGCCGGCTTGCCCGAAGAAGTCGCCGAAGCCATCGTCTGGCTCTTAAGCGACGCCTCGTCCTATGTCACCGGCTCGTTCATCGACGTGGCCGGCGGAGTCTGAACATTTAACCCCTTGCCTTGGGAGCGATGCTGATGACAGACGGGCCGCATATCCTGATTGTCGACGATCACCGCGAGATCCGCGATCTGGTGGCGAAGATCCTGGTCAAGGAAGGCTTTCGCGTCAGCACCGCTCCCGACGGCCGGTCGATGCGCAAGGTGCTGGCGGACGGACGCATCGACCTGATTTTGCTGGATTTGATGCTGCCCGGCGAGGACGGCTTGTCCTTGTGCCGTTCGTTAAGGGCGGACAGCGCCATACCGATCATCATGCTGACCGCAAAAGGCGAGGAGGTGGACCGCGTCATCGGCCTGGAGATGGGGGCGGACGACTACCTGCCCAAACCCTTTGGCAGCCGCGAGCTGATCGCGCGCATCCGGGCGCTGTTGCGGCGCAGCCGGATGGAACCGCACGAGCAATCCGGCCCCAAAAGCAGGCGTTACGCCTTCGACCGCTGGATTTTGGATTGCGAAACACGGGAATTGTTGAGCGATGACGGCGTGGCGGTTCCGTTGAGTACCGGCGAATATGATTTGCTGCTGGCCCTGGTCGAACGGCCGCAACGTGTCTTAAGCCGCGAACAGCTTCTGGATCTGGCGCGCGGACGCACGGCGGCGGTTTTCGACCGCAGCATCGACACCCAGGTCAGCCGGCTGCGCAAGAAACTGGAAATCGATCCATCCGACCCCCGCATCATCAAGACCATATGGGGCGGCGGTTACATGTTCGCGGTTGCCGTCTCGGAAAAATGAAACGCTTCCTCCCCCGCAGCCTGTTCGGCCAAACTCTGGCCATTCTGATGGCCGGCCTGGTCTTTTCGCACGCCGTCGGCGCTTGGTTCTATGACAGCGACCGCGAACAGGCGATCCGCGCGGTCGGCGGACTGGCGGCGGCGCAACGCATCGCCAATCTGATCCAATTGATCGACGAAGCGCCCGATGATTGGCGGCCCAGGCTGGTTTCGGCCTTAAGCGGGCGCATGTTCCGCATCGGCCTGTCTTCCGTTCAGCCCGTTCTGCCTCCGTTGGAAGAACGAGCGGCGATCTCCGAAACGGTGCGCGACTATATCGCCGGACAATTGCCGGATGCGTTTCAGGATCGTCTGCATGTCGCGGTCGCGGAACATGACGCGCCGCTTCAGGACCGATTCCGCCCGTCTCCGAAAGACTGGCGGCCCATGATGGGTCGCGGTGCGCCGCCACCGCCAGAGTGGGACGGGCGGCCTATGCCGCCGCCGCACCATCTGATGCGCGGATGGCGGGCGTTGGACGCTGCTATCCTGTTGTCCGACGGGCAATGGCTGTCCTTTTCCACCGCCCTACCCGAAGGCGGACCGGAAATGTCGCCGCGATTCCTGCGATCGATGGGCATCATGGGTCTGATCGTTCTGGTGGTGTCTATTCAGGCAGTACGCCGCCTGACCCGCCCCTTGGCCGTGCTGGCCGACGCCGCCGAACGGCTGGGCCGCGACGTTAATGCGCCGCCGCTGGCGGTTTCCGGCAGCGCCGAAATGCGCCGCGCCGCCCAGGCTTTCAACCAGATGCAGGAACAGCTGAAACGGCTGATCGAGAACCGCACTTTGATGCTGTCCGCGATTTCGCACGATCTGCGCACACCGCTGACCCTGTTGCGCCTGCGCGCCGAAGGGGTCGAACCGCCCGAAGAACGCGACCGCATGCTTTCCACCATCGCCGAGATGAACGCCATGCTGGAAGCGGGTTTGAGTCTGGCTCGCGACGAAAGCGAAAACGAGACGCGACGGACGGTGGATCTGGCCGCCCTGCTCGCCAGCCTGGTCGATGACATGGCCGATGCCGGTCTACCCGTCGCCCTGGGCTCGGTTTCCGCCGCGACCTGTTCCTGCCGCCCGCAATCCTTGCGCCGTGCGTTATCCAATCTGATCGGCAACGCGATCGCCTATGGCGGTAACGCGACCGCCGGCTTGACCATAAAGGGCCGGACCGCCGCCTTTATCATCGAGGATGACGGGCCGGGCATTCCCGAAGCCGAACTGCCCCGTGTGACCCAGCCCTTCTACCGGCTGGAAGGATCGCGTAACCGCGACACCGGCGGCATGGGGTTGGGGCTCGCCATCACCCAGACCATTGCCCAATCCCATGGTGGCGAGCTTCGGCTTGAGAACCGCGCCGAGGGCGGTCTTAGAGCCAGCATCCTTTTGCCGCTTTGAACGCCCCTAGAACGATTTTATTTCATAAAAATAAAATAAGCGGCCCGATTTTGACTTCTAATTTATTTCTGATACCATGACGACATTATGGTAGAGAAATCTGGCATAAAAAAAGTCCTCCTCCACAAGGTTTCCATTCGTACAGATGCCTATTGGAACGGAGAGCTTTAGCGTCCTTTCCTGATATTTCCGAATAATTTTCAGGATGACCGCAACTCATGGATATTTGCTTATCCATGATTCCTCATGTTTCGGCATGAAGGATGATAAGCGGTTTTTTTCAGGAATGATGTTATGTTCCGCACTCTTCAAAAGAGGCGGCAATGGTTTTATCTTGCCGCCGCCATCGCCGCAGAGGTTACCGGCACCGTATCGATCAAGATCCTCGCCATGGCGGGAGCGCCGAAACCGGCCGCGCTTCTTTTTCTTTATGCGATGATCGCGCTTTCCTACGCTCTTTTATCGCTGGCCATCCGCCGGGTGCCGCTGGCTCTGGCCTTCGCCCTCTGGGAAGGCGCCGGCATCGTGCTCGTCACCCTATCCGGCGCGCTGTTGGGTGAAGAAATCAGCGCCGCCCGGCTGTCCGCAATCGCCCTGATGATCCTAGGCATCGCCCTGCTCAAACTGGGTGCGCGCGAAGACCCCGCGCCCGAAACGCTACCCGCCGACGGCGCACGCGCCTAGCGGAGGGGAAAACCATGTCCGATGGCTTCGATCCATCCCATGCGGGGTATCTGGCGCTGGCGATCATTCTCGATGTCGCAGCCAATATTTTGTTGAAATATTCCGATGGGTTCAAACGCCGTCTGCCCGGCGTACTGGCCATTTTTCTCGTGCTCGCCGCCTTCACCGCCCTGACTTTGGCGATCGAGGGAATCGATCTGTCCGTAGCCTATGCGGTCTGGGGTGGATTCGGTCTGATGGCGACGCTAGCGATGGGCTGGGTCCTCTTCCGCCAAAAACTGGCCGGTCCCGGATGGCTGGGATTGGTCCTGCTGATCGGCGGGATGACCTTGCTCAAATTTTCCTAAAAAAGAGCCGGCGTCCCGGTGTCATCCGTCCGGAACGCCGGCCCGATCGGAAGGAGGACGGAGCCTCCTCCTCCCGGGGGGCGGGAAAGTGAGATCGATGGACGCCCCGCCCGACAGGGTGAAGGCTGGAGGCGTCCTTTCCCGATCCCCTGTTTAGTGCGGGAACAGCAAGATGCCTGTCACCGCGATCACGTTACCGACCAGGAACAACAGCACCGCGAAGCCAATCAGGTCGCGCAAGCTGATCCTGGCGATTGCCAGCAGAGGCAACGCCCAGAAGGGGCAGACCACATTCCAGATGCTTTCGCCCCAGGCCACGCCCATCGCCACTTTCCAGGGTTCGACGCCGAGTTCAGCAGCGGCAGGCAGCATGAACGGCGCCTGCACCACCCAGTGACCGCCCGCAGACGGCACGAAGATGCTGATGATCAAAGACGAGAAGTAGCAGAAAATCTCGAAGGTCTGCGCGGTCGACATGCTGAGCAGCCAGTCGGAGATCAAATTGACCAACCCGCTGCCGTCCATGATCCCCATGATGCCGGCATAGACGGGGAATTGCAGGATGATACCGCCCGCCGTTCCAGCGCCCTTGGTCATGGCATGCGAATATTTGATCAGCGATCCGTGGGCGAAAACGCCCAGGACGATGAAAATCATGATCAGGATGTTCACATTGAGGTTGAACCCCTTGGCCGCGAAATAGGTGGCCAGGAAAATCGCCCCCATCACCCCCAGGATCAGGTTCAGGATCACGCTGCGGTCCAGCTTGTCCGCGATCTGCAGATCCTTTTTCGTCTCTTCCTTCCATTCGTCGTCGGACGAAAAGGCGTCGGCGTCGACGGTAACGATTTCCTGGCCTTTTTTCGGCAGCATCAGGACGCAGACCAGGGGAATGACGATCGCCAGCGTCAGCGTGATGAAGATCGCCTGGGGATGGAAGATCGTCTGGGTCAAAGGCACCAGCCCCATCTGGGCCTGGAATGTGTGGCCGGGAGTGTTGATCACCAACGGCACCGAGGCGGACAGGCCGCCATGGGTAATGATGATGCCCGAAAAAGCCGCCGTCACGATCAGGCGGAAATCGGTATCGCGGTGTTCCTTGGCCGCCTCGCGCGCCAGGAAGCCGCCCGCGATCAACCCCAAACCCCAATTGAGGTAGTAGAGCCCCATCGACGCCAGGGCGACGAACAGGATCGTCTGCGCCGGAGTCTTGGGAATACGGACGATGACGCGCAGGAACCGATGGACGATGGGAGCCGCCGCCAGCGCGTAACCCGTCACCAGGACCAGGGTCATCTGCATGGCGAAGGCTAGGATCTTGAAGAAGCCGCCGCCCCAGTAATTGATAATATCCATGGGGCCCGTATTCGTGAGCCCCAAAGCCATCACGCAAACGACAAGGGTAATCAGCCAAGCCAGCGTGAACGGATCTGGCAGATATTTCTGCATCAGGTTCACGAAAAACATGAGTATCTTGTTAATCATACTTCTCTCCCCAGGGACTCCATGAATATGGAGCCCCCCTTATAAAATTCTCATTTATGCCTGTTGTCTCAATATGGATCAGACGTAATATTCTGAGGCTTTGAGCTGGTGGATGAGTTTCTTTACAAATTTATTTTTTATTTCTTGAACCTCATCTTCAGGGTAAGGGAAGAACCCCTCCCCTGTTTTTATCCCCAGTTTCCCTTCTTTTACTTTTTGCCGAAGCATGGGATTGGCTTCTTGAGAATTGTCCATGACCTTCAGCAGGTTGTCGCCAACCACGCACCAGATATCGAGCCCGCCGAAATCGGCGACTTCCAGCTGACCGGTAGTGGCGTAGCGGAAGGCGGGGCCGAATTTCAGCGCCTTGTCGATATCGGCCGGCTCGGCGATGCCTTGCTGGATCAGCGAGAACACCTCGCGCGCCACACCCTGCTGGATGCGGTTGGCGACCAGACCGGGCACGTCCTTCAGGATTTTGGCGGTCTGTTTCTTGATCGCGGCATAGAGCGTCTGGACCTGGACGAAAATCTCTTCGGGCATGTTGCCGAAGAAGGACAGCTCGACCAGCGGCATCAGATGGCCGGGATTGTACCAATGGCAGACCATGAAGCGGCTCTTGCGGGCCGGGCCTAACAGCGCCGCCATGCCATCCAACGACAGGCTGGAGGTGTTGCTGGCCAGAATGGTGTCGGGACGGCACAATTCGTCCAAGGTCTTCAGCAGATTCTGCTTCAGCTCCATCTTTTCGGGCGCGGCCTCGATGACGTAATCGCGGTCGCCGACGGCCTTGGCCAAATCAGTGAAGAAGGCGATGCGTGCCAAAGCTTCCGGAATCGCGGAGGCGGCGATGAAATCCTCCTCCGCCATTACCTGGAGTTCTTCGCGGATCTGCTCTTTAGCACGGTCCAACGCCTGGGCGTCGACATCGTAGAGATTGACGGAAAAACCATGCAGCGCAAAGCACCCGGCCATGGAATGACCCATGGTGCCAGCGCCGATAACGGCGATGGTGCGGATCATGGCAGACCTCACTTCAGTCCGAGAATGGCGCGGGTTTCGGCCGGCGTGGCCGCCTCGTTGTTCGCTTCCTCGATCAGGCGCTTGGCCCGGGCGACGAATTCGGCATTGGATTTCGCCAGCCGGTTCTTGGCGTAGAAGACATTGTCTTCCATACCCACGCGGACATGGCCGCCCAAGGCGATGGTGGCGAACAGGATCGGCAGATGGCCCGCGCCGATACCCAGAGCCGACCAGGTGGCATCCGCCGGCAGCAATCCTTTCAGATAGACCAGATTCTCGACCGTCGCCGCCGTGCCGCCCGGCGCGCCCAGCACGAACTGGTAATGGCACGGACGCTGCAGCGTGCCCTGCTTGATGTAATATTCGCTGTTGTAATACATGCCGGCGTCGAAAATCTCGAGTTCGGGCTTGACGCCGTTCTCGATCATCACCCGGCCCAGCTTGTCCAGGAACAGGGGGTGGTTGACGAACAGGCTGTTATGCATCCAGTTCATCGTGCCGGCGTCATAGGACGCCATTTCCGGCTTCAGCTCGATGAGATGCGCCATCCGGGTCTCATCGGTCGCGTTGAGATCGCCCGACGTGGTCAGGTTGAGGACGATGTCGCACTTCTTTTCGCGGATCAGGGACACGGTTTCACGGAACCGGTCCTTATTCATCGTCCCCTTGCCGTTTTCGTCGCGCATATGCAGATGAGCGATCCCGGCGCCAGCCTGCCAGCATTCATAGACGTCCTCGGCGATTTCCTTCGGAGTCAGAGGAATTGCCGGATTATGTTCCTTGGTCGGGAACGCACCGGTGGTGGCAACCGTAATGATCGTCTTGGACATAGTGCAACCCTTTAATATCATTAAAGATATAAGGGTATAAGCAAGTACTATGCCAAATACGGGCTGGCTCTTTTCCGGGTGTTATCCTTTAGCGTCGATGACGATCGGCATCGCTGTACGCAAAAAAGGGCCGAATCGAAACGATTTTCCTATCCCGCCGCGCGATGATCTTTTTCATCAGGCTGATTACGGGCATCATCGGATATACGGATTCCCAGACGCTTCGCTTTTTTCACCACCGCCGATTGGCTGAGTTTAAGCAGAAGGGCGGCCTTGCGAGTGCTGCCGCAGCGGGAAAGCGCGATTTCGATGGTGCGCCGCTCCAGATCGTCCACCAAGGTTTTCAGCCCGTGATCCAGCCGGTGCGGGTCGCCGCCCGCGCCATCGAGATTGAGCAGAACCACAAGTTGCGCCCGGCCGATGACCGCATCCATGTCCGACACCAGAACCAAACGTTCGACGATATTCTGCAATTCCCGCACATTTCCAGGCCAGCTATAGCGGGCCATCGTTTCCAGCCCTTCGGCCTCGATCCGCACCGCCTTGCCGTATTTGCCGTTATAAAGAGCCAGGAAATGACGGGTCAGCAGCGCCAGATCACGTTGCCTCTCGCGCAAAGGCGGAATGGCGATCGGAAAAACCGACAGACGGTAGAATAGATCCTCGCGGAAGCGCCCCTCGGCAACCATGGATTTAAGATCGCGGTTGGTGGCGGCGACGATACGGACATCCAGCTTGATCCGCTTCAATCCGCCGACGCGGGTGATTTCCTTGTCCTGCAACACCCTGAGCAGCTTGCTTTGCAATTCGAGCGGCATGTCGCCGACCTCGTCCAGCAGCAAGGTGCCTTTGTCGGCTAGTTCGAACAGGCCCATCTTGCCGCCGGGCACCGCCCCGGTGACGGCGCCCTTTTCATAGCCGAACAGTTCCGCCTCCAGAAGCGAGGCCGGAATAGCGGCGCAATTGACCTTGATGAAGGGCTGGCTGCTCCGCGAGCCACTCAGATGGATCTCGTTGGCGACGACCTCCTTGCCGGTTCCGGTTTCACCCTGGATCAGCACCGTCACATCGAAATCAGCGACCCGGCGCACCAGTTCCAGCACGCGGCTCATGCCGGTGCTTTCACCGATCAGGTTTTCGCTCATCACCTGCTTGCGCAGATGCTCGATCTCCTGGCGCTTACGGACATGGCCGGCTTCGATCGCCAGGATTTTTTCCTGGGTGGCGTCCAATTCGTTCTGCATCTTGAGCAGATCGGTCATTTCGCGTTCGATGACCGCTACCAGCTTGATCTTGCCGTCGGAATCGAAGATCGGATTGCCCGAAATCAGCATGGTGGCGTTGTTGCGCCCGCTCGCGCCGATCGAATTGACCTGACGGCCCCGGCGGATGACCTCGGGTGTCACCGCGTTGCGGAACACACCCTTCGCTTCGAGATCCTGGACATATTTCCCGACCACCTCACTGGCGCGAAGACCGGTGATCCGCTCATAGGCTTTGTTGACGTAAAGCGTCTTGCCTTGGCCGTCGGCGATGTAAACGCCGTCATAAAGATGGTCGCCGATTTCCTGGAAATCGAGGAAGTCCATCGTCCGCAACGTGTCGGCGATGATTCGCAGCCGCGCCACCGTCTTGGCGTCCAGCCCAGTACAGTCCTGCCACGCAATCTTGTTGCATAGCTCGTCAAGGAACGACGCCCACCAGGAACTGCCGTTTTTGCTCAATGGAACCTCCCTCCCCCAAGCACAGGCCGCTTTGCGCCGGGTTTTCCACCCTGCCGCACCTCTTATCGCGAGGTTTTGTCCGAGGCAGCCTGTCGCCGGATATTTTTCAGTTCGTTCTTCTGGCCTCCATGCCCGCCGTTAAGGATGCAAATTTCATGCAATGCGCCTTCCGGCTTTCAAAGGGCCCCGCCGCCCAGGGTCTTGTAAAGATCGACCATGTTGGACCGTTCCAGAACCTGAATCGAGACCAGATCCTGTTCGGCGCTGTAAAGGGCGCGCTCCGAATCGAGCACGGACAGATAGCTGTCCACGCCCTGGTCATAACGCGCCCGCGACAGGGTCAGGCTTTCGCGCGACGCCTCGACCAACGCCGTCAGGGACACGCGCTGATCGCTCAGGGTTCCCTTGGCGGCCAGAGCGTCCGAAACCTCGCGGAAGGCGCTCTGGATGGATTTCTCGTACTGCGCCAGCGCAATGTCGAAACTGGCCTTGGCCCTGTCCAGATTGGCCTGGTTGCGCCCGGCGGTAAAGATCGGCACCGTGACCCGGGGAATGAAGGACCAACTGCCCGAAGCGGCGTCGAACAGCCCGTCCAGATCGGGACTGGCGGTTCCCCCCGTCGCCGTCAGCGTGATGGTGGGGAAGAATGCCGCCCGCGCCGCACCGATATTGGCGTTCGCGGCCATCAAGGAATGCTCGGCTCCGATGATGTCGGGACGGCCCCTCAGCACCTCGGACGGCAATCCTACCGGCAAATTCTCGACGAATCGGATCTGGTCCAGATTGGCGGGGGTGGTGATCGCCTTGTCGATCGGAGCGCCGACCAGCAGGGTCAGCGCATTCTTGTCCTGCTCGACCTGACGGATGTAACGGATGCGGTTGGAACGCGCCGATTCGACCGCCGTCCGCGCCTGGGCGACGTCCAGTTGGGAACCAACCCCGTGACGGAAACTGGCTTCGATCAAATCCAGGGATTTCTGCCGCGCCGCCAATGTGTCGTTGGTCAAGGCCAAAAGCTTGGAATCGCCCAGCAGGGTGAGATAGGCGTTGGCAACCTCGGCCACCAGGGAAATCTGCGCCGCGTTGCGCGCTTCCTCGGTGGCGAGATATTGCTCCAACGCCTGTTCGTTCAGACTGCGTATCCGCCCGAACAGATCAAGCTCATAAGCGGTGATGCCCGCATTGACGCCATAGGTCCGGCTGGTGACGCCCTCGGTCTGGGGTGATGGAGCCAGACGGCGCGGCGTATGCTGCGCCGTGACCGACCCTGCGCCATCGAGCTGCGGAAACAGATCGGAGCGGCTGACGCGATAGGTCGCCCGCGCCAGCTCGACATTCAGAGTGGCGACGCGCAGATCGCGGTTATTGTCCAACGCCTGCTGAATCAAGGACTGCATCACAGGGTCAGCGAAGAAATCCTTCCACGCCACGTCGGACAAGGCCGGCGCGCCGTCCTTCTCGCCCGTCTTGGCTTCCTTGTAGACGTCGCCCTGGGGCCAGGCTTCCGGCGTCGGCAGATCGGGCCGCAGATAATCCGGAATCAAGGAGCAGCCCGACAAAACGGCAGCCGCGACGGAAAGGGCAAGAACGGTTCTGGTCATGGTCGTCCTTCGATCATCGGTTCGGGCATAACCCGGATCTATTTCTTCTGAAAACGCGTGTCATGCAGCGAAAGACGCTTCGGCGGTTTACCCAGGCCATTCTGCACCATGACGAAGAACAAGGGCACGAAGAACACCGCCAGCACAGTGCCGCTCAGCATACCGCCGATCACACCAATACCGATGGCATTCTGCGCACCCGACCCCGCCCCGCTGTTGATGGCCAGAGGCAGCACGCCGAGAATGAAGGCCATCGAGGTCATCAGGATCGGCCGCAGGCGCTGCCGCGCCGCTTCGATGGTCGCACCGATGACCGAGCGTCCTTGTTCATGTATTTCCTTGGCGAATTCAACAATAAGAATCGCATTCTTGGCCGATAGCCCCATCGTCGTCAGCAGGCCGACCTGAAAATAGACGTCATTGGATAGGCCAAACAACGTTACCGCCAGCACCGCGCCGACCACGCCCAGCGGCACCACCAGCATCACCGCGAACGGAATCGACCAGCTTTCATACAAGGCCGCAAGGCACAGGAACACCACCAGGATCGACAAGGCGTAAAGCGCCGGAGCCTGCGACCCCGCCAGCCTTTCCTCGTAGGACAGGCCGGTCCATTCATAACCGAAGCCAGGCGGCAGCTTGGACGCCAGCTCCTGCATGACGGCCATCGCTTCGCCCGAACTGTACCCTGCCGCCGGCGAGCCCAAAATTTGGCGCGAAGGCGAACCGTTATAGCGTTCAAGCTGCGGCGAGCCGAATTCCCAATGGGCCGAGGTAAAGGTCGAGAATGGCACCATGCCGCCTGCGCTGTTGCGCACCTCCCAGCGGTTAACATCCTCGGGCAACATGCGATAGGGCGCGTCGGCCTGCAGATAGACCTTCTTCACCCGGCCTCTATCGATGAAGTCATTGACATAGGCCGAACCCCAGGCCGAAGAGATCGTCGTGTTGATGTTGGAGATCGACAGTCCCAAGGCTCTGGCCTTTTCACGGTCCACCACCAGACGATATTGGGGCGTATCTTCCAGGCCGTTGGGCCGCACGCCCATCAGTTTCGGGTTTTGAGCCGCCATGCCCAGCATCTGGTTGCGCGCCTGCATCAACGCCTCATGCCCCGCGCCCGAACGGTCGATCAACTCGAAATCGAAACCGGTGGCGTTGCCCAGTTCGATGATCGCCGGCGGAGCGAAGGCGAACACCATCGCCCCCTTGACCTGCGACAAGGCAGCCTGAGAACGCTTGATGATGGCTTTCAGCTTCTTGTCCTTGTCCTTGCGCAAGCTCCAATCCTTGAGCCGGATGAAGGCCATGCCGTTGTTCTGCCCACGTCCGGCGAAATTGAAGCCGACCAGGGTGAACACGCTGTCAACCGTATCCTTTTCATGCTCGCGGAAATAGGCGGCCACTTGGTCTACGGATTTAGAAGTCAATTCGGCCGTGGTGCCCGCAGGGCCCTGAACCTGCACGAACATGATCCCCTGATCCTCGTCGGGCAGGAAGGATGTAGGCAGGCGTACGAATAAAAGCGCCAGCACGGCGATGATCGCCGCATAGACAAGCATCAACCGCACCGGACGGTGCAGCGACCAGCGAACGTTCAGGATGTAGTGCCGCCGGCTGAAATTGAAGCCTTTGTTGAACAGACCAAAGAAGCCGGTTTTCTTTTCTTCGTGGCCTTCCTGCAGAGGTTTTAGAATCGTGGCGCACAGGGCCGGCGTGAGGACGAGGGCAATCAGCACCGACAGCGCCATCGCCGACACCAGGGTGATCGAGAACTGACGATAGATCGATCCCACCGAGCCGGAGAAGAAAGCCATCGGCACGAACACCGCCGACAGTACCAGACCGATACCAACCAGCGCGCCGCTGATTTGGGACATAGATCGCCGCGTCGCTTCGCGCGGGCCTAGTCGGTCTTCGCTCATCACGCGCTCGACATTCTCAACGACGACGATGGCGTCGTCCACGAGCAGCCCAATCGCCAGCACCATGGCAAACATGGTCAGCGTATTGATGGTGAACCCAGCTACCGCCAGGACGCCGAACGTTCCCAGCAAAACCACCGGAATAGCGATGGTCGGGATCAGCGTGGCGCGGAAATTCTGCAAGAACAAATACATGACCAGGAAGACCAGGATGATGGCCTCACCCAGAGTCCTCACCACCTCTTCGATCGACAAGCGCACGAAGGGAGTGGTGTCATAGGGATAGATAACCTCGACGCCCTCGGGGAAGAACTGCTTCAACTCGTTGATCTTCGACCGAACCGCGTCGGCGGTCGCCAGCGCGTTAGCGCCGACCGCCATCTTGACGCCGATGCCGCCGGACGGCTTGCCGTTGAACCGCGCCTTGATCTCGTAATTCTCGGAACCGATCTCGATCCGGGCGACGTCCTTCAACCGCACCTGCGAGCCGTCCTGATTGACCTTAAGCAGGATATTCTCGAACTGCTCGGGCGTCTGCATACGGCTTTGCGCCAGAATCGTGGCGTTGAGCTGCTGGCCCGGCATCGCCGGATTGCCGCCCAACTGGCCCACCGACACCTCGGCATTTTCGGCCGAGACGGCGGCTGAAACCTCGCTGGTGGTGATGCCGTAGCTGACCAGCTTATCCGGATTGAGCCAGATGCGCATGGCGTACTGAGCGCCGAACACCGTCACCTCACCGACGCCGGGGACGCGGCTGATCGGGTCCTGAACGCGCGAGGTCAGAAGATCGGCCAGCTCATACTGGTTCTGCCGGCCATTGGCCGAAATCACGCCGACCACCATCAGGAAGTTCTTGGTCGCCTTGGCGACCTTGACGCCCTGGCTCTGGACTTCCTGGGGCAGAAGCGGCATGGCCAGCTGCAGCTTGTTCTGCACCTGCACCTGGGCGATATCCGGATTGGCCTTGGAATCGAAAGTCAGGACGATTGCGGCGTTGCCGGCGGAATCGCTGGTCGAAGACATGTAGACCAGATGGTCGATGCCGTTCATCCGCTGTTCGATCACCTGGGTAACGGTGCTTTCGACCGTCTGCGCCGAAGCGCCTGGATAATAGGCCGAAATCTGCACCGTGGGCGAAGCGATGCGTGGATATTGTTCGACCGGCAGGGTCAGGATCGACATGATCCCCGCCAGCATGATGACGATGGCGATGACCCAGGCGAAAACCGGGCGGTCAATGAAAAAACGCGACATGAAGACCTCCGGTCAGGGCTGGTTGGCGGACGGAGCCGCACCGGCCTCGACGAATTTGACCTCGGCCCCCGCCGCGATCTTCTGCAATCCTTCGGTCACGATCTTATCGCCCGCCTGGATGCCCTCATTGATCAACCATTTGTCTCCAACGGAAGCCCCGACCTTGACCGGCTTCGGATTGACCTTGTTGTCGGCCCCGACTACCCACAGGATCGTCGATCCGTTGGCCATGCGCACCAGGGACTTCTGCGGCACCATGATGACCTGGTCACGCACGCCCTGCTCAATCTTGGCGCGTACGAACAAACCGGGATAGAGATCGCGCTTCGGATTGGGGAATTCCGCACGCAACCCGATCGCGCCGGTGGATTCATCCACCGTGACTTCCGAGAATTGCAGCTTGCCGGGCAGATCATAGGGCACGGCGGATCCGTCCAGCGTCAGTGTCACCGCGACATGGCTGGGATCGGTTTTCTTCAACTGCCCGGATTCAAACGCGCGGCGCAACCGCAGCAATTCGGAACTGGATTGGTTGACATCGACATAGATCGGATCGAGCTGCGTGATGGTCGCCAGAGGCGGAGCCTGATTGGCGGTGACCAGCGCGCCTTCGGTCACGTTCGACTTGCCGATGCGCCCCGACAACGGCGCATAGACCTTGGTGTAATCGAGATTGATCCGCGTCGTGGCCAGGGCGGCCTCGGCGATCATGATCTGCGCTTTGGCCTGATCCAGCTTGGCCATGGCGTCGTCGTAATCCTGACGCGAGACGGCGTTGATCTTGACCAGTTCCGCATAGCGTTCCGCCTTGGCCTGAACCGATTTCAGGTTCGCCCGCGCCGCCGCCAGATCCGCCTGCGCGCTGTGCACCGCCGCCCGGTAGGTGGCCGGATCGATCTGATAAAGCTGCTGGCCGACTTTGACCTCGGAACCTTCCTCGAACAAGCGCTTCAGGATGATCCCGCCGACCTGGGGCCGGACTTCGGCCACGTGGAACGCGGTGGTCCGCCCGGGAAATTCTGCGAACAGAGGAAGCTGTTGCGGCGCAACGGTGACACCGATCACCTCGACCGGGGGCTTACCCCCAGGAGCTGCCGCTTTTTGCTGTGGTTGGGAATCACACGCCGAAACCATCGTGGCGGCGGCAAGGACGAATGGCAGCACAAGATTTCCTAGGCGCATGGGAAACATCGCATCTTCGCTAAAGGTAAGGAGCCCCGTCGAGCAAGACGGTAGACAGCCGGAAAAGGCGACTGTACCCTACAGTACAGTTTTTCCACGATCAAGCTTAATCCAGTTACGGAATCTTACGCAGACACGAATGTCCACCCCCCATGGAAAAACGATGTACGACCAGGAAAAAAGCATGGCCGAAAGGCGAGAAAAGTCCCAGACACGAG
>JAYFRE010000016.1:0-3004 GCA_034926235.1 Rhodospirillaceae bacterium
CTCATAACCTGAAGGCCGCAGGTTCAAATCCTGCCCCCGCAACCAAATCAAAAAAAAGCCCCCTGCAGAAATGCAGAGGGCTTTTGCGATTCTAAGGGCAACGCTCAAGGCGCAAGCACCCCTAGGAGACGGCCGGAGGCTTTTCCTCCCGAAACCAGCCGCGTTTAAGCTCAAAGGCTCGACCCTTGCGCGACGTCATCACCCTTCACTCCATCAAGGTGCCGCAGGCGGCGTTTAAAGCCGCTGATGATGGAATCGGCAACCGAGACGGGGAAACCCTCGGGCAGTTCGTTCCGGGCCTGCTCGACCGCTCCCGGAGCCGCCGCACGGATCTCTGCGAATGCCCGCTCCACGATCGAGCTGCCCACGCCGGCCCGTGCGGCGGTTTGGATGAAATGCCGCGGCATGACGGTGTCGACGATGTAATGACGTTTGTCCCCCACGGACATTGCCAGCCTCATATGGTTATGGGGAATCTGGCCGGCATCGGCGCTCGGCTGGGCCGAGATCACGTCATAGAGCGGCGTGAGGCGGAACCGCCCGCCCGGGAACAGGAACAGGCTGAAATTCTTGGCGTGGCCGTCGGTAGCCCCGAGCAGCCAGAATACGATCACCGCCTTGAGGAACCGCGTCTGGTCCTCTTCCGGTTCATCGCTGCCCTTGAGCAGATCGAGGATGTCGGCGATTCCCGGCCCACCCTCGGACTGGTATTTGCGGGTGGGGGGAACGGATAGCGCCTGGCAGCAATCTTCCTGGGGGAGACGCAGCAAGCGGCCATCGCGGGTCCAACGCCGGTCGAACCGCTCTACCATCAGCGTAGGTCGGTCGCCGAACCGGATCATCGCCACATTGGCGCTGGGAATGCCCAAAGCGGCCGTCAGTCTGAGGCAAAAGAATTCGTTTTCGACGCTGGCGGTGA
Organism: Rhodospirillaceae bacterium; assembly: GCA_034926235.1. Classification (GTDB taxonomy): domain Bacteria; phylum Pseudomonadota; class Alphaproteobacteria; order Rhodospirillales; family Magnetospirillaceae; genus JAYFRE01. The sequence goes on from JAYFRE010000016.1 coordinate 920, forward strand.
GGTCGAGGCCGTTGGGCAGCCGCCCGATCTCCGGCTTTAGGATATGGGTGGTCGCCGTCGTCCCGATCGGTTTGCACCAGCGGTCCTTCCAGTAAAGGAGCGCCGTTTTTTCCTGCGCGCCGGCGATGGAGATGCGGAAGTCGGCATTTTCGTCGAGACCGAGCGGCGCAGTGGAGAGATCGCCTAGGATGCGGGCGATTTCCTGGTCGCTGATCGATTTGCCTTCGACCATCCCGGCGGGGCCCGGTTTGTCCCCCTCGGCCAGGAACTGAAGCGCGCCGACGCAGTCGCGGCCGATCGTCGCCAGCAAGCTGTAGGCGTCGATTCCTTCCGCGCCTACCCGCTCCGCCATTCGGCGTCGCAGGGCATCGTTGTCGGGCAGCAGGTTATCGAACACCGCGATCACCGGCGCACCGAGATAGCGATCCTCGCGCAACGGCAGCGACAATGAGACGGGAAAGGCGGAGTCCCAGTTCAGCCAGTCCGGATCATAGCGGAAGTCGATGGCCCCGCTCGCTTCGCGTCCGAGGTGCCCAACCAAGCGGCTATTCAGGAAAACGCCGAGGGGGCGATAACGGCGGGGACGAGGCATCAGAAGATGTCCTCGATCTCATCCGGGCGTCCCTGGCTGCGCGGACGGATGACGAACTCCAGCCCCAGGGCGGTCATGACGTCGCATAGGGTGCGGATCTGCGTGCCCGGCTCGCCGGCCTCGACAGCGGAAATCGTCGCCTGGCGGAGATTCGTTTTCTCGCCCAGCTGGGTCTGGTTCAGGGCAAGCTTACGGCGATGGCGGCGGAGAACATCGCCGATCTGTTTCGGGGTGCGGGCAATCTGGTCCATAATGGGCTCTCCATTCCCCGGTAATATACTCTGTGGCGAATAATCATTCAATATACGCTTGAGCGAATATCAATTATTTATGCGCTGTGGCGTATGCACGGGCGTTCTGATCAATAGCTGAGATTGGAGGTGCGTTGACCGGATCGGTGCAACCCGCGCTGCGGAGAATATAGGAAATACGGCAAAAGCCGTGGGGTCTGTTCTTCATCGTCATCATCGTGCCGTGGGCCGGTAAAATCCTCGGGCCAAGGTTTCCGGCGAATTCCGGATACAGGATGCGAAGGGCAGGTGGGCCCTGTTCCGGTCTTCAGCCGTTCGCCTTGGGGATGAAGCAAATTTTGGGCAGGCCGTCGAAGTGCCTGTCGCAGGTAAGGAGATCCGCGCCATAGGCGAGGGCGGAGGCATAAACGACGGCATCCGCCGTCGCCAGCTTGTGCCGGGCGCACAAATCAGCCGCCGACAAGGCGATAGCGGTATCGAGGTCGGTTACGACGCAGGTCGTGGTGAAGGCGATGACCTGATCGGCTTTATCCTCGCCGACCTCCCGCGTCAGCCATTTCGCCAGTTCAAATTGGACGATGGTCGGGACCAGCCATTGTTCGCGTTCGGGCAATTCGGCGGAAACCTTGGCGCCGACGGCCGAGCCGAGCAGCCATTCGATCCAGGCTGACGTATCGACGAGTCGCATCAGGCGCGGTCCGTCCGATCCCGATAATCTTCCGGCGTCGCTCCGCGGGCCAGACCGGCAAGATCCTTGCGGTTTGGAATCGGCATGAGCATGACGCCCTCGCCTTTGGGAATGAAGGCAAACTCTTGTCCCGCTTGCCAATGCCGCGCCGTGCGTACCGCCTTGGGGATGGAGATCTGATATTTTGCCGAAAGCTTGGCTGTGTCCTTAGCGGACATTACGGTTCTCCGATCGATCCGTGATTCGTAAGAATATAGCACGGATAGAGGTAAACCGAAACCGCCAGTGGCTTGATCATGTCTGTCGCTGCGTCCGGCTCTTGATTCCGTTCCTAAAATTACCCGCCCCATCAACGAGCGTCGTTTTGGCTCTTCAGTGTTGGCCGGTGATTTTAGGGTTTTGTGATGACATTGAAAGAAACTGGTTGACGGCTTGGTCTGGTAGCGGTAAAAGCTCGGCCTCGCCCTGATGGACTGGTTCGCTGGTTTCTTAAGGGGTTGAAATTCCGGGGGTTTCTCCTTCGGCTGCTCTTTGAAAAGTTGATATCGGAAGGG
>JAYFRE010000003.1:0-11042 GCA_034926235.1 Rhodospirillaceae bacterium
AACCGCGACCAGTTGATCGATGCCGCTTATGGCGAGCATATCTATGTCGATGACCGCACGATCGACAGCCATATCAAGAGGCTGCGGCGGAAATTCCGCGACGTGGACACGGATTTCGGCCATATCGAGACCCTGTACGGCGTCGGATACCGCTATCGCGAAGAACCGTGAAACGGCGTTTCTCGATCCGTTCGCCGAAACCGGCGACAAAACCTCCGCCATCCCGGATTAGGGAACCCAGGCGGCGTTGGCTGCCTTTGGCCTCGCCGATGACGCGACGGATTCTGGCCGTCAATATGCTGGCTCCGGTGCTGCTGGTCGCGGGGCTGTTCTATCTCGACCGTTACGAAAACGGTCTGATCTCCACCGAAATCGATTCCTTGCGGATCCGGGCCGAGATGTTCGCCGCCGCCATCGGCGAAGGGGCGGTGGTCGATAACGGTTTCGCCATTACCGAGCTGTCGACGCCGATGGCGCGTCAGATCGTGCGCCGCCTGGCCCAGCCGGCCCATGTCCGCGCGCGTCTGTTCGACGAACACGGCGCACTGGTCGCCGACAGCCGCACCCTGCTGGCCACCAGCACGATCGTGCAGGTCGAGGATTTGCCGCCGCCGGAGACGAGCTGGTCGGTCAAGCTGTTCGGGCGCATCTATGATTTCTTCATGGCCACCAATCAGGCGCGCGAAATGCTGCCGCTTTACCGGGAGCGGACGACGGCCAATGATTACGCCGAGGTGGCCAAGGCCCTGGCCGGCGATCCCGCTTGGGCGGTGCGCGCTACCCGCGACAACCACATGATTCTGTCCACGGCGGTGCCGGTTCAGCGTTACAAGCAGGTTCTGGGCGCGGTGATGCTGTCATCCTCGGGCGACGACATCGCGCGCAGCCTGTTCGAGGGACGGTTGACCGTCTTTCAGGCCTTCGCCTTCGCCCTGACGATCACCGTCGGATTGTCGCTCTATCTGGCGGGGACCATCGCACGGCCGATCCGCCGGCTGGCGATTGCCGCCGAGCGGGTCCGGCGCGGTCATGGCCGGCATCATCTCATCCCCGATCTGTCCAGCCGCGATGATGAGATCGGCGAACTGTCCGAAGCCCTGCGCGATATGACCGGGGCCTTGTGGCAGCGCATGGATGCGGTCGAGGCTTTCGCCGCCGACGTCGCCCATGAAATCAAAAATCCGCTGACCTCCCTCAGAAGTGCGGTCGAGACCTGTGCGCGCATTCAGAACCCCGAGCAACAGCGCAAGCTGATGGCGATCATCCAGGACGATGTCATCCGGTTGGACCGGCTGATCAGCGATATTTCGGACGCCTCCCGGCTTGACGCCGAATTGTCGCGCGCTGAAACCGAACCGGTGAGTCTGCGTGGTCTGGTCGGCGGTCTGGCGGCGGTCTACCGCGACACCGGCGCGGCTGAGGGGGTGTCGATCGAGGTGGTGATCAAGGCAGGGGCGGAAGACGCTCTTTTGGTGCAGGGCATGGAAAGCCGCCTGTCCCAGGTGTTGCGCAACCTGATCGCCAACGCTTTGTCCTTCAGCCCGCCCCAGGGGAAAGTCGTTCTGTCCGCCTGGCGCGATGGCGGGAACATCGTGATTTCGGTCGAGGATGACGGTCCCGGCATCCCTGAGAACAAGCTGGAGGCGATCTTCGACCGCTTTTATTCCGAACGTCCGGCGGCGGAAAAATTCGGAACCCATTCCGGGCTGGGATTGTCGATCTCCAAGCAGATCGTCGGCGCGCATGGCGGTACGATCGTGGCTGAGAACCGGTCGGAAGGCGGGGCTCGCTTCACGGTCCGGCTGCCGGCGGCTCCGCCGCCTTTGCCGGTCAAGGGCAAGATTCAGGCCGCCGCCCGCCCGGTTCCGCCGCCGTCCTGACGCCGGAGACCGGTCCGGCCGGTCCGCTGTTTGCCGTTGACAGCTATGGAAGGGGGCCTCACCATCGATCGGATGGTGAGAATCCATGGCACATGTGTGGCGATCGGCGACACCGGGGTTCTCCTGAGAGGGATCTCGGGCTCGGGTAAATCCGATCTGGCCCTGAGGCTGATCGACGAGGGCGCCGCCCTGGTGGCCGACGATCATGTCGAGGTCACCCTGGAAGGGCCGGGGCTTCTCGCCCGCGCGCCCGCCACGATCGCCGGCATGATCGAGGTACGGGGACTGGGGCTGTTCCGGCTGCCCTACCGCGATGCGCCGCTGGCGATTTTGTTCGATATGACGCCGGGGCAAGCGGTCGAGCGTCTGCCGGACCCGGACGCTGAAACGATTCTGGGCGTGACGATTCCCCGGCACAGCATCAATCCATGGGAAGGATCGGCTGCCGCCACGGTCCGTCTTGCCGTCGCCGCGGCGAAGGGATCGGTGGGATTGCTGTCATGACAGCCGATGGGCTCAAGAGCGGGCGCGCCGATACCGGCGCGGTTTCCCAGGTGGAAAGCGTTGGGGCGAAACCGGATGCCAACCGATTGGTTGTGGTCACCGGCATGTCGGGGGCGGGCAAGACCCTGGCGTTGAAAAATCTTGAGGATCTGGGATACGAGGCGCTCGACAACCTGCCTTTGTCGCTGCTGAGCACCGTTGCCCCGCGCGGCGCGATGGAGCGGCCCCTTGCGGTCGGCATCGACATCCGCACCCGCGATTTCGCCGCCGGCAGCGTGGCTCGGGCGCTGGGTCGCCTGATGACGGGCGAGCATATCGACGCCAAGCTTGTCTTCATCGATTGCGACGACGATGTGTTGTGCCGCCGCTTCACCGAGACGCGGCGGCGCCATCCCCTGGCGGCGGACCGCCCGCTTCTGGATGGAATCCGCCACGAACGGGCGTTGATCGCGCCGCTGATGGATCTGGCCGATCTGGTCATCGATACCAGTTTGTTGCCGCCGGCCGAATTGAAACGGGTGCTGTCGGGTCATTTTTCCCTGGAATCCTGCCCGGCGTTGACGGTTTTCGTGACGTCGTTCTCTTATCGCCGCGGTTTGCCGCGTGAGGCGGATCTGGTTTTCGACGCGCGGTTTTTGGCCAATCCCCATTATGTTCCGTCGCTGCGCCCGCTGACCGGGCGCGCAGCGCCCGTCGCCGCCTATGTCGAGGCCGATCCCGGTTTCGGCACCTTTTTCGCGGCGCTGATCGGGCTTTTGGATCCGCTCTTGCCGCGCTTCGCTGCCGAGGGCAAAAGCTATCTGACCATCGCCGTCGGATGTACCGGCGGCCGGCACCGTTCGGTGGTTGTTGCCGAGAAGCTCTATAAATGGTTGAAAGAGCGCGGCATGAATGTTGACCTCCGGCATCGGGACGTCGAGGACGGGGAAAAGGAGTAAGGGGCATCCGATGATAGGCATGGTCCTGGTAACCCATGGCCGCCTGGCCGATGAGCTGGTGGCTGCGTTAGAGCATGTGGTGGGGCCGCAACCCAACGTCGCCACCGTTTGCATCGGTCCGGAGGACGACATGGAACAGCGTCGCCGCGACATTCTTCAATCCACCGCGCAGGTGGACACGGGCGAGGGCGTGGTTTTGCTGACCGACATGTTCGGCGGCACGCCGTCGAACTTGGCCATCTCGATCATGGATAAGGCCAAGGTCGAGGTGATCGCTGGGGTCAATCTACCGATGCTGATCAAGCTGGCCAGCGTCCGGCATAACGAGACTCTGGCCGAGGCCGTAGCGAGCGCCCAGGAGGCGGGGCGTAAATACATCAATGTCGCTTCCAGACTTCTCGCGCAGGAAGGTCAATAGAAAAACCAATGTCCATATCGTCGGATCAACGGGGGAGCGCCGCTCTTCCGGACGGGGGTGCGGTCGATGGCGCCCCCCTTTCGCGTCTTGCCGCCATCATCAACCGCCGAGGGCTGCACGCCCGGGCGGCGGCTAAATTCGTCAAGCTGGCCGGGCGCTTCGACGCTGCCGTCACCGTGGTCAAACGCGGTACGGAAGTGTCCGGGCTGTCCATCATGGGATTGATGATGCTAGCGGCCGGCCCAGGTTGTACCATCGAGTTGCGTGCGTCGGGGCGCGAAGCAGAGGATGCCCTGACGGCGCTGGTGGGTTTGATCGACGCCAAATTCGAGGAAGAGTGACGGGAGCCATGGCGGATCGCGCCGATACTTTCCAGCCCCCCGAGCATGAGGCGGGTGGCGAAAGCGTTTATCGCGGCCTGGGGGTCAGCCCTGGCGTCGCCATCGGCATTGTTCACCGTCATGACGCTGATCGCATCCACATCCCAGAACAGAAGATTCCGAAAGAGCGCGTCGAGGCCGAACGCGCCCGTTTCAAGAAAGCAGTGACTGCGGCCGAGCGGCAATTGTCCAAGCTTCAGGGCAAGGCCCGCGCCATGAGCGGCGCGGTCGGCGAAGAACTGGGCTATCTTTTGGATGCCTACCGCCAGATGCTGCATGGCTCCCGTCTGGTACGCGGTGTCGAGCGCTCCATCGCCGAGGACCGGATCTGCGCCGAAAACGCGGTTGAGCGCGAGATCGACGGCATCGTCCAGTCCTTTGCCGGCATGAATGACGACTATCTGGCTGCCCGCGCCGAAGACATACGCGAGATCGGCCGGCGTCTTCTGCACCAGCTCGCCGGGGAAACCTACAAGCCGTTTGCGCTTTTACCCCGCAACGCGATCATCATGGCCGACGAATTGTCGCCGGCCGATACGGCTCTGCTGAATCCGGACCGGGTCGCCGGCATGGCAACCATGCTGGGCGGCACCGCCAGCCATACGGCGATCATGGCCCGTTCGCTGGGGTTGCCGGCCGTGGTCGGCGTGACTGGCCCCTTGTCGAAGGCGGCGCCGGGCATGCCGGCGGTGATCGATGGCGGCGAAGGGGTGGTGATCGTCAACCCGACGCCAGAGACCCTGGCGCTTTACCGCGAAAAACGCAGCCGGTTCTTAAGGATGCGCCGCCAGCTTCGCAGCCGCAGCCGGCTGCCGGCCGTGACCCGGGACGGAACGCAGGTTTCGTTGCAGGCCAATCTCGAACTGCCGGCCGAAATCGACGCCGTACTCGCCGCCGGTGCGGCCGGGGTCGGGTTGCTGCGCAGTGAATTTCTGTACATGAACCGGCCCGATCTTCCCGGCGAGGACGAACAATACGCCGTTCTGAAAAGTCTGATCGAGCGGCTGGACGGGCGCGTGCTTACGGTGCGCACGCTGGATGCGGGCGGCGACAAAATCGCCCCGTCTCTGGGCGGTTGGGTCGGCGCCAATCCGGCGCTGGGTCTGCGTGCGATCCGCCTGTCGATGCGGTTTCCTGAGATTCTCGACACCCAGATCGCGGCGATCTTAAGGGCTGGCGTGCATGGACCGGTGCGCATCCTGGTGCCCATGATCTGCATGCCGGCCGAAATCCGCGCCGTGCGCGCCGCGATGGAGACGGCGGCGAAAAGGCTGAAGCGCCGCAAGATTCCCATCGCCAGCCCATTGCCGCCCCTGGGCGCGATGATCGAAATTCCGGGCGCGGCTCTGCTGGCCGATGTATTGGCGCAGGATTGCGACTTTTTCGCCATCGGCACCAATGACCTGATCCAATACACGCTGGCTATCGATCGGACCGAGGAATCGGTGGCTCATCTTTACGACCCCACCCACCCGGCGGTCTTAAGATTGATTCGCGGCACGGTCGAGGCCGCCCAGCGTCGCCGTCTGCCGGTCAGCGTCTGCGGCGAGATCGCGGGTGATCCGCGCTTTACCGCGCTGCTGCTGGGGCTTGGCATCCGCGATTTGTCGATGGCCGCCAACAGTCTGCCCGTGATCCGCCAGCGGGTGCGCGGATTGGAGATGATCCGCGCCGAGGAGCATGCGCGCCGGGTCATGGACCTATCGGACGCCGCCGACATCGCCCGCCTTCTGGACGGGTTCGATCCGGAAGACGCCGGATAAGGGACAGCCCGCGGTCCTTGCGGGTTGTCGGAAAAAGCTGAGGCTGTTATACGGCCCGTGAAGAATCATCAGGAGAACATCGATCATGAGCGTCGCCGATTACAAGGTTGCGGATATTGGCCTGGCGGACTGGGGCCGCAAAGAGATCTCGATCGCCGAGACCGAGATGCCGGGTCTGATGGCGCTGCGCGCGGAATATGGCGCGGCCCAGCCCTTGAAAGGCGCGCGGATCGTTGGTTGCCTGCATATGACGATCCAGACTGCGGTCCTGATTGAAACCCTGGTGGCGCTGGGTGCGTCGGTGCGCTGGAGTTCGTGCAACATCTTCTCGACCCAGGATCAGGCCGCCGCGGCGATCGCCGCCGCCGGAATCCCCGTCTTTGCCTGGAAGGGCGAGACGGAGAAAGAATTCTGGTGGTGCATCGAGCAGACCCTGAAAGGGCCGAACGGTTGGACGCCGAACATGATTCTGGACGATGGCGGCGACGCTACCGCGATCATGCATGATAAATACCCCGAGCTTCTGAAGGGGGTCCGCGGGCTGTCCGAAGAAACCACCACCGGCGTGCATCGTCTCTATGAAATGGCCCGGACCGGGCGCCTCATGGTCCCCGCTTTCAACGTCAATGATTCGGTGACCAAGTCGAAATTCGACAATCTTTATGGGTGCCGCGAATCCTTGGTGGACGGCATCAAGCGCGCTACCGACGTCATGCTGGCGGGCAAGGTTGCGGTCGTGGCCGGCTTCGGCGATGTCGGCAAAGGATCTGCGGCCAGCTTGCGCAGCCAGGGCGCGCGCGTGATCGTCACCGAGATCGATCCGATTTGCGCGTTGCAGGCGGCGATGGAAGGCTATCAGGTCCTGACCATGGAGGAGGCGGCTCCCCAGGGTGATGTCTTCGTGACCTGCACGGGCAATATCGATGTCATCACGCTCGATCATATGCGGGCGATGAAGGATCGGGCGATCGTTTGCAACATCGGTCATTTCGATTCCGAAATCCAGATCGCGGCCTTGCGGAATCTCAAATGGACCAACGTCAAGCCACAGGTGGACGAAATCACGTTCCCCGATGGCAAGCGTTTGATCGTTCTGGCCGAAGGGCGTCTGGTCAATCTGGGCTGCGCCACCGGCCATCCCAGCTTTGTGATGTCGGCCAGCTTCACCAATCAGGTTCTGGCCCAGATCGAGCTGTTCACCAATGCAGGGGCCTATGAAAACAAGGTCTATGTCCTGCCCAAGCATCTGGACGAGAAGGTGGCCAGGCTGCATTTGGCCAAGATCGGCGTGAAGCTGTCGAAATTGTCGGCCCGCCAGGCCGACTATATCAATGTTCCGGTCGAGGGCCCCTTCAAGCCCGAAGCCTATCGCTATTGATGGACCGGGAGGGGGCGAGCCCCCAATAAGGACTGGGGGTGCTTGTTTTTCGCGGCACAAGCAGGCACCCTAACCTTTACTCGAAGGGGATGAACCGCGCATGAAGGGAATCGCCATTCCCTTGATTCTGGCCGGGGTGACCCTGCCTTTGCCCGTGCTGGCCCTGGTCTTGGAACCGGATGGCGGCCCAGGCGAACTCTTGCTGCTGGCGGCGGCGGCGATTCTGTGCGCTTTGTTGTGGTGGCAGCATTATTTATGGCGCCGGGCTTCCGACGAGGCCCTGCGCCAGAGCACCGCCCGCGCTCGCCTGTTCGAGATTCTGGCGGGCGCGCCGGACGGTCATTACCGTTGGGATTTGGACGAGGACGGTCAGCCCACCGGCGAGAGATGCTCACGCCGTCTTGCCGTGCTGCTTGATCTGTTCGGCGGCGTCGGTTCCTCCTTCACCAATGTTCTGGACAGCTTTCCACCCGACGCGGCGGAAAAACTGGCGGCGGCGGTCGAGACTTTGCGCGCAGAAGGGCGAGGGTTCGAGCTTGAGCTTCCTTTGCGCGACGCGTCCCGGCGTGTGCTGGTGCTGGGGGGGCGGGCCGCGGACGAAATCGGCCGGGCGTTGTCGGATGTGGTCTGGATGCGCGACGTGACCGAGCGGAGCGTTGTGCTGGATCGGTTGGCGTTGGAAAGCCAAACCCTGCTGAACGGGCGCGATCAGTTGCGCGCTGTTTTCGACATGCTGCCGGTGCCGGTCTGGATCCGGGGCGATGATCTCGCGCTGCGCGGCTGCAATCTGGCCTATGCCCGGGCAGTGGACGCGGCCTCGCCCGAAGAAGCGGTCGAACAGGGACGCGAACTGGTGCCGGTCGGCATGGTGCGCGAGGCGCGGGCCTTGGCCGCACGAGCGCGCGCAGCCGGAGCGAGCCGGGGCGAATCCTTCCATCTGGTGATGGAGGGAGCGCGGAAAATGGCGGAAGTGATCGAAACTCCCTTGATGGGGGGCGGGGCGGACGGTCTTTTGACCGTGGGTATCTCCATCGACCGCACCCGCCAGGAAGAGGCGCTGGCTCTGGTCGAGCGTCACGCCGCCGCCCATGCCGAGGTGCTGGAAAATCTGGGCTCCGCGATCGCCATCTTTGCCGCCGATACTCGATTGTCCTTTTTCAACACCGCTTTCCGCAAATTGTGGGGGCTGAAGGATGAATGGGGCGAGACGAAGCCGACCTATGGCGAATTGCTGGATTTCTGGCGTGAAACGAGACGTTTGCCCGAGGTTGCCGATTTCCGGGACTTCAGGGACGAGGAAACTCGCCGGTTCACGTCGCTTCTGGAACCCCGCGAGGACCTGCTCCACCTTCCCGACGAACGCACCTTGCGCCGGGTCGTTTCGCCGCACCCGTTCGGCGGGTTGATCTTCACTTATGAGGATGTCACCGACGCGCTGGCGCTGAAGCGGTCCTACACGACCTCTCTCGCCGTGCATGGCGAAACCCTGGACAATCTGCATGAAGGGGTGGCCGTGTTCGGCTCGGACGGGCGGCTGCGTCTGTCGAACCCGGCTTATGGCCGGATATGGAAGCTGGAATCAGAGTTTTTGCAGGGGCATCCCCATATCGGCGAACTGGTTGGCCGGCTGAGGGGATTCTTCCTGTCCGCCACGGATTGGTCCGAGGCGCGCGACGAATTGGCGGGCTTGTTCACCAGCCGGCAAGGTCATCGCGGCCGCATCGAACGCTCGGATGGCTCGCATCTCGATTATGCCAGCCTACCGCTGCCGGATGGATCGGTGCTGACGACATGGTTGGATGTCAGCGACAGCGTCCGGGTCGAAATTGCGTTGCGGGAGCGGAATGAAGCCCTGGCGGCGGCGGACAAACTGAAGAGCGAATTTCTGGCCAGCGTCAGCGCCGAAGTGCGCGCGCCGCTGACGACGATTCTGGGGCATGCCGACATCCTGGCCAGCGGCTGTTGCGGCGCGCTGAACAACCGGCAGACGGATTATGCCAACGGCATCACGGCGGCAGGACGACATCTCGAACAGGTGTTCAGCGACATTCTGGATTTGGCCGCGATCGAAGCCGGGCAGATGGCGTTGTCTCTGAACGCGGTCGATATCCACGCCATGCTGGCCGCCGTGTTGGCCCTGACCCGTGAACGTATCCGGGAAAAGCGTCTGGTTCTAACCTTCGATTGCCCGCTCGATATCGGCTGGATGGTCGCCGATGAACGGCGCATCCGGCAGGTCCTGTTCAATCTTTTGTCCAATGCGATCAAATTCACGCCGGAAACGGGGAGGATTGCCTTGGTGGCGATGCGATCCTCCTTGTCCAAAGGCGACGAAATCATTTTCGCCGTCAGTGATAGCGGGCGGGGTATCGCGATCGAAGATCGGGAGCGGGTTTTCGGGGCTTTCATGCGCGCCGCCGCAGATGAGGCGGAGGAACCGGGCGCGGGGCTTGGGCTGACCCTGGTAAAAAACTTCGTCGGGTTGCATGGCGGGTATGTTGAATTGGAATCGGCGCTTGGTGAAGGATCGACTTTTATCATTCATTTGCCGGCCGGCGAAGTTTAACTGGAAAATCGTATAGCTCGATTTGCATTATTGCCTTGCCGCATGCTCTCAAGGCACTCTGGTTTCAGTAAGGGGGGAAACAACCGAGGAAAGGTTTTTTGTCCATGAGAAAACACTTATTGATCCCGTTCTCGGCGGCTCTCCTGTTCACCCCCCTGGTTGCTGCGTGCGCGTCTCCGGAACAGGCGGTGGAAAAAACCGGCCAATATATCGATGACGCGGCCATCTCGACCAAAGTCAGGGCGTCGATCGCCACCGAACTGAAGATGTACATCATCGATGTCAGTGTCGAAACGCATAACGGCGTTGTCCAGCTGAGCGGCTTTGTCGATCAGCCGGATGTCAAACGCCGCGCCGGAGAAGTTGCCGCCGGCGTCGAAGGCGTGAAGCAGGTCGTCAACGATCTGGTGGTTACGGTCAAGAAATAGAGGATGTCCCCAGACTGGCGACGCCGGTTTGGGTGGAGTGCTCGACATGCCGCGCCGCGCCGCCATGAGCAAAAGGATAGGCGGCGTGGGCGGCTAGAGCCGCCTCGGAAAAACCCTGCAGGATCAGCTTGAGTTTGCCCGGATAGCTGGCGATGTCGCCCAGGGCGAAAACGCCCTCCAGATTGGTGGCCATACTGGACGGATCGACCCGGATTCTGGGACCATCCATGAGCAATCCCCAACGCGCGATCGGCCCCAGATTGCTGGCCAGGCCGAAAAAGGCCAGCAGGATGTCGGCGGGCAGGACTTTTTCTTCGCCGTCCAGCGTCTCGACCGTCACCGATTCCAGCCGGCCATCGGTTCCCGCCAGGCTCGCCAAGCCATAGGGTGTCACCAATTCGATTTTTCCCGCCTGCGCCAGCTCCTTCAGCTTTTGTTCAGAGGCGGGAGCGGCACGGAATTTGGCGCGCCGGTGCACCACCATGATCCGCGCCGCCACATCGGCCAGGGCGATCGCCCAATCGACGGCGGAATCGCCTCCGCCGGCGATGACCACCCGCTTTCCGGCCAGATCATCCGGCCGTTCGACATGATAAAGGACGCTTTTGCCTTCGAAGCTGTCCAGCGTCGCCAGAGGGGGGCGCTGCGGCCCGAATGCGCCGACACCGGCGGCGATGATTACCACCGGCGCGATCAGGGTCTGCCCGTCGGACAGGCCGACCTCCCAGCGCCGATCGGGCAGGCGGACCAGGGAATCGACGGTAACATTCAAATGGAACCGGGGCTG
>JAYFRE010000114.1:0-7880 GCA_034926235.1 Rhodospirillaceae bacterium
GGCCGCGCTGGGCGTTCTTAGCGTCTTCGCCGTTCTGTGGGCCATCTTCTAATATGATGCCAGAACGCAAAAGGAACCGCCCATGATCACCCTGTCCCGCCGCGCTTTCGCCCTGTCGCTCGGTGCGTTCGCCGCAGCGCCCGCCTTGCTGCGCAGCCGCGCTGCCCGGGCGGCGGCAAAGCCCGTGACCGCGGCCTCGCTGTTCGACGACACCAAGCCCGAAACCAAGATCTGGCTCGCCATCCGCGATCGCGTCGATGAAAAACTACCTGGCCGGTTCGATTTCAACATCGTCCGCAATGCCGCCCTGGGCGGGGAAAAAGAAACCGCCGAGGGGGCAAGGCTGGGATCGGTCGATGCCGGCATTTCGACCGTTTCCGCCCTATCGGGCTGGGTACCGGAAGCCCAGATCCTTGATCTGCCTTTCCTGTTCCGCGACGCCGATCACGTCCGGCGCACCGTCGATGGCCCGCTGGGCCGCGAGCTTGCCGCCCAATTCGCCGCCCAAGGCTTCATCGTCCTGGGCTACCTTAATTATGGTGCGCGGAACCTGCTTGCCAAACAGCCGGTGCGGACACCCAAGGACGTGGTCGGCAAAAGCATCCGCGTCCTGCAAAGCCCGTTGCACACCACCTTGTGGCGCGCCTATGGCGCTGTGCCGACCCAGATTCCGATCACCGAGACCTATAACGCGCTTAAGATGGGCGCGGTCGATATGATGGATCTGACCAAATCGGCCTATGCCGGCTTCAAGCTTTACGAAGTCGTGCCCTATCTGATCGAAACCGCGCATATCTGGGCCAGCGGCATCGTCTATGTCTCGAAACGGTTCTGGGACGGTCTCGACGCCAATGAAAAGGCGGTCTTCACGCAAGCCGGGGCCGAAGGGGCGGCGCTGTTCAACCGCCTGATCGTCGAGGACGAAATCTTGTCGATGCAGCAGGCGAAAGCCGCGGGCGGCAAGGTCGTTCAGCCCGAACGGCGCGAAGATTGGGTGGACGGGGCCGAAGGCGTCTGGCAGATGATGGCGCCGAAGCTGGGCGGTCTGGACAAGATCAAGGCCATCGCCCAATCATGAGCCGCTTTTTGCGCGCTTGCCTTCGCCTTCCGCTCGTTGTAGGCAGACCGGCATGATATGGGGAAAGATCATCGGCGCCCTCCTGGGCTTCGTTCTCGGCCATAATTCACCGCTGGGGGCGTTGGTTGGGCTGATCATCGGGCATTGGGTGGACAAGAAACTGTCGGCGCAGGCCGGGCAGGCGAAAACCGTCTTTCGCCGGTTTGAACAGCGCCAGCAGCTCTTTACCGTCTCGGTGGTCACGCTCGCCGCCAAGCTGGCCAAGATCGACGGGCATGTCGTCCGCGCCGAGATCGACGCCTTCAAGACCGCCATCGCCATCCCGCCATCGCAACGGGCCTCTATCGCCGCCTTATATGACGAAGCGAAAAAGGACAGTGCGGGCTATGAAGACCATGCCCGCCGGCTGGCCGACGCCTTTGCCGACAATCCGCTGCTGCTGGCCGAAGTGCTGGTGATGCTGCACCGGATCGCCCTGGCCGACGGCGCTCTTGCACCCGAAGAGCGGACCTTTCTGGAAACTGTGGCCAACATTTTCGGGCTGACCGAACGGCGGTTCGGCGATGAAGCGCCCCGCGCACCGTCCGAAGAAAACGACCCCTATGCGGTGCTGGGTGTGCCGCGCACAGCCAGTTCGGCTGAAATCAAGGCGGTCTGGCGCAAGCTGACCCGCGAGCATCACCCCGACACCATGATCGCCAAGGGCGTGCCCAAGGAATATGTCGATCGCGCCACCAGCCGCATGGCCGCCATCAACGCCGCCTATGACCGGATCCGCGCCGAACGGGGTGAAGACTGATGGCCCCGCCGCCGCTTCTGTCCCTGCGCGACGTTTCCATCACCTTCGGCGGCCGTCCCCTGTTCGAGACGATCTCCGTCCAGGTGGGGCGGGGCGAACGCTGCTGCCTGGTCGGCCGCAACGGCAGCGGCAAAACGACCCTGCTCAAGGTTCTGGCCGGCGAAATCCTGCCTGATTCCGGCGAACGCTTCCTTCAGCCCGGCACCAGGATCGGCCATCTGACCCAGGACCCGGTGATCGACGCGCCGACCTTGCGCGACTGGGTCATGAAAGCCCTGCCCAACGAAGAACGCGATCAGCTCTGGCGCGCGGACACGCTGTTCGACGCGCTCAAGATCGACGGACGCCGCGATCCCGCCACCTTGTCCGGGGGCGAGGCGCGGCGTACCGCCCTGGCCCGCGCCTTGATCGGCGAACCCGATCTTTTGCTGCTGGACGAACCGACCAACCATCTCGACCTGCCCGGCATCCTGTGGCTGGAAGAGATGCTGTCCGGCTTCCGGGGCGGGCTGGTGACGATCAGCCATGACCGGGCCTTTTTGAACGCCGTTTCGTCCCGGACTCTGTGGCTGGACCGGGGGGCCTTGCGCGAACACGACAAGGGCTTTGCCGATTTCCCCGCTTTCGAGGAAGCCATCTACGCCATCGAAGAGGCGGAAGAGGCGCGGATGGACAAAAGGCTCCTCGCCGAAACCCATTGGCTCCATCGCGGCGTCACCGCGCGGCGGCGGCGCAACCAGGGACGGCTGCGCGCCCTGTTCGCGCTCAGGAAGGAACGCGCCGGACGAATCACGCGCCAGGGATCGATCAAACTTGGCGCGGAATCCGGCGAGATGTCGGGCAGGCTGGTGGCCGAAGCGGAAAACATCACCAAATCCTTCCAGGGCAAGACGGTCATCGACGGATTTTCGACCCGCATCATCCGTGGCGACCGTGTCGGCATCATCGGCCCCAACGGCGCGGGCAAGACCACCTTGATCCGCTTGCTGACCGGGGCTCTGGCCCCCGATTCCGGCACCATCCGGCTGGGAACCAACCTGTCCATGGCCTGGTTCGACCAAAAGCGGGAGGCGCTGGACCCCGACGCAAGCCTGTGGGACACGCTGACCGACGGCGCGGGCGATTCGGTCACGGTGCGGGGCGAACAGCGCCATGTCATCAGCTATTTGCGCGAATTCCTGTTCGAGGACCGCCAGGCCCATTCGCCGGTGCGCGCCTTGTCGGGCGGCGAACGCACCCGTCTTTTGCTGGCCAAGCTGCTGGCCAAGCCTTCCAACCTTTTGATCCTGGACGAGCCGACCAACGATCTCGACATGGACACGCTCGACCTTCTGGAAGAAACGCTGTCCACCTATGAGGGCACCTTGATCGTCGTCAGCCATGACCGCGATTTCCTCGATCGCCTGGTGACCAGCGTCATCGCCGTCGAAGGCAATGGCCGTATTTCGGAGCATGTCGGCGGTTATTCCGACTATCTGGCGCAGGTCGCGGACGAGATGCCGGTCAAGCCCGCCAAGCCGGCCCCGGCTGCCGCCATGGCCGCTCCGGCGCGGATCAAGGCCCCTGTCCGCCTTTCCTACAAGGATCAACGGGAGCTGGACGAGCTGCCCGGGCGGATCGATCTTTTAAGTGCTGAGATCGCGGCGCTGGAAAAGGAGCTGGCCGATCCCGGGCTTTATAACCGCGACGCCGTGCGCTTCGCCAAGGCCGGCGCAAGGCTGGACGAGGCGCGCGCGCTTCTGTCCGCCGCCGAGGACCGCTGGCTGGAACTCGAATCCATGAAGGAAGAACGGGCAAGCCGCTCATGACTCTGCGTCATCTTCTGCTCGTATCCTGCGTCATCGCCATCTGGGGCTTCAACATCCTGATGATCAAGGTCGGGGTGCAGGAAATGCCGCCTCTGCTGCTGACCGGGCTGCGATTCGTCGCCGTTTCGCTGCTGCTGCTGCCTTTCCGCCCGCGCCCGCCCGCCGGCAAACTCAAATTGATCATCGCCCTCTCGGTGGTGCTGGGCGTCGGCCATTTCGGCCTTCTGTTCGCCGGCGTAAGGGGCATGGGCGCGGGCGCGGCTTCGATCGTCCTGCAACTCGGCGTGCCGTTTTCCGCCGTCCTCGCTTTAGCGCTCTACCGCGAACGCCTCAGCCTGCCGGGCTGGATCGGCATGACCCTGGCCCTGATCGGCATCGTGGTCATCAACGGCACCCCGTCGGTGTCGGACCCCACCGCCATGATCATGATCCTTTTGTCCGCCTTCGCCTGGGGCGGCGCCAACATCATCATCAAGATGATCGGACCCGTCGATTCTTTCGCCTTGAACGGCTGGGTCGCCCTGTTCTCCTTTCCCCTGCTGCTGGGGCTGTCCTTCATCCTGGAACAGGGGCAATGGGAGGCGATGATGGGGGCCGGCTGGCGGGGCTGGGGCGCGGTGGCTTATACCGCCATCCTCGCCTCGATCGTATCCTATACGATCTGGTATTATCTGCTTGGTCGCCTTCCGGTCAATCGGGTGGTACCCTTTAACCTTCTTGTCCCCGTGATCGCCGTCGCCGGCAGTTGGCTGCTGTTGGACGAACCGGTGGGATGGCTGATGCTGCTGGGCGGCGCGCTGACGATTTTCGGCGTCGCCGCCATTCAGCTCTGGCCGTCCCAGCTCCAGGGAGGAACACGTTGAGCCGGCCGTCCCTTGTTTCGCATCCGTCGCCCAATCACGACGCCCGGCCCGGGGACGCGCCGATCGACATGCTGGTGCTTCACTATACCGGAATGCGGGACGCGAAAAGCGCGTTGGACCGGCTGTGCGATCCGGCTGCCGAGGTTTCGGCGCATTATCTGATCGGCGAAGATGGAAGCACCCTGGCGCTGGTGCCCGAAGAATTGCGCGCCTGGCACGCAGGGCAAGCGCATTGGCGGGGCCGCACCGACATCAACGCCCGTTCGATCGGCATCGAATTGGTCAATCCGGGCCATGAATTCGGCTACCGGCCTTTTCCGCCGGCGCAGATGGCGGCGCTGGCCGATCTGTGTCTGGGCATCTTGTCGCGCCACGCCATCCCTCCGGGCAATGTCGTCGGCCATGCCGACATTGCGCCCGCGCGCAAACAAGACCCGGGTGAATTGTTCGATTGGTCCTGGCTGGCCAGCCTGGGCATCGGATTATGGCCGGAAACAAGCCACAGAATCCCCGATGCGCTGTCCGCCCAGGCGATGCTGGGACGCTATGGATATGATCCCGGACTGGATGCGAAAACAGTCCTAACCGCCTTCCAGCGCCATTTCCGCCCCAACCTATGCGATGGTAACGCCGATTCGGATACGCTCGGACGGCTAGCGTCTCTCTTGGAACAGACCGGTCGTTAAACCTAAGATCAGCTTTATTATTTCCATTGCCCAATAAATGGCTGGGTGTGATGGCCGTTACACCAATCTTCGACAAATATTAGCCATAATCATCGTTTTCATGCAAAGCCCCCTTGCATGAAGGAGCGCGGCCTTTTACGGTAGCGCCCGCGTCAGATGGTCGGATGGCCGCTCCCGGAGGGTTACCTTCGGGGGAGGAAAGTCCGGGCTCCACGGAAAGACGGTGCCGGATAACGTCCGGCGGGGGCGACCCTAGGGAAAGTGCCACAGAAAGCAAACCGCCGGTTTCGAGCAATCAGGCCGGTAAGGGTGAAAGGGTGCGGTAAGAGCGCACCGCGCGCCTGGCAACAGGGGCGGCACGGTAAACCCCACCGGGAGCAAGACCAAATAGGGGCGGCAAGCCGGCTTCAAGCCGGCAGGCGTTTTTTCCGCGCCGTCGCCCGGGTCGGTCGCGCGAGGCATCCGGCAACGGGTGTCCCAGATGAATGGCCATCCTCGACAAAACCCGGCTTACAGACCATCTGACGCTTTCTCTTCCCCCCATTGAAGAGACAGAGGGAAACGGAACTTTTCGCGAACGAACGAGAACATAATGGGAACAAAGTATCCTTCTCCAGTCAGGGCTTTTTCTCAACGCAAAGCGATTACATCGTTTTTCCAGCTACATGCTATACAACTACGAAGCCTGGCACAGACACTCTGACAACCGATTCTTACCTGCTTCATTATTAGTAGATTCCATTGACGCCCATGATTGCCCATGATATCCCAAATATGGGCAGGCGTCGTGGGGCGGCGGCGCGTGCTCCGGCGTGAAGAACGCGGGACCAAGGGCGTTGGCGTATTCCCCGTGGGTACGGGGATGAACAGTTAAGGACCGGACCAGCCATGGCGCTGTTCGTTTCCACTTTTATCAACAAGATCGACCGCAAGGGGCGCGTTTCCGTCCCGGCGTCGTTTCGCGCTGCCCTGTCGCAACAAAGCTTCCAAGGCTTCGCCGCCTTCCCGTCCTTCACCGCCCAGGCGATCGAGGGCTACCCCTCCAGCTTCCTGGAAAATCTCGCTGCCGCCTCGTCCGAATCCTACGACGTCTTTTCGCCTGAACTGGACGACATCAACACGCTCATCTTCGCCTCCGCGCACCAGATTTCCTTCGATCCCGAAGGCAGGATCATCCTGCCTGCAGAACTGATCGCCCACGCCAACATCACCGACCAAGCCGCGTTCGTCGGCCGGGGCCGCACCTTCCAGATCTGGGAGCCTTCCGCGCTGAAAGCGCGCCACAACGAGGCCCGCGCCCGGGCCATGGCCAATCCGCCGCGCATCACCTTGAAGAGCGGGAGCGAGATATGAACGCCCCGCATGTGCCGGTCTTGTTGGACGAAGTGCTGGACGCCCTCGCCCTTCGAGACGGGGCCCTCTATGTCGATGGCACCTTCGGCGCCGGCGGCTATTCCATGGCGATGCTGGCCCGCGCCGAATGCCGCGTCATCGGCATCGACCGCGATCCTGACGTCCAAGCCCGCGCGCAGGGGATGGACGCCGTCCGCGACGGACGCCTGACGGTTCTGGCCGGACGTTTCGGCGATATGGACCGGCTGCTGGCCGAGACCGGCATCAGCGCGGTCGATGGCGTCGCCCTCGATCTCGGCGTGTCTTCGATGCAGATCGACCAGGCGGAACGCGGCTTTTCCTTCGCCAAGGACGGCCCGCTCGACATGCGCATGGAGCAAAGCGGGACCGACGCCGCCGATCTGGTCAACAGCCTGCCCGAGGAAGAACTGTCCGACATCTTCTGGCGTTACGGCGAAGAACGCCATGCGCGCCGGTTGGCCCGCGCCATCGTCGCCGACCGCAAACAGACGCCCTTCACCACCACCGGCCAACTGGCCGGCCTGATCCGCCGCATCGTGCCGCGCTCCAATGACGGCATCGACCCTGCCACCCGCGCCTTCCAGGCGCTGCGGGTCGCCGTCAATGACGAGATGGGCGAAATCGAGCGCGGTCTGCGGGGCGCTGAACGGCTGCTGTCTCCCGGCGGACGGCTTGCCGTGGTGTCGTTCCATTCGCTCGAAGACCGCGCCGTCAAAACTTTCCTCAAGAACCGGTCAGGAACCGCGCCCCGGCCCAGCCGCCATCTTCCCCTTCCCGAGGATGGCCGCGCCGCCACCTTCCGTCTGATCGCCACACGGCCGATCCGTCCCGGCAGAGCCGAGGCGGACCGCAATCCGCGCGCGCGTTCGGCGCGCCTGCGCATCGCCGAACGGACCGGCGCTCCGGCCTGGAACGAAGAAGGAGCCGGGCTATGATGAAGGGAACGACATTCGTCTGGGCCGGGCTTGCCGTCGTCGCCGCCGGAGCCCTGTTCCTGCTCAAATTCGAGGTTCAGGCCCAGGAACAGCGCCTGAATTCCCTGCGCAAAGAGATCGTCGCCACCCGCGAGAACATCCATGTCCTCAAGGCGGAATGGAGTTATCTGAACGATCCTCAGCGCCTGCGCGAACAGGCCGAACGCCATCTCGGCATGCGGCTTCTGACGCCGGACCAGATCGGCGACATCGCCGCCCTGCCCCCCGCCCAGCCCAAGGACCGGATGCTGGCGGACATGAACGACGCCCCCACCACCCCCCCACCCGCCCCGACCCC
>JAYFRE010000115.1:0-19212 GCA_034926235.1 Rhodospirillaceae bacterium
GCCTTGAAGACCGCTTCGCTGGTTTGTCCGGCGGCGGCGGCGGCGACGAAAACGAGCAGCCCGACCGGCGGCGTCAACCCGCCGATCATGAGATTGATGACGATCAGGACGCCGAAATGGATGGGATCGATGCCGGCGGCGACGGCGCTGGGCATCAGAAGCGGTGAAAACAGCAGGATGCCGGGCGCGATATCCAGCGCCAGCCCGGCGATAAGCAGCAGGATCGAAGCCGTCAGCATCACCATCCAGGGACCGCCGCCCATGACCATCATCAGATGCTCGACGGCTTGGGGCAGCCGGTCCAGGGCCAGGATGAAGACGAACGGAGCCGATGCGCCGATCAGCATGCCGATGGCCGAGCTTTCGCTGGCGGCGCGTTTGAAGGCATCGCGGATGACGCGGGGGCGGGATGCCCGCTCGTCCCGCGGCAGCGCCAGCAGGGTGTAAAGCACGGCCAGCGCCGCTGCCTCGGTCGGCGTGGCAAAGCCAAGACGGATGCCGAAAAAAATCACGGCCGCCAGCCCCAGGACCGGCAAAGCGCGTTTTGCCGTCCGCAGCCGTTCTTCCCGGCTGGCCGGCGGCAGCCCGCTTTTTCCGTCGGCCATGAGGTGAATGGCGATGGCCAGCGCGGCGGCCAGGAATAACCCCGCCACCAATCCGCCGGTGAACAGCGCGCCGACCGACAGATTGGTCACCACCGCCAGCATCAGAAAAGCGATCGATGGCGGCAGGATGTTGGGCAGGATCGATGTCGCGGCGCAGATGGCGGCGGCCTGTTCCGGGCGATAGCCGCTGGCGGTCAGGCCCGGCGTCAACACCTTGGCGCTGAAGGCAGCATCGGCGACCGACGATCCGGACACGCCGGAAAACAGCAGATTGGTCAGCAGCGTCGTCTGGGCCAGCCCGCCTTTTTTATGCCCGACCAGGGCGCTGGCCAGCGCCACCAGACGGCTGGCCAGGTGGCCGGCATGCATCAGAATGCCCGCCAGCAGGAAAAAGGGGATCGCCAGCAGCAGGAATTTACCGGTTCCGGCGGCGACGTTCTGAACGATCGCGGCTTCCGGCATGCGTGCGCCGAAGCAGATGGCCAGCGCCAATCCGGCGATCAGGGCATGGGGCAGGGGAACGCCGATCATCAGCGCCAGCATGGCAATCGCGCTGGCGGCCAGGCTGGGCATCGTCATCGGCACTAATCCCGGCAGATGCGAGACGGCGAACAAGGCCCCGCCGATGGCGGCGACGGCCGCCAGATCGGCGATGCGCCGCCCGGACGCCAGCAGATTGAGAAAAAGGGTCAATACCGCCAGACCGCCGGCCAGCGCTACGGGCGCAAACCGCAGCCCTTCGGGCAGCCCCAGGGACGGGGAGATGCCGCCGATGGCCGCAGTCACGTCGATTCCGCCGGAAAGCACGACCAGGGCGGCGAACAGGCCGATCCCGTCGGCCAGGGTCACAACCACGGCGCGGGGCGTGGCGCGGAGCCGGACGATAAGGAAATCCAACCGCATGGCGAGCGGGCTGGTGCTCATGACCGGAAAGCCGATGAACACCAGGGCGATGAACAGCCAGGTCGCCAGTTCCTCGGCCCCGTCGATGCCGGACGAGGCAAGATGACGCAGCAGGATCGATCCCAGGACGAGCAGAAAAAGCGCCGCGAGCAGGACGCCGCCCAGTGTACCTAGGATGGACTCGATCCGGGCTAAAAGGGCTGCGGCCAGCCTGGCCGCGCCGCTTCTTTCCGGTGTAACGGGTGCTTCGGCCATGGCAGGACGGCTATTGCAAAGGGGAGAACCAGGTCGGGCGCAGGATGCGGCTGCGCATGCTTTGCACGAAGGGGGAGGTTTTGACCCGGAATGCCTGCCAGGCGGGGTCGGCCTCCATGGCCGCGCGGCGGGTTTCGCGGTCGCCCAGGCTGTCGAAGCGCCACATATGGACGACCTCGTTCACAATGCCGACATCGGTGGTGAACCAGCCGATCAAATGGCCGAGATGGCCGGTCTGAATCGCCATGCCCTCGGCCACATAAAGTTCGAGATAAGCTTTCACATGGGCGGGGTGAATGGCGTAAGTGCGTTCGTCGATGATCACGAAGGGGACCCTCTCCGGGGAAGGCGCGAAGGCCGCCAGAGGCCAAAGGGGGGCCATGTTAGCCGACAAACGGTTCTGGCTCCATGTCCAATCGCCGCTTTTTCGCGCGTTCCGGACTGCATATGTTGGCAATCGTTTCGGTGGCGGATGCAAAAACAATCCGCTTTCGTTTCAGATCGGGTTTCCGCTGGACGTTTCCTAGGGGGCGGGGTCCTTTACCGGGGCCGCGAATGGGATTAAAAAACGCGGCATGGATGCTTCTTTCGTTTCTGCGCCGCCCGCATCGCCCGAAGATCTGCTCGCGTTTTTGGATTCGCTGGGCATCGCTTACCGCACGACCCGGCACGAGGCCGCTTTCACGGTCGAACAGGGCAACAAGGTCTGGGGCGACATCCCCGGCCTGCATTGCAAGAATCTGTTCCTGAAAGACGCCAAGGGCGCGTTGTGGCTGGTGGTGGCGGGGGCGGAAACGCGCGTCGATCTGAAACACCTGCCCCAACGCATCGGTTCGGCGCGGCTGTCTTTCGGTTCCGCCGCGCTTTTGTTCGAGGTGCTGGGCATCACGCCGGGTTCGGTGACGCCGTTTGCCCTGATCAACGACAAGGCCCACCGCGTGACCCCGGTGCTCGATTCAGGGATGATGGAGCAGCCTTTGCTGAATTATCATCCGTTGGTCAACACCGCGACGACGACCTTGTCGAATGGTGATTTCCGCCGCTTCGTCGCCGCCTGCGGCCACCGCCCCATCGTGGTTCCGGTCGGCGCGGACGCCAAGTCCTGATGACAGAGCCGGGCGCGCCGGGTTATTAAACGTCCGCACATTTTGTAGTGGAGGCCGTCTATGTCCCCTCGGGTTTCCGAGTCCATCCTGATCATCGATTTCGGGTCCCAGGTCACGCAGTTGATCGCGCGCCGGGTGCGCGAAAGCGGCGTCTATTGCGAAATCCATCCCTATAATAAGGTGACGCCCGACTCCTTGGCCCGTTTCGCGCCCAAAGGGATCATCCTGTCGGGCGGTCCGGCTTCGGTGACCGAAAAGGATTCACCCCGCAGTCCCGACGCAGTGCTGGCAAGCGGATTGCCGATTCTGGGCATCTGTTACGGGCAGCAGGCCTTGTGTCTGCAGTTGGGCGGGTCGGTCGAAGGGGGCGAGGACCGCGAATATGGCCGCGCCTGGCTCGACATCACCGATTCCTGCGCTCTTTTCGCCGAGGAATGGGGCAAAGGCAGCAAGGAACAGGTCTGGATGAGCCATGGCGACCGCGTCGTCGCCCTGCCGCCGGGCTTCCGCGTCGTCGGGACGTCGTCGGGTGCGCCTTTTGCGGCAATCGCCGATGACGAACGGCGCATCTACGGCGTGCAGTTCCATCCCGAAGTCGTGCATACCCCGAAGGGGGCCGATCTGTTGCGCCGCTTTACCCATGACGTGGTCGGCTGCCGGGGCGACTGGACCATGGCGGCGTTCAAGGAACGCGCCATCGCCGCCGCGCGCGCCCAGATCGGTTCGGGCCGGGTCATCTGCGGTTTGTCGGGCGGGGTCGATTCCTCGGTGGTTGCGGCGCTGCTGCACGAAGCCGTGGGCGATCAGCTGACCTGCGTTTTCGTCGATCACGGCCTGATGCGCCAAGGCGAGGCCGATCAGGTGGTTTCGCTGTTTAGGGACCGCTTCAACATCCGGCTGGTGCACAGGGATGCCTCGGATCTGTTCCTGTCCAAGCTGGCCGGCAAGACGGACCCGGAGGAAAAACGCAAGCTGATCGGCGCAACCTTCATCGATGTGTTCGAGGAAGAGGCGCGCGCGGTCGGCGGAGCCGAATTCCTGGCCCAGGGCACGCTTTATCCGGATGTGATCGAATCGGTGTCGGTGATCGGCGGACCGTCGGTGACGATCAAAAGCCATCATAATGTCGGCGGCTTGCCCGAACGCATGAATATGAAGCTGGTCGAACCCTTGCGCGAGCTGTTCAAGGACGAGGTCCGCGCCCTGGGCCGCGAACTGGGCCTGCCCGCAGACATGGTCGGCCGTCATCCTTTCCCCGGACCGGGACTGGCGATCCGCATTCCGGGCCAGGACATCACGCGCGAAAAGCTTGATATCCTGCGCCGCGCCGACGCGGTCTATCTGGACGAGATCCGCAAGGCCGGGCTTTATGACAGCATCTGGCAGGCCTTCGCCGTGCTGCTGCCGGTGCGCACCGTCGGCGTGATGGGCGATTCCCGCTCCTACGATTTCGCCTGCGCGCTGCGTGCCGTGACATCGACAGACGGCATGACCGCCGATTTCTACGCCTTCCCGCCCGAAATCCTCTCGCGCATCTCCAACCGCATCATCAACGAGGTCAAAGGCATCAACCGCGTGACCTACGACATCACCTCGAAGCCGCCGGGAACGATCGAGTGGGAGTGATCCCGCGTCCGGCGCCGCTTGGCGTCAAAGAGTTGCGAAAAACATTTAGGCCCGCATCACTGCGGGCTTTTTTGTGATTTTGTCTGGCTGAATGTGGCCCTGCGAAGTAGGACGCCGGCCAACGGATGAAAACGGGGAGCATCACCGCCTTGGCGCGTTCTCCATCACGGCCCATCTGTCTGAAGCTGGGGAACAAGGAAACAGCTTGCCCGATTTTTTGGCGCTTCTCTATATCCTGTTTCTGGTAAATATTGGAGTATCTTTAATTATTAAACCAATATAATCTTTGTAAAAATTGTAGGTTGTCATCATTTGTTTTGTATGTAACCACAATTCCATTATGCCCCTTGAGGGCGTTAACAATTAATTAATCGCGGTTATATTTCGATAAATTTGCCTATTCATAGGGCGCATATCAATATTTATTCATTTACTTTTTATGTAATTATTCATCTTAATATTTAAGAGATCATCCTGATCTTGTCTGGTGCGGGGGAATGCCATGATCGTGAATTTCATGAAATGTATTGTTATTGCCGGGTTTCTGGGGGTCGTATCCGGCTGCGTGAACGGGGTTCCTATCCAGCCCTTGCACAGCTCAATATCGACGGTCGTTCCCTCGGATCGAGTGAAGACGGCCATTTTGAAAGCTGGGCGGGAACGTGAATGGGCAATGACGGTGACGGCCCCTGGAGTCATTACGGGGCAGTTTCAGACGCGTGACCATGTCGTTGTTATTCGCATCACCTATTCTGGAACAGACTATACCATCGACTATGTCAGCAGTAAGAATATGAACGAGAAAGACGGCATGATTCACAAGAAGTATAATAGTTGGATACGGAGTCTCGATAAGGAGATTCAGTTGAATCTTGCCGACAATAGAAACTCGTAATTTAAATCTTCCTTTATGATCGGGGATCGGTCTTCGATGCGCGCTGTCCATCTGGGCAGCGCGGCATTGTCGGTGCGATGACGTTCTTCCGGTCGTCATCGCCGACTCGTAAGAACAGATCGGTCGCATTCTGAAGCGGATCGCCCAGCTCATCCGGCTCGGCGCATGTCTTGTGCATCATGGGTCTGTTCTGGGATGCGCCGAAGTCGATGGGGCGTCCTTCAGCTTGAAGGCGATCTCTCTTTACTTTACGTGCATGGCGAACGGATATAGCGCTTTCTACAGTATCGAATCGTTCGAAACGGTTCTCGATCAGGCCGGTTTCAGTGTAGAACGGCGGATCGACGGGTTGGGGGCGGGACACAGTTTGCTGATCTGTGTGAAAATGTGATGGCCGTCTTTTGGAGGCGGCCGGGGGGGAAACGCGCGGGATGGCGTTCAAACTGAAGATCGTCGATTGGATGGCGCGCGCTCCCGGCGTGAGCGAGGCGGCGGATTGGCGCGACTGGGCCCGTGGCGACCGGGAAATCGACCCATCCGCACCCCCGGTCCAATCCGTTTTGCTTCCGATGATGACCGCGCGCCGTTTGACCTCGGGAAGCCGGTTAGCGGTCGATTGCGGCATGGCCTTGTTGGCCCGTCACGACATAGAGGCCGTGCTTTATACAAGCCGGCACGGCGAGCTGGAGCGGAACTTCCGGATCTTGCAGGCGCTGGCGACGGCGCAGCCGATCTCTCCGACGGACTTTGCCATGTCCGTGCATAATTCGTCGGTCGGCAGCCTGACGATCGCATCGAAATTGCCCCTGGTGTCGTCATCCTTGTCCGCTGGCGTCGATACGTTCCAGCAGGGGATGTATGAAGTGCAGTGTCTGCTGCAGGCGGGCTATCGGCGGGTGCTGATGGTGGATTTCGACGGTGCGATACCCGTTTTCTATCGTCCCTTTTTTCCCGAGACGTTTCCGTTCTGGGCCTATGCCGTCGCCTTGGTGATCGAGGCCGGCGACGATCTGTGCTGCGAAAGCGGAAGGTGCGAAAAATCGGGCGAGGAATTATCCTTGCCGCAAGGATTGATGTTTCTGAAGGGGTGGCTTGGGGAAACGCCGATATTCGATGTGCCGGGGGATCGGTTGAATTGGCGTTGGCAGAGGATCTGAGAAAGGCGGGGCGTGACGATGGCGGGGGAAGGGAGTTCGGCCGACCGATTGTGGCGGCAGGCGATGACGGGTGTCTGCTTCGCCGCTTTCGGCGTGGGCGGACTGTTCCTGTCGCTGGCCTGGTTCAATATTCTGTTTCTTGTCCAACGCGATCCACGGAAACGTCGCTGGCTTGCCCGGCGGAGCATTTCGGCCAGTTTCCGGCTTTTTCTCCGTGCCACGCGGTTTCTTGGCGTGCTGGATTACCGGATCGATGGGCAGGACTTGCTGCGCGGCGAACAAGGCTGCCTGGTGGTGGCGAACCACCCAACCCTGATCGATTATGTCCTGCTCGCCTCGGTCATGCCCGAGACCGACTGCCTGGTCAAAAGTGCTTTGCTGCATAACCCGTTTTTGCGCGGGGTGGTGCGTGCGGCGGATTATCTGATTAACAGCCAGGCGGCAGAGCTTTTGCCCGATTGCCGCCAGCGTCTGGCCGCGGGCAACAACATCCTGATTTTCCCGGAAGGGACGCGCACCTCGCCGGGAAAGACGATGGTCCTGCAACGGGGCGCCGCCAACATCGCCGTGCGTTGTTCCAGCCCCCTGCTGGTCGTTGCCATTCAGTGCAGCGAACATTTTCTGAACAAGGAAAGCCGTTGGCACCAGGTGCCGGCGCGCAAGCCGTTCTTCCACGTCAGTGTGCAAGAAAGGATCGATCCCGAAACCTTCCAGGGTGGCGCTGTGCAGGAACCATCCAGGATCGTGCGGGAATTGAACCGGTATCTTGCGCAACGGCTGGGCAATGGCGGCGCGGCTCATGCGGCTTGAGGGTCAAAGACGGAATCCGGGCCGACGGATTCAAGGAGAGGACATGCAGGCGCTTTATACGGAAATCAAACGGTTGATTATCGACACGCTGAATCTGGACGGAGTGTCGGAGGACGACATCGAAACGGGCGCACCCTTGTTCGGCGATGGTCTCGGTCTCGATTCCATCGATGCTCTCGAACTCGGGTTGGCGCTCAAATCGCGTTACGGCGTGGTGCTTTCCTCGGAGAGCGAAGAAATGCGGCAGCATTTCCGCTCGGTCGAAAGCCTGGCCTCTTTTATTCAATCTCAACGCGGCTGAGGGAGTTCGTCCATTATGGCTGACAAGAACGCTATTTTCGAGGAACTGTCCCAGCTTCTGGCCGATCTGTTCGAGCTTGACCCCAAGGGTATTACGCTCGAATCCCGTCTTTACGAGGATCTTGAACTCGACAGTATCGACGCCGTGGATCTGGTCGTTCATCTGCAAAAGAAGACCAGCAAAAAGATCAAGCCGGAGATGTTCAAGGCCGTGCGCACGGTCGGGGATGTCGTCGATGTCGTCGCAACCCTGATCGACGAGCCGTGACCGCCGATGCCGGCGCCAAGGCATGATCGCGGACGCCGGTTCCTTTTGACGGCATCGGCTTTGCTGCTTCTGACCTGGCCTTTCATCGTCTGGCTGGGGATCGAGCGGGGCGGTCTTCGCTGGATGCTGCCGCTTATGGCCGTGCTTCTGCTGTTGCGCCTGAGACTGGGCGGGGCGGGCCGGGGACCTTTGCGGCATGGGGCCATGGGTGCGGCCCTGGTGGCGGTTTTCCTGTGCGTGGCCAGTCTGGTGCTGCGCGAATATCGGCTGTTGCTGTTTTACCCCGTGCTGGTGAACGCGGTGCTGCTGGTTCTGTTCGGGGGATCGCTGGTCACGGGCGTGCCCCTGGTGGAACGTATCGCCCGGTGGCAGGACCCGGCATTGCCCGCCGAGGCCATTCCTTATACCCGGCGGGTGACCGAGATCTGGTGCGTCTTCTTTCTGCTGAACGGGGGCATCGCCCTGGCGACCTGTCTTCATGGGGATATGGCGGTGTGGACAGCCTGGAACGGCCTGATCTCCTATCTGCTGATCGGGGGATTGATGGCAGGCGAATGGATCGTGCGCCAGCGCGTCATGGCGCGGGAACAGCGATGATATCTTGCCTGCCGATGGCGCGATGGTTGGATGCCGATCGTCCTGGCGGCGATCTTGTCGCCTGGGCGGGCGATCATGTTTGGACACGGGAACGGTTGCGGCGCGATGTCGCGGCGCTGGCGCAACGGCTTAAAAACATGCCGGGTGATCGCTGGGCTATCCGTCTTGAAGACGGATATGGTTTCACCGCCGCGCTGCTCGGCCTGCTCCATGCCGGTAAAACGCCGGTGATTCCGGGGCATGACCGCCCGGCTCTTCTGCGGGAGATGATCGGGCAGGGTGCGTTCACGGGCCTGCTGGGCAGGGACAAGCTGGATGTGGACGCCCCCCAGCTTGTCCTGGACCCGCTGACGCCGTTTTGCCCGGCGGGGGCGATGAACGCCGAATTGCCGGCCCTGGCGGAAGATCGCGCGGTCGAATTATTCACCTCCGGCTCGACCGGGCGGCCCCGGCGCGTGGTCAAGCCGGTTGCCTGCCTCGATTGGGAAGCGTCGGCGCTGGCCGGCGAGTTTTCGACGATTCTGGCCGGCAGCCGGATTATCGCTTCGGTCAGTCCCCAGCATCTGTACGGCCTGACTTTTCGCATCGTTTTGCCGCTGGCGCTGGGACTGCCGCTGCATGCGGACATGATCTTTTACCCCGAGCAGTTGGCGGCGCTGGATTGCAGCGTTCCCCATGCCTTCATCGCCAGTCCCGCTTTTCTGAAAAGGCTGGGATCGCCGCTGGCGCGTCCCGGCGTGAGCATGCTTTTGTCGGCGGGCGGCGCTTTGTCCGCGGCGGAGGCCGATCGGGCCGAGGATTGGTTCGGGGTTGCGGTGCATGAAATCTATGGCAGCACGGAAACGGGTGTTCTTGCCTGGCGTCACCGCGTGACGGAGGACCCGCCCTGGCGGCCTTTCCCGGTCGTGCGCCTGCTGGCCGACGGGGATGGGTGGCGGGCTTTGTCGCCGCTGATCCCGGAGCTGAAGGGCGTGGCGTTGGATGACGTGCTGGATGTGACGCCGCAAGGGTGCTTCCGGCTGCTGGGGCGGCGGGACCGGATCGTCAAGATCGAAGAAAAACGGGTTTCATTGGATGAGGTCGAGCGCCGCTTGCGGGCGTTGGACGGTGTTTGCGACGCGGCGGCGGTGTTGATCGAACGCGGCCGGCGGCGCCATATCGGGGCGTTGCTGGTGCTGACCGACGCGATGCGCCACGACTGGCGAAGCGGGGGTGGCGCGCGGCAGAAACAGGATTGGCGCCGGGCATTGTCGGCTTGGCTCGATCCGGTGGCGGTGCCGCGCTATTGGCGCGAGACGGAAAGAATCCCTGAAAATGCCATGGGCAAGCGCATCGCCGAGCGGATGAGGGAGATGTTCGATGATGTCGCCTGAGTGGCTGTATCGCAAACGGACGGAAAGCCAGGCCGAGATCGCGTTCGTTCTCGATCCCGCCTTGTTCTGGTTCCAGGGGCATTTCCCGGTGCAGCCCCTGCTGCCCGGGGTCGCGCAATTGGATTGGGCTATCCGCCATGGTCTGGACATGCTGGCCCCGTCACATCGTTTCCAGGCGGTGCGGAGCGTCAAGTTCCAGGCCCCGCTTCTGCCCGGCGATCATGTCCTCTTGTCGCTGGACTGGCAGGCGGAGGGTGGCATTCTGTCTTTTCAGTATCGGCGCGAGGCGGAGGCGGCGGCGAGCCTTGCCAGCGCCGGAAAGATCCAATTGTGCCGCTAGATCCCTCCGCCTTTCGCCCATGCGCGGTGATTCCCTGCTACGACCACGGTCTTCCGGCGGGCGATGTGATCGCGCGTCTGGAACCGTCCGGCCTGCCCGTCATTCTGGTCGATGACGGCAGCGGAGAGGAGACGAGGCAGGCGCTGGACGATCTGGCGCACCGTCATCCAAAGGTGAGATTGCTGCGTCTGGAACGCAATCTGGGCAAGGGTGGCGCGGTTCTGCATGGGATGCGCGAAGCCTTTCGGATGGGGTTCACCCATGCGGTGCAGATCGACGCCGACGGACAGCATGCGATCGAGGACATCCCCCGTTTTCTGGATGACGCCCGGCATCATCCCGATGCCCTGCTGTCCGGGTTGCCGGTCTATGACCGCACGATGCCGCGCGCGCGCCGTTATGGCCGCTGGATCACCCATGTCTGGGTCTGGATCGAAACACTGTCTTTTGCCATCAAGGACAGCATGTGCGGCTTTCGCGTCTATCCCATCGCGCCGACCCTTGCTTTAGCGGCCCGGTCCCGGCTGGGAATGCGCATGGATTTCGACACCGACGTGATGGTCCGGCTGTACTGGCAGGGTGTCGATTGCCGGTTCCTGCCGATCCGGGTGACCTATCCCCCGGATGGCGTGTCGCATTTCAACGCGGTCAAGGATAATTGGCGGATATCGCGGATGCATGCTCGGCTGTTTTTCGGCATGGTGCGGCGTGCGCCGTCCCTTTTGCGCCGCCGCCGCCGCCATTGGGCGCGCACCGACGAGCTTAAGGGGCTGTGGGGGATGCGCGTCATGCTGGCGGTTTGGGACCGGCTGGGGCGGGGTGCGTTTTCCGGCCTGCTTTATCCGGTGACGGCGGTCTATTGGCTGTGCGCCCATGATGCGCGCCGCGCATCGCAAGACTGGCTGGACCGCGTGCGGCGAACCTTGCGCCAGAATCATCGGCCCGTTCCGGCGAATCTTGGCAGTTACCGGCATTTCCTGCGTTTCGGCCAGGCCATGATCGACAAGATCGCCGGCTGGCGCGGGGAATTGTCCATAGGAAAGGAAGCTGTTTTCGCGCCGGGGGCCGAAGCGTTTCTGGACGGGGCGGACCGGCGCGGCGTCCTTGTTCTTGCCTCCCATCTCGGCGATGTCGAAACCTGCCGCGCCCTGGCCCGCCAAAACGGCCGTCCGGTGGTCAACGCGCTGGTGTTCCATGAAAATGCCCGCCGCTTTCAGGCGGTCATCGAAGAAGTGGCCCCCCAGGCCGGTCTTCATCTTTTGCCGGTGTCCGCCCTGGGGCCCGAGACGGCGGTGCAGCTCAAGGAAAAGCTGGATCGCGGGGAATGGGTCGTGATCGTCGGCGACCGTATCGCCGTCAATCCTCAGCGTGGTGGCTGGCGCGTGGTTTGGAGCCCGTTTCTGGGGCAGCCGGCCCCCTTTCCCGAAGGCCCCTTTATTCTGGCGGCGACGTTGCGCTGCCCGGTCCTGACTCTGTTCGCCCTGCGCCGGGACGATGGGCGGCTTCATCTTTATTGCGAGCCGTTCGCCGATCCCTTGGTCCTGCCGCGCGGCGAAAGGCGGGAAGGCTTGCAAAAGGCGGTGGACCGCTACGCCGCCCGGCTGGAGCATTATGCGTTGATGGCCCCGTTGGACTGGTTCAATTTTTTCGATTTCTGGCGTCTGCCGGCGATGAGCCCGGACATTGAAGGCAAGGAGTGACGGTGTGCTGAGCGATCCGCGTTTTACCGCCGAAGTGACGCTGACCATTCCCTTTCACGACGTCGATATGATGGGGGTGGTCTGGCATGGCCATTATCTGCGCTATTTCGAGATCGCCCGCGAGGCGTTGCTCAACCAGTTCGATTACGGCTACCGGCAGATGAGGGAGTCGGGCTATCTGTGGCCGGTGGTGGATGCGCGGCTTACCTACCGCGACGCGCTGGTCTTTGAACAAAAGATCCGGGTGCGGGCGCGGATCGAGGAATTCGAGAATCGCCTGCGCATCGGATACCGGATCACCGACGCCGCCAGCGGCCGGCGCGCGACGACCGGCTACACCATTCAGGTCGCTGTCGAAGCGGAAAGCCGCGAGCTTTGTTTCGTATGCCCGGACATTCTGTTCGAGCGCATGGGGGTGCGTCCATGAAGGCCTGGATCGGCGGGGTGCTGGCGCTTTTCTGCGCAAACCTGGCCAATGCCGAGACACTGGCGGATGTGCAGTCCCGTTTCGCGGCCCAGACGGTGGTTCGGGCGCATTTCGAGCAGACCCGGCAGATCAGCGGTCTGCCGCAGCCGCTGCGTTCTGCGGGCGAGATGATCTTCACCCGCGACGACGGCCTGCTTTGGCGGCAGACGAAACCGTTTCCGATGCGGCTTCTGCTCGACGATTCGCGCATGGTCCAGGATATCGACGGACAGCCGCCCCAGATCGTGACGGCGAAGGATAATCCGCAGCTTTTCCAGTTCAACCGGCTGCTGCGCACGCTTTTCCTGGCCGAACGTGCGGTCCTGGAACAGAATTTTGACCTTTCCTTCAAGGATCGGGGTGAAAAAGGGTGGGGTTTGCGTCTTGTGCCCGTGACATCGCCCCTGGACAAGCTGTTTTCCGGCATTGATCTTGACGGACGAACCTATCTGGAGCGGGTCGTTTTGCATGACCGGCAGGGGGACCTGACGGAAATCGTTTTTTCGGACCACCGCCTGATCCCCGCCGCGTTGAGCGACGATGAACGCCGTCTTTTCGCCTCGCCCTGACGGCGCGCGCAGGCGCGCTTTGGCTTGGCTGTTCGCCTGTCTGGCGATGGCGGCGGGTTTGCTAGCGCTGCTGCCTCAGGCGCGGATCAATTCCAGCGTGCTGGCGCTGCTGCCGGGCCAGTCGCTGGGGAACGTCCCGCCCGCGCTTCAATCCGCCTTTCTTCAAAGGCTGGACCGCCAGCTTTTCTGGATGGTCAGTCCGGGGGCTGAGGATTCCGACCCCGCCGTCGCGCGCGCCTTGCTGGAAATGCTGCAAGCCAGTCCCTTGTTCGCCGATGTCGAAGGTCCGGTTGATGAGGAACGGCAAAAGGCCTGGGGCGCGTTCCTCTACAGCCACAGGAACGGCAATCTGGATGCGGCGACGCGCGCGCGTCTTCAAGATGACGGCAAGGCGCAGGCGCAATGGGTCACAGCCCAGCTTTATTCGGCTTTTTCCGGGGTCGGGGCGGGAGAGATCACGCACGATCCGCTGATGCTGGTGCGCGGGGCGCAGCTTGCGCTGATGGCGCAAGGAGACAGCCGGCTAAGCTTGATGAAAGGGTGGCTGGGCACAAAGGACAGCCAAGGGCGCAGCTGGTTCGTTCTGCATGGCGAGGTGGCGGGGCCGCCCGACGACATGGCCGCGATGCGCAAGACGGTTGCGGCGCTGGATGCACTGGCGGGGGAGTTGAAGCGGCGTTACCCGGACGCGGTTCTTCTGTCGCGCGGGGCGGTGTTTTACGGCGACTACGCCGCCCGCACCGCCGAACGCGATGTATCGACCCTGGGAACGGCGACGATTCTGGGCGTGCTGGCATTGATCGTCCTGACGTTCCGCTCCCTGCTGCCGCTGGGCTTGTGTCTTTTGTCGCTGGGCGTCGGCGCGCTGGCGGGAACGCTGGCCGTGCTGGCCCTCTTCGGCGAGGTGCATGTGCTGACCCTGGCCACCAGCATCAGCATCGTCGGGATATCGGCGGATTACACGCTTTATTACCTTGTCGAGCGTATGGTGCATGGACGCCAGGCATCGCCGGCGCAAAGTCTGGCCAAGGTGCGCCCGGCGCTGCTGCTGGCGCTGCTGACGGCGGGATCGGCCTATCTGATCATGACCTGCGCGCCGTTTCCGGCCATCCGTCAGATGGGGGTCTTTGCGGCTGCCGGACTGGCGGCGTCCTGCCTGACGGTGATTTTCTGGCATCCCTTGCTGTGCCGGGGCCTGCCGGTCCGCCCGATCCCGGCCGCTATCCCGCTGTCCCGCTGGCTGTCGGCCTGGCGGCGGCAAAAATCGCTTTATCTGGGGCTGCCAGCGGGGCTGGCGCTGCTCTGCCTGCCGGCGCTTCTGACCTTGCGCGTCGATGACGACATCGCCCATCTGCAATCCCCGCCCGCCTATCTTCTGGATCAGGACAGGGCGATTGAAGCGCTGACCGGCCAGGAATCCACGCAAAAGGGATTCATCGTTCATGGCGATGACCCCCAGCAGGTTCTGCAACGGCTCGAAGCGTTCACGCCCGCATTGGAACAGGCGAAGGCACAAGGGATCCTCGGGCGCTATCGGGCGATCGGGCTGAATTCCTTGGCGCGGCAGGAACAGGATCTGGGGTTGATCCGCGCCGCCGCGCCGGCGATCGTCCAGGCGCTGAAGGCGGTCGGGCTGGGGGAGGCGCAGGTGGATGTCGAGCGGATGCCGGTTCTGCCCGAAGACTGGCTGGCAAGCCCGGTCAGCATGGGGTGGCGGCTGTTGTGGTTGAGCCTGCCCGGCGGGATGAGCGGTGTGCTGGTCCCGGTCCAGGGCGTGACGGACGGCGCGGCGCTGGCGGCTTTGGCCGATGGGAAGCCCGGTATCGCCTGGGTGGACCGCAAAGGGGCTTTCGATCAGTTGTTCGCGCGTTATCGCGTTTTGCTGAGCGGGCTGCTTCTGGCCGCATTGGGGGCGGTCCTGATCGGGGCCGTGTTGCGGTTGGGCTGGCGTCAGGGGCTTAGAAGCTTTGTTCCTTCGCTGCTGTCGCTTGGCGGCGCTTTGGCGGTTCTGTCGTTGCTGGGGCGCGGTGTCAGCCTGTTTTCGCTGCTGGCTCTGGTGTTGGTGCTGGGGATCGGGATCAACTACACACTGTTCTTCGGCAATCGCCGGGGGACGCCGCTGACCTCGCTGTTGGCGGTCGGGCTGGCGATGGCCACGGCCTTGCTGACCCAGGGCATGCTGATCTTCAGCGCCACCCAGGCCATCAGCAGTTTCGGCATCGTTTTAGGAAGCGGTATCGTCGTTGCGTTTTTGCTGTCGCCGCTGGCGATGCCCGGGCGTGGCGAAAGGGGGAAGGGATGATGCCGAAACGGCGCGGGCCGCGATTTTTCTGGATGGCGCTGCTGTTGGTCGCGGGCTGCGCCCAGACCGAACCGGCCGCCCCGCCGCCCGGCGCCTGGCTGGAACCCGGCGTGAGGATGGTTCTGCCGCCCGCCGGCATCACCCCTGAACTACGGCGTCAGCAATTGCTGACGGGACGCTTTGGCGGGCAGGTTCAGTCGCTGGTGGTGATGCTGAACGCCGACGACCACCAGGTCGTTCTGGCCGGGTTGTCGTCGGTCGGTATCCGCCTGTTCCTGGCCACCTATGATTCCGATGGGCTGCGCCTGGAACAATCCGTCATCGTTGGGCAATTACCGCCGCCGGGTCAGGTCCTGGCCGATATCATGCTGAGCTATTGGCCCGCTGCGGCCTTTGATCCCTATCTTCCCGATGGATGGACGCTGCGCGACCTGGATGAAAGCCGGGAACTGCGCAACCCGCAGGGGGAAGTGGTGACGGAAATCCGCTATCAAAAGGATGGGGACCGGCGCGAACCGGTCAGCATCCAGCAGAATGTGTTCGCCTATAAAATCGCCATTCAGAACATTGGGGAGTGAGATGAGTTTCGTCGCAGCCATCGGCATGGTGAACGCATTGGGGCGGTCGCTGGACGAAATCGCGGCGAATCTGGTGCTTGGGCGGGCTCCGGGGCTGGCGTCCCGCACGGGATGGCTGCAATCGGGGCCCGCGGTTCTAGGCCGTGTCGAAGGCCCCTTGCCGGATATCCCCGAACGTTTTTCGGCGCATCGCAGCCGGAACAACCAATTGCTGCTGGCCGCGCTGGAACCGATTCGCGCCCGGATCGACGACGCCATCGCCCGTTTCGGCCAAAATCGCGTCGCGGTCGTTCTGGGCACCAGCACATCGGGTCTGGATGAAAGCGATCGTCATGTGGATGCCTGTCTGCATGACCGCTCCTCTCCCGACTGGCGCTACGGCCAGCAGGAACTGGGCGATCCGTCGCGATTCCTGGCGGCCTGGCTGGATTTGACCGGTCCGGCTTTCACCCTGTCCACCGCCTGTTCGTCCAGCGCCCGTGCGGTGATCAGCGGCCACCGCTTGTTGCAGGCGGGGCTGGCGGACGCCGTCATCGTCGGCGGGGCGGACACGCTAAGCCGCATGTCGATCAACGGATTCGACAGTCTGGAAGCGTTTTCGGCGGCGCGATGCCAGCCTTTCGCCCGGGATCGATGCGGAATCACCATCGGCGAGGCGGCGGGGCTGATGCTGCTGACCCGCGAGCGGTGCGAGATCGCGCTGCTGGGTATCGGCGAATCGAGCGACGCTTGGCATATTTCCGCCCCTCATCCCGAAGGTGAGGGGGCGATCCGCGCCATCCGCTGTGCCCTGAACGATGCCGGACTGACGCCCGGACAGGTGGGCTACATCAATTTGCATGGTACGGCGACGCCGCTCAACGATCGGATCGAGGCCAAGGTCATTCACGATATTTTCGGCGAAAGCGTGCCGTGCAGTTCGACCAAGCATCTGACGGGACACACACTGGGCGCGGCGGGGATCACCGAGGCGGGGTTGAGCGCCCTGATCCTGGAGCGCGATCTGATGCTGCCGGCGCAGGATTTCCGCCTGTCGCCGCTGGACGATAACCTGGCCCCGTGCGGCCTGCTGCAAGAGCCGGCGCGGCTGGAACGCCCGGTGATTCTGTCCAATTCCTTTGCCTTTGGCGGCAACAATGCCTGCCTGCTGTTCGGGAGGGCGGCATGACCCCCTTGGAAGAGATTCAAACCTATCTGCCGCATCGCCCGCCCATGCTGCTGCTGGAAGAGGTGGTGGCGGTGACGGAACAGGATGCTCATTGCCGGGTCCGGGTGTCGCCTGCCGGGGTCCTGGCCCCGTTTTTGGATGCAAAAGGAGCGCTGCCCTCCTGGTACGGCCTGGAATTGATCGCCCAGACCGTCGGGGTCTGGTCGGGCTGGGGCCGTTGCCGGCGCGACGAGAATGGGGCCGAATTGGGGATGATCCTGGGGGCGCGCGATCTGTCCTGCACGGAAGACCGCTTTGCGCCGGGAAGTCTGCTCGACATCCATGTCGATCTGATCATGCAAGACGGCCGTTTCGCCGGTTTTGAAGGCCGGATCTTGTGCGGGGAAAAACGAATCGTCAGCGGGCGGGTTACGACCTTTCAGCCGCAGGGTGACGAGTTGGCCGGTCTTTTCACCAGGGAGTGACAATAATCATGAAACGTTCCGTGCTGGTGACGGGGGCCAGCAAAGGCATCGGACGGGCCATCGCGCGCAGGCTTGCCGCCGATGGGTTCGTCGTCGGCGTGCATTATCACAGCGACAAGGCGGGGGCCGAGGCGCTGTTGGACGATATCGTCTCGGATGGCGGGGCAGGGCGGCTGCTCGGCTTCGATGTCGCGGACCGCGCGGCATGCCGGGCGCGGATCGAAGAGGACATCGACCGGCACGGTCCCTGGTATGGGGTGTTCAGCAATGCGGGCATCGCACGCGACGCCGCTTTTCCGGCCCTGAGCGACGAGGACTGGGACGGCGTGATGCGCACGAATCTGGACGGATTTTACAATGTCGTCCAACCCTGCGTCATGCCGATGATCGCCGCCCGGCAGGGCGGGCGCATCATCACCCTGTCTTCGGTTTCGGGCGTGATGGGCAATCGCGGCCAGGTCAATTACAGCGCGGCCAAGGCGGGAATCATCGGTGCGACCAAGGCGCTGGCGATCGAATTGGCGAAACGGAAGATCACGGTCAATTGTATTGCGCCGGGATTGATCGATACCGGCATGGCCCTGCTTGAGGAGAGCGCGCTTCGGGAAGCCCTGGCGATGATTCCGATGAAGCGGATGGGGCAGGCCGAGGAAGTGGCGGGTCTGGCCAGCTATCTGATGTCCGACATCGCCGGCTATGTGACCCGGCAGGTGATTTCTATCAATGGGGGAATGGTATGATTCATCGCGTGGCGATCACCGGCATGTCCGGTGTGACAGCCTTCGGTGAAGGGTGGGACGCCGTACGCGCCGGGTTGAAATCCGGGCGCAATGCGGTGCGCAAGATGCCGGAATGGGCGGAATATAAGGGGCTGAACACCCTGCTGGGCGCGCCCATAGACGATTTTTCGCTACCCCCGCACTATACCCGCAAACAGACCCGTTCAATGGGGCGGGTTTCCCTTTTATCGACGCGGGCGACGGAGTTGGCGCTGGAACAGGCGGGGCTGATCGGCGATCCCATCCTGACGGGCGGACGGACGGGGATCGCCTATGGGTCTTCGACCGGCAGCACCAAGCCGGTCAGTGACATCGCCACGATGCTGACCGAAAAACACACCTACAACATCACCGGCACCACCTATGTCCAGATGATGCCGCATACGGCGGCGGTCAATGTCGGGCTGTTCTTTGGTCTGCGTGGCCGCGTCATTCCCACCTCATGCGCCTGCACCTCGGGCAGCCAGGCGATCGGTTATGCCTGGGAAGCCATTCGCCACGGCTATCAGACGGTCATGGTCGCGGGGGGCGCGGAAGAATTGTGTCCGTCCGAGGCGGCGGTGTTCGACACATTGTTCGCCACGAGCCAGCGCAATGACGCGCCCGAAACCACGCCGGCGCCGTTCGACCGCAACCGCGATGGCCTGGTGATCGGCGAAGGCGCGTGCAGCCTGATTCTGGAAGAATGGGAACACGCCAAGGCGCGCGGGGCGACCATCCATGGCGAGGTGATCGGATTCGCCACCAATTGCGACGCCGCGCATGTCACCCAGCCGCAGCGCGAAACCATGCAGATTTGTATCGAACAAGCCCTGAAATCGACCGGGCTGGCCCCTCAGGACATCGGCTATATCTCGGCCCATGGGACGGCGACGGACCGTGGCGATATCGCCGAAAGCCACGCCACGGCGGCGGTGTTCGGCGATAAGACGCCGATTTCGTCGTTAAAAA
>JAYFRE010000031.1:0-12034 GCA_034926235.1 Rhodospirillaceae bacterium
GAAATGGTCGCCGACCAAGGTGCCGGTCGACAACATGAACACGCTCTATGCCAGCCCGTTCGCCATCGTCGGCCTGCGCAGTTCCTTCGCTCTGACCGAAACCGTCAGCATCTATGGCGAGGCCCGCAACATCTTCGACAAGAGGTATGCTTCCTCGACGCTGACCATCGATGCCGCAACCAGCAACCAGGCAGCATTCCAGCCCGGCGACGGACGCGCCTTCTATGCCGGCATCAAGGCCCGCTTCTAGGCACATGACGGACGTGGCCGATTCTCCTCCCCTGCTCGCTTTGGAAGGAATCGGCCACGCCTATCTGGGGCGCGCCATACTCTCCAACATCAATTTAACCGTGGCGGCAGGCGAAATCCTGGCGCTTCTCGGTCCTTCGGGATGTGGGAAAAGCACTTTGACCCATATCGCGGCGGGCCTGACCGATCCACTGCAGGGAACGGTGCATCGTCGTTACCGGCGCCATAGCATGGTGTTCCAGGAACCGCACCTTCTGCCCTGGGCCACCGCACGGCGTAACATCGAATATCCGCTCCGAATCGCTCGCATGAACAAAGCTGAACGCTGCAAAAGAGTCGAGGCGGCGGTTTCGCGCGCGGCATTGGTTCCCTTGGATCTCGATAAATATCCAGCCGAGCTGTCGGGAGGAATGCGTCAAAGAACCGCGATCGCGCGCGCCCTGGCCGTCGAACCCGATTTCGTTTATTTCGACGAACCCTTCACGGCGCTCGACGCGGCGCTGAAACGGCACATGCAGGATCTGGTGATCACAGCCGCATGCGACGCTCACTTCGGCGCGCTTTTCATCACTCACGACCTGTTCGAAGCCGCCCGCATTGCCCACCGCGTCGTGGTCATGGACCCGCAAGGAAACGGCATCGTCGGAGAAAAAACGATTCCCGGACAACCCGGCAAACGAGACGACGCGATGCTCTACCGGCTCATGGCGGGCTTTATGCGGGAAGACACCCTGTTCCGCCACATCCACAACATCGACGAAAGACAGCAGCGATGACCTTGGACTCGCCTTGAACTCGTCGCTGAAATTGCCTTTGCCCATCTCGGCCTCCTTGCCTCAAAATTAGAGGACAAGGCATCTACCATTCTAAAGGCTATTCATTCCACACTATGGAAGTTAAACATCCCTCATAAGAGATTTTAAGATCGCCCGTTAGGATGAACTTAATGCCACCCATTAGTGTCGCGATTATTTAGCTATCAACGAAAAATCGCACCGGAAGGGGGATTGTCGTTCGTCCTGCGGTGAGAATCTGGGGGCCGGACCAAGCTGGCGTTGGCTGACGAAATGCTCCGTCTCTTCGTAGCTCAAAGCCCTAATCGGTGGGCCGTGAAATATGCTTACGTCACCAGCACCCACCAAAATTCCATAAACCTTATTCGCCTCAAGGTGCAAAGGAAGCGGATCTGAATCAAAAAATCCAATGTTATATATCAGAGAGTACTCTCCTGGTTTCAGGCAATAAGCATTGAATTTATTCCCATAAATAAATCCAAGCGTTGTCTTTATTCCAGAGTACATCTGCAGTTTTCCAGATAGAACTTCGTTAGCGTTAATCACATAAAGAATAGCCTTGCCTTGAGGGGCTTTCAGCTGGCGTAAGGCGCTCTCACGTGCAGAAAATTCGCTATAGTCTGGTTCCTTGGGCACGGTGCATGCTGAAAGCGTCAGCACGACAAATATCATGCAGGAAAAATTCTTCATTTTAGCCAAACTTACCAGATTATAATTATAGCATCATTTTAAACTAAAGAACTCATCAGCACAAGCCGCGCCACTTTTAAGTATGTGGATGAATAGTCCCTGCACGAAATCGGCCACCGCTACAGCCAGTTAAACGATGATTATCTGAATTGCGCGCTATCGACAGGTTTTCTGAACCGTTAGGCGGCCAGTGTTCTGGCTGGTGCGACTGCGGGCGCCCCATCGCCAAGATCGAACGCATCGACCACAAAAGGGGAATGGACATCACCAACTCTATACCCGTGCCTCCGCACTTATATGGCGGATGCATGACTGCCGACCTTGTCATGGGCGGCTAGATAGCCTGACGTCATTCATGATTTTCAAAAGGATACAGGAACAAGACCACATTACCCTGGTTTCGTTCGCTCCAAACTGCATGGGTTCTCATGCTTCAGTTTGGCATCTGTTTGGGACGAAGCGGCAATGATGCCGAAAACTCTAAGCTAACTCATTGAGAAAGCTTGGCGCCCCCAAGGGCGTCGATCCCGCACCCTTCGCCCGCTGGGCCGGCGATCCGGCCCAGGCTTCCGCCCCGGTCGAGATGTCGCCCGAGCGGGAATTCGCCCAAGCCCTGAAGGACCATGGCCTGGCCCTGGAAGGCCCGCCGATCATGGACGGCAAATGGCATGAGGTTCCGGTCCAGGGTGATCGAAAAAAGATGTCCGGCTCTTACCGCGCCTTCCTCGATGGCCGCCCAGCCGGGACCATCACCAATTACAAGGCCGATGGTCCGGTCAAATGGGTAGCGACCGGCGCGGCGCTGGATGAGGCGACCCGCGCCCAGATCCAGGCCGAAGCCGCCCAGGTACGCGCCGCCCGGGAAGCCGAACGCGCCAAGGTTGCGGAAGCCGCGGCCAAGAAAGCCTACGGCGTGTGGGAAAATCTGCACCGCGCCGCCACCCCGGAGAATTGCCCGTACCTGGCGGAAAAGGGTGTCAAAGGCCATGGCGTGAAGGTCGATAAGGACGGCCATCTGGTGGTGCCAGCGCGCGATGCCGACGGCAAGCTCTGGACGATCCAGATCGTTCACGAGGACGG
This sequence comes from Rhodospirillaceae bacterium, assembly GCA_034926235.1. Taxonomy (GTDB): domain Bacteria; phylum Pseudomonadota; class Alphaproteobacteria; order Rhodospirillales; family Magnetospirillaceae; genus JAYFRE01. Next base: position 2,814 of record JAYFRE010000031.1, read on the forward strand.
AAAGCGCTACATCAAGGAAAGCCAGAAAGCGGGGAGCTTCCACGTCATCGAGCCGTCCGGCAGAGGCTCGCTGGCCGCGACCGGCAATGGCCCCATCGTCATCGCCGAAGGGTACGCCACGGCGGCCACGATCCATGAGGCGACCGGCATGCCGGCGGTCGTCGCGTTCGATTCCGGCAATCTGAAGCCCGTGGCCGAGGCGATCCGCGCCGCCAACCCCGAACGGGAAATCATCATCGTGGCCGACAACGATCACGCCAACATCCACGGCAATGTCGGGATGAAGAAAGGCGAGGAAGCCGCCCAGGCCGTGGGCGGCGTCATGGTCGCGCCCAAGCTGACGGTCGAAGAGAAGGAGAAGGGCCTGACCGACTTCAACGATCTGGCCCAGAAGCGCGGCAACGCTGCCCTGCGCAACAGCTTCCGCATGGCCCTGGAACAATCCCGGGGACCGCAACGAGGCGTGGCGTGACCGACAGGAAAGCGCGCCGTCCCCGGGCGGCGGGCTTCGCCCTTTCAGGACTTTTTGCTATCATCCGGAGCGTGCCAATGCCCCCCCTTATTGGAGCCTGATTATGAGCCGCCTGACCCCCGAACAGTTCGCGCAACTCACGCCCAACGGCCAGTTGCTTCACCGTGTCCGCAAGGCCATGGAGCGCGGCGATTATGAGACCGCCCGCGAGCTGCGCAAGGGCGTGATCTATCCGGCGGAAGCCCTGTTGGCCGCGAAGCGGAACATGGGCGCGGATTGGATCCGGAAAGAGGGTCTGAAGACAGAAACGGCAGAGGCGGAATATGGAAAAGACTGGCTTGATCGGGATATTTAACCAGATCCTTCTTGATGAACGCGCGGCCTGGGTCGAACACCAGAAAGCCCCGACCGCCGACGAGTTGAAAGAACAGCGCCAGCTTGTTCTCTCCCACCTTCAAAAGATCGGCCAGGGCAACGATATCGGGTTGATCCTGGCCACGGAAAAAGCCCTTCTCGTCAACGACGCCACCCTTTACGCCAACAGCCCGGCGATGAAGACCAGCCTCAAGACGGCGCTGAAGGAATTGGAGGCGGCGGAAAAGAGCCTACCCCTGGTCCAAAACCCCACCCTGTATCAGGCCGTCGATACCGCGCACGGCCACCCCAAAAGCCGCACCGGTGGACTGCCCAATGATGCCGTCCGCCGCTTCTGCTCCTCCCAGGCGGCGCGGCTCCTCAACATGGACAAATCCCGCCTCGATGCTGATGAAAAGAAGATCGTCGAGGCGCGGAAACGCAATATGCGCTCCGCCGAAAAAAGCTACGCGCTGCTTCAGCGCCAGGCGCTCGGCTTAGGCCAGGAACAAAGCCAGGGTCTCTCGCGGTAGGAGGGGCCATGGCGACGACACGCAAGCGCCTGCTCGTCTCGTTTACGGACGAGGAACGCGCCCAGGTCCAGGCGCTCGCCGATCAGGTGCGCCTGTCCGTTTCCGAACTCCTGCGCCGTCTGGTCCTCGGCCAGCGTCTCCCCGACGCCGAACAATTCGTGGCAGCACAGGCGATCCGGAATTTGCTCAAGGTCAATGCCGACCAGGCGCGCTTAGGCAATCTCTTGAAGATGGCCCTGGACGATGCCGACGGGGATTTCCCGCCGGCGACGGTCGCGCGCATCGAAGGGTTGATGGCGGCGATCCACGCTGCCCAGGCCGAGCTTAAGCAGGCCGTGGCCGAGATCCATTATCAGGCTCACCCAAGGGCGAAACGAGGATGATCGCCAAGCGCATCCCCAGAAAGCCGGATGTTCGGGACGATTTCTCCAATCTCGGCCGCTATGTCGCCGCCGCCCGCGAAAAGGGCGAGAAGCTCGATAAGTTCTGGATCTCCAACTGTGACGCCGGCGACGGCCTGGACGATCTTGAAACCGCGCTGATCGAGGCCGAAGCGACACGGGCGATGAAACCCAGGATCAAGGACAAGACCTATCACCTGGTCGTGTCCTTCCGTCCGGGCGAACAGGAAAAACTCGCGGCCAAGGATCTGAAGGACATCGAGCGCGCCTATGCCGAGGCCTTGGGCTATGCCGATCATCAGCGCATCGCCGGCACCCATATCAATACCGATCATTTCCACATGCATGTGGCCATCAACAAAATCCATCCAACTTCGCACCGCTGCCACACGCCCAAGCGCGACTTCTTCGCCTTGGCGGCCGTCAGCCGCGCTATGGAGCAGAAATACGGGCTTCAGATAGACGCCGGCATCGAGGGCGATCGCTCGCCGGAGGGACTTTCGGCCCGCTCGCGCGATTTCGAGGCCAAGACCTGGCAGCAGAGTTTCGAGGGCCATCTGAAGGAGCATCGCGACGAGATCCGCGAGTTGGTGAAGACGGCCACGAGTTGGGCCGAGCTGCATGAGGGATTGGCCGATTACGACGCTGAACTCAGGAAACGCGGCGCCGGGCTGGTGTTCCGCCAGATCGGCGGCAAGCGCATGACCAAGGCGTCGGCCATCGACCGGGCTTGCGCGCTGAAAGCGCTGGAAAACCGGCTGGGGCCGTATGAAGCCCCGCCAGAAAGGAAGCCGGAGCGGACGAGGCCAGTCCTTCCTCCGCCCCAACCGCCGAAGAACCCTTACCGCGCCAAGCCCTTGACCCGGCATCCGGCGACGTCGCAGCTATGGCGGATCTATTCCGGCGCGCGAAGCGCCACGCCCAAGCGGCCCGGCTTCCTGGCCCGAAACGTCTTCAGCGCCTCGGCCTGGCGCGACTACCTGATGGCCGACGCACACAAGGACGCCATGAGCATGGCGATCCTGGTTTCCTATAAGGAGTTCCTGAACCTCATCGAGGAGACGGTCGAAGATCTTCTGCCCCGCACGTCGAAGCCCTATCGTGCGCCGGCATCCCTGAAGCCGGTCTTCAACAGCTGGTTCAAATCCTCGCCCTGGACGCCGCCGGCAGCTCCGGCCGGCCTCGATCTCGAAGCCCTCGGGCTGAAGGCCGATGAGGCGGGCCGGGTGCTGTTTCCGCTGCGCGACCCGGCCGGCCATATCTGGGCGCTGCGCGCCCTCGACGGCCAGGGCCGGCGCTGCGAGATCGGCGACGCGACCGTCCGCCCGGATCTCGCACACATCATCGATCCGGATCGCTGTTTCGCCGGGCCGGAACGCTATACAGGCCCGATCATCGTCACCGCTGATCCCCTCGCCGCCCTGGCCCTGCACAAGGAAATGGGTGCGCCGGCGGTCCTGGTCGCCTCCGAGAAAGACCTAAAAACTCGCGTCCGCGAGCTGCGAACCCAACACCCCTACAGCCCGATCACGGTCGCCGCCGCCGGCGTCAGCCGTCAGGCCACCTGGGCGGCGAATCTCGCCGACGAAAAGCTGCGCGTCATCGATGCGGAACAGACGATACAGAACTGGATATTGGCTGAAGCGGCCAAAGGCCGACCGGTCGAGGTCGATATCGACCGGGCCGTAGAGATGGGTGCGTTTGTTGAAGACGCCCTGTCCGTGGAAGAAGCGCAGGACTCCATCCAGCATCCCCCGGCCAAGCAGAAAAAAGCGCCCAAGCGCGCTCCGAAGAAATGCCGGACGAAACCCGTCCCGCCTGGGCATGGAATGGGCTTTTGAGAAAGGGTGCCGCATATCTTGATTTTCAGGTGATCTGAGATAATCGCAATTGCCGGATTTTGGAGGCACCCCCCCAGAAATTCGACAAATTGTTTTTGTCAAAATTGGTTCTTTCCTCGCTGAATCGGACGTGATTCCATAGCTCCAAAAACCTGTACCGAGGAGATGATGAAACCGAACAAGCGAGAATTGAAAAGTCCGTCCTTTCCGTGGGCCGGACTCTACATTCATTCTGTAGAAAAATCCTCATGGCGGGTCAGCGCGATTATGCTCGACTCAAGTGTCCATCGAACAGCATTGTTAATGCGCTGATCATATTGTACTTTTGGGTTGGAGGGTCAGTGTTTTTATGCCTAATGCAGTGGACATCTTCAGTGGGTCCGGCGGGGTGACGCAAGGCTTGCGCGCCGCAAAATGGCGCGTGCTTGCTGCCTGCGACAACAATGCCGTCGCCGCCGCAACATATCGGGCAAATCACCGCAGAACGAAATTTGTCGAGGCCGACATCCTGCTTGACAAGACCATTGACAGTATAGCCGCGGCCGTTGGCGAACAACATGTTCATATGCTGGTTATCTGCGCACCGTGCCAGCCATTCAGCAGCCAAAATAGGCACAGGGGCGAGGACGCGCGCGAACAACTCATCGTACGAGCTTTGTCTGTTGCTCAAAGGCTTGATCCCGACACCATTTTTTTCGAGAACGTGCCTGGTCTCGCCACTCCCGCATACAGATCCATTGTGTCCGAGGTACAGAAGAGATTGGCTGAATTTGGCTACGTCGTGACCGAACCCATGGTCCGCGACGCGGCAGATTTCGGCGTTCCTCAGCGTCGTAAGCGCTGCATCATGTTCGCCGCGAAAAGTCTCTCCGCTCTGAATGCATTCAGGAAATGCAACGTGAGCCCGTCGAGGAAGTCCGTCTTCCAAGCCATCGCAGACCTGCCGGTATTAAAGTCGGGTGAGGCCAGCGAAACCGACGTGCTACATCGCGCACGCGCCCACTCGTCGATAGCACTGGAACGCCTGCTACACATCCCGGCAGATGGCGGCAGCCGAAAGAGTCTGCCCGAACACCTGGAATTGGCATGCCACAAGAACAGGGCCAAGTCGTTCTCTGATGTCTATGGACGCATGTCCTGGCACGACGTGGCACCAACACTGACGACCGGATGTACCGATGTGACAAGGGGGCGTTTTGCACATCCCGAACAACATCGTGCGATCACGCTGAGGGAGGCCGCGCGTTTGCAATCGTTCCCCGATAGCTACAAATTCGTCGGCAAATCGAGCCAAATTGCGGTGCAAATAGGTAATGCGGTTCCGCCGGACATGATCCGGGCATTTGCGCCCGCTTTCAAGGCGGCATTGGCCGCCATATCCGAATGAGGGCCCTCCGGCCGGAGGCTTTGGACACTGGAGTCAGCACGCGCATGCGCATGCAACGTGTCGCTGACACTCAGGCAGAACTACTCGTCCGGAAGGCACTGTTTGCGGTCGGCCTTCGTTACCGCAAGCACTGGCCCGTCCCTGGGCGACGTCGTCGCACTATCGACATCGCAATGCCTGGGAGAAAACTTGCGATCTTTATCGACGGTTGTTTCTGGCACGGTTGCCATGTCCACAAGACAGTGCCTCACTCGAACGAGGCGTGGTGGCGTGCCAAGTTCGAAGAGAACAAACTCCGTGATGAGGATACGTCGAAAGTTCTCATCGACCAAGGTTGGAGGGTGTTGCGGTTCTGGGAGCACGAAGATTTGAACCACGTAGTCGCCACGGTTATCGGCGAGATCGCTGAAATGGATACCGGCAATGGCTAGGATTAGGGTGCGCGCCCGGGCCGTGGACATGCTCGGTCGTCAACAGATCGCCGGGATTCCTACCGCGATCCATGAATTGTTCAAGAACGCCCACGACGCTTATGCGGATCGAGTGCGCGTCGACTATATTCACGCCTTCGACCTGTTTTTGTTACGCGATAACGGGTTGGGCATGACTCACGACGATCTCGAGTCAAAATGGTTAACACTGGGTACTGAGAGCAAAGTCGGTCAAAACGATCCCAATGCTCAAGTCTGGACCGGGCCGGAGGATCTTCCGCGACGCGCATCGCTCGGCGAAAAGGGCATCGGTCGACTGTCGATAGCGGTGATCGGACGCCATGTGCTCGTCTACTCGCGAGCAGTTTGACCGGAAGGTTTTCATCAGCCCGTTTGTGCTTTGGTAAATTGGTCGCTTTTCGAACAACCCGGCCTCGACCTCGATCAGATCGACGTTCCGATCATCGAATTAGACGACTTCCGACCGCCCACCACTGACGAAATCGCCTCGCTCGTTGCGTCCTGTCGAGCGAATCTCGATGCATTATCGTTGCAGTTGTCGGTCGATGCGCACGCGCGGATTGCCGGTGAACTCGATGCATTCGTTCTCGATCCCGCCGCGATCTATACAGCACTGGGGGGGATGTCCCTCGACAAGCCCTATGGCACGCATTTTCTTATCAAGCCGACATCACCCGAGCTCGCGCTTGATCTGACCATGAATCAGCGATCAGCGGATGCGGCCATGCCCCTCCAGCGTTTCCTACTTGGCTTCGGAAACACGATGCATGGCGAAAAACTGGCGCCACCAATCGTCGCCGAGTTTTTCGAGCATCGCAAAGATGGTTCTTCTGAGGATCTGATTGGCCCGTACACCTTCTTCACACCTGGAGAATTCGCGGCGGCTGATCATCACATCAAGGGTTCGTTCGACGAATTTGGGATGTTCAGCGGCGTGGTGCGTCTCTATGACAGGGTCGAGCACAAATATCCGCTGGCGCCGCCGGACGACATCACAAATCTCACGGATTGCGGTCCATTCGAGATCGATTTTGCATATGTTCAGGGGTTGCCTAAGGACACACGGATGCCGCTTGATGAGTGGAAGCGCCTTAGTGACAAGCTCGATCGTATAGGTGGTTTGTACGTGTATCGCGACGGCGTGCGTATTCTGCCCTACGGCAACTCCGATGTCGATTGGCTGAACATCGAGCGGCGCAGAACTCTGTCGGCCCAGGATTGGTTCTTTTCCTACCGGCGCGTGTTCGGACATGTGACGTTGAGCCATGCTAAAAATCCGAATCTCGTCGAGAAGGCCGGACGGGAAGGGTTCCGTCAGAACAAAGCGTACCGCCAACTTGCCGCAATGCTGGAAGAGCTCTTCAGGCGACTAGCGTTGGATTTTTTCCGGGAGACAGCCCGTATCTCGACCGATTTCGACGAGATGAAAAAGAACTACCAGCGCGAGCATGTTATTTTGAAGAACCGCGCTAAGAGCGTTTCAGGAGCGAGGGCTGCTTTCAACGAAGCCTTGAGCCGCTTCTTCGAAGATGCCCGTAGCGGGATCTTCGAAGGCAGGTGCGCGGCGCTTCGGGAGGACTACTCTTCCCAGCTCGACGACCTGCTCACCGAGACCAATCCCATCGCCGCTGGCGAGAAGTTGTTGATGCTGGAAGAACGCTTCGGCACTGATACCAAAAATCTCCGTGAGAGCATTGTCATAGCTAGGCCGCGCACATTCGGTCTCAACAAGCGTCAGAAGCAGGACTGGCAAGCCTACAGCCGTGAGCGCACTCGCCTCATGTCGGATTACTACGATCCGTTGATGGGCGCGATTACCTCGAAGATTCGTGCGCTCATCGCGAGTGGAAAGACTGAACTGGACCCTCGCCGGCGCCTCGATGGGCCGGTTCGTCGAGAATCCGAGGCCGCGCTCTCAACCGCCAGTGACGCACGAAAAAAGGTTAATTCGGCACTCGGGAGGCTCGAAGACGAGATCAAAGCGACCATCAACAGGACATGGAGCGATCTGAGTACGCAAGTAGAACTGGTCAAGTCAGATCTCGCGCGCACAGAAGTCGCCACGCTTTCGCCCGAGGATATAGAACGACGCCGTGATCGACTGATCGAGCAGGTGCGAGGGTCGGCGGAGCGCTCGATGCAGTTAATGCAATCGCTCAGCGAGCAATTGGCGGGTGTCATGGACGGACTGAGCAACCAAGGATCGCTTGCCGAGGTGACAGCTGCGCTGGAGAGCGAGAATGACGAACTACGCGAACGCGTCGATCAGTATTCCGATCTCGCTCAGGTGGGGTTGGCTCTCGGCCTAGTGCAACATGAGTTCTCTGGCCAAGTCCGAAACATCAATCGTGGCCTGGAAGCGCTTAAGCCTTGGGCTGATCGCAATCGTGGCCTCGACGATCTCTACAGTCGTCTCCGTATAAGCTTCGAACATCTCGAATCCTACTTGCAGCTCTTCGTTCCGCTTAATAGGCGTCTGCAGCGCCGACGCGTGCCGCTCTTGGGTACCGAGATAGAGGAATTCCTCCGTACTGTCTTTGAGCTGCGGTTCGAAAGGCACAAGATCGAGTTGATGGTGTCGCAGTCCTTCAGGACGAGCAGCATAAAAACTTTCCCATCAACCATACTGCCTGTTTTTGCCAACATCGTGGACAATGCGATCTTCTGGCTCGGCGAGAACCAAACCAAACCGCGGATGATCGCGCTCGCGGTTGCGCCCGGTTGTTTGACCGTTAGCAATAATGGCCCAGGCATCGATCCGCGCGAGGGAGAACGGATGTTCGAATTCGGGGTTAGTAACAAGCCGGCCGGTCGCGGCATGGGCCTCTATCTGTCCCGGGATGCTTTGCGGAAGGAAGGGATGGATATTCGATTGGAAAAGGCAGGTGTCGATATCGAACCCACGTTCGTCATCGATGTGCCGGACGAAATGCTCGATTTTTCAGGGGAGGAATGAGTGGGCCTCGAAGGCGAAATCGAAATGAAACCTGCGAATTTTAAGGAATACGGAAAGACGGCGGCAAGGAAATTCCTGAGGACTGCCATTGTAATAGACGACGACATTTCGGCACCGGCCGAGGCCAACGACGCAAAGGTGCTCGAACCTCCCCCCTTCTTGGTTGCAAACAACATTGAGAAACGTGCAACAAGAGAGGAAAAACCAGCACCAACTTCCAAAAGCGGCATCGATTCGCCGACATCGCTATCCGACGTACCGATAAAACCGCTGGCAGACGCATTCCTGGATAAGCAGATCGTTTGTGGTGTCCTCAAGCCAACAAAGACTGATGAGACCAAGACCATCGTCGAACGTGCGGTTCACGCGGCCTTGGTCGCGGACATCGTCATCATCGACTGGTACCTCCGTGCGGGCGATGAGAGTCTTGCGCTCTCCATACTCGCCGAAATCTTGCAGAAGGATAGGAAGTCCAAAGGGCGGTTGCGTCTCATAATGATCTATACCAGCGCGGTTCCATTGGACAAGCGCCGGGATGCACTCGTCCGGCACCTCGCCGGACAGAACATCGATTGTAAGTGCGATGAAGGCGAAGAACTGGTTCTGCAAGCCGACAATTGCAGGATCAAGTTTGTACAGAAAAAGGACGGGGACAAGGGTGAGGTCGTCGATGCCCTCCCAAGTCTAGGTCCTGTTGACAAAGGCCGGTAGCCAGAGCTTGGCGGCGGCAAGATGCAGGAAACCGAGGAAGGATTTGGCGGTCTTGTCGTAGCGGGTGGCGATGCGTCGGAACTGCTTGAGCCTATTAAACATGCGCTCGATGCG
>JAYFRE010000111.1:0-6748 GCA_034926235.1 Rhodospirillaceae bacterium
GCCGCAGGCGCGGGTTGCGGCGTTTCGGACAACAGACGGAGGCGTCCGTCCAGCAAGGTCTGCTTGCGGCCCATATCCTGAAGATTCTGATCGATGCGGTCGATGCGATCGATCTCGACCGACAGCAGCAAGGGCTTGACGGAGGGGGCGAAGACGATCAGGGCCGCCGCCGCCAGGGCGGAAACAGCCGCGCCGCCGAACAGGCCGCCCACGAATCCCTTCAACCCCGGTGCGCCGCCCCTGGCCGGACGATCGGCTTTGGCAGCGTCCTTGGCGGCCGTTTCGGGGGAGGTGGTCTCCGACGGCTGGGCCGGCTCCTGCTTGTCGTTCATGGTCGTTCCTTACCGATTCCGCTTGCGGCGACTATAACAAAGCCGCCCCTTTTGAGGGACAGCAAAATCCGGTAGCCGGAAAAGGGGATAGGCTGCGGAGGCGGGGAAAATCTTTTTGACGGGCCAAAACGGCCTCGTATAGAGTGCGGCCCATCATCAAGACCAGCCGAGGGAATAGGCCCGATGACGCTGGGGCAACCTGCGAGACTTCGCAAGGTGCCAAGTCCTGCGGCTTCGGGCCGGCAGATGATGGATCACCAGCTCCCCGGGGCTGGCCATCCCTTTGCGCACAACCGAATCCGTCATGACGTCGCTTGTGTTCTGAACGAAGGGATGATTTTCATGAGCAAGCATGACCGCACCATCGCCGCCCGCGCCGGCATCGATCAGGATGCCGCCTATGGCGCGATAACCCCGCCTTTGGTGACGTCCAGCAATTTTTCCTTTATCGGCCTCGATCAGCGGCGCGATTACGACTACACCCGCAGCGGCAATCCGACCCGCGATCTTTTGGGCCGCGCTTTGGCGGAGCTGGAAGGCGGGGTCGGCGGCGTCATCACCGCCACGGGCATGGCGGCGCTCGATTTGGTCTTCAACCTGTTGACGCCCCAGGATTTGATCCTGGCCCCCTATGATTGCTATGGCGGCACCCACCGGCTGCTTCAGGCTCGCGCCGAGCAGGGGCATTTCCGCCTGCGCTTCGCCGATCTAACCGATGCAGCGGCGCTGGACTCGGCGCTTCTGGAAAAACCGAAGCTGGTTCTGGTGGAAACGCCCAGCAATCCGCTGCTGCGCATCACTGACATCGCCGCCCTGGCGCAAAAGGCGCATGCGATCGGTGCGTTGGTGGTGGCCGACAACACCTTTCTGTCTCCGGCCCTGCAAAAACCTTTGACGCTGGGCGCGGATATCGTCGTGCATTCGATGACCAAATATATCAACGGCCACAGCGACGTCGTCGGCGGCGCGGTGATTTCCAGCACGCCCGAATTACAGGAAAAGCTGGCCTGGTGGGCCAATGTCGCCGGCATTGCGGGCGCACCCTTCGATAGTTGGCTGGTGTTGCGTGGCCTGCGCACGCTGGATCTGCGCATCAAGGCGCAGACGGAAAGCGCCGATGCGGTGGCGCGGTTCCTGGACGCCCATCCCCGGGTCAAGGCGGTCCATTATCCGGGCCTGCCCAATCATCCCGGCCATGCGCTTGCGGCGCGGCAGCAAAAAGGCTTCGGCGCGATGCTGAGTTTCGAGCTGGCGGATTCCTGCCCGCTTGCTTCCTTTATCGCCGTGCTGACCGCGCCGGGGCGGCCCTTCACTTTGGCCGAATCGCTGGGCGGATTTGAAACGCTGCTGGCTCACCCCGCCACCATGACCCATGCCTCGATGGACCCGGCGGCGCGGCTTGAAGCCGGGATTACCGAGCGTCTCTTGCGTCTGTCCGTGGGGCTGGAAGCGATCGAGGATTTGCTCGAAGGGCTGGGCGCGGCCTTGGCGGCGTCGGCCTGAACGGTCTTTTTCTGGTGAAAGGCGAAACCGGGGGCGATGCCCCCGGACGTCTTCTCGTGTGCTCGGATGATCAGATCATGCCGCTGACGCCGTCCCAGACGAGCTTGACCCCGACCAGAAGCAGCAACAGATAGATGTAGCGGTAGAATCCATCCGGCGACACCCGCCGCACCAGAATCACGCCGGCCCAGGTGGAAAGGACCGCCAACGGCATCATCACCAGGGAATTGATCAGGGAGTCATGGTTGAACTGGTCGAGCAGGATGAAGGCGGGCAGCTTGATCCAGTTGATGGCGGCAAAGAACAGGATGGTGGTGCCGACGAACTGATCGCGCGGCAGCCTTTGCGGCATGACATAGACCTGATAGGGCGGCGCGCCGGCATTGGCGATCATGCTGGTGAAGCCGCTGACCATGCCCCAGAAAAGCCCCGGAATCAGGCCGGCTGAGGCGGGCGGGATGGCGACTCGCCGCCATTCCAGAAACAGCCTGCGACCGGCGAATCCGACCGAGATCACCCCGACCACCAGCGCGATGTCGCTTGCCGAAACCCGGGCGGCGAACAGGGTGGCGAGAACGATGCCGAGGGCTGCTCCGGGCAGAAGAATGGCGAGATTGCGCCGGTCCCAATGGCGGCGATAAATCCAGACACCGAGGGCGTCCTGGACGATCAGGATCGGCAGGATGATCGCAGCACCCTGAATGGGTGAGATGACCAGGGCGAGGATCGGCATCGCCAGCACGCCGATTCCCGAAAAACCGCCTTTGGCCAGACCGAGGAAAATGACGGCTGGAATGGCCGCCATGTAATAGAGAGGATCGGTAATCACGAAAAGAACCCCAGGTTCCCGTCGCGCCGTAAAAGGCGGCGTGGGAGGGAACCGGGGGGGATCGAACCATGCCGGATGTCAACAAGCAAGACCGGCATGACGTTGTGGCACGCTGTTCAGACTTCGGTCCAGGGGGTGGGCTTACTCCATGCGGTAATGAGCCAGCCAATGCGCATAGGGCGTGGGCAGCACCCGGGAGGCTTTGGCGAGACCCAGCTTGAGAGCCGCGTCATAGGGCCAATGCGGATTGGCGAGCAGCGGGCGGCCCAGCATAGCCAGATCGATTTTGCCGTCCCGGACCAGACCGTCCGCGCGCTTGGCTTCGCCCAGATTCCATGTCGTCGATCCGGGTAAGCCGGTTTCGCGCAGGACCCGTTCGGCGATGGGGGCCATGAAGGCTGGGCCCCAGGGAACCTTCGCGCCGGGGATCGAAAAACCGATGCTGACATCGATGAAATCCAGACCGCGTTCCTTGAACTGGCGGACCAGATCGATCGATTCCATTAGGGTCTGTTCGTCGCGCCCATCGAACTCGATCACGCCGAAACGGGCGGAAAGCGGGCGGTCTTCGGGCCATACCGCACGTACCGCCTCCAGCGTTTCCAAAAGGAAACGACCGCGATTGGCGGCGCTGCCGCCATACTCGTCATCACGTTGGTTGGAATGGGCGGAAAAGAAGCTTTGGCCTAAATAACCATGGGCGAAATGCAGCATCAGCCAGCGGAAGCCGGCGTCGCGCGCCCGCTTTGCCGTTGCGACGAAATCCTCGCGCACGCGGGCGATGTCGCTTTTGGTCATCGCGCGCGGCGTCCTGGGCAGGTTCGCGCCAAAGGGAATCGCCGACGGTGCTATGGTCGGCCAGAAACGCGGGTCACCCTCGGCGATATGGTCGTCGCCTTCCCAGGGGCGGTTGGCGTCGGCCTTGCGGCCGGCATGGCCGATCTGGATGCCGGGGACGGCTCCGGCGGCCTCGATCGCGGCGACGATCGGGCGGAAGGCCTCGGCCTGGGTGTCGTTCCACAAACCCAGGCAAGCCGGGGTGATCCGTCCTTCGGGTGAAACGGCGGTCGCCTCGACCACCACCAGGGCGGCGCCGCCCCGCGCCAGTCCGGCGTAATGCACATGGTGCCAGTCATTGGCCACGCCGTCGGTGGCGGAATATGGGCACATCGGCGACACCGCGATGCGGTTGCGCAGATGTGCGCCTTTCAGAGTAAACGGGTCGAACAAGGTCGGCATCGGAATCGTCCTTTCAGGGCGGAAAACCGGGCAGGTAACATTGGGGCAATCATAGAGGGCAAACGCGCTTTTCCGCTCACAGGGAATCGACGACGCCGCCATCGACGCGCAGGGCCGCGCCGCTGGTGGCGGACGCCTGGGGTGAACAGGCATAGACGACCATGTTCGCCACTTCCTCGACAGTGGCGGCGCGGCGGATGATCGAAGAGGGACGGTTGGCAAGAACGAAATCGGCGGCGGCCTGTTCCAGTGAAACGCCGGTTTTTTCCACCTGTTCTTGCAGCATCGCCGCCAATCCGTCGGAAAGTGTCGGGCCGGGCAGGATGGAATTGACCGTCACGCCGGTGCCCGCCATGCGTTTGGCCAGTCCGCGCGCAAGCGCCAGCAGCGCTGTTTTGCTGACGCCGTAATGGATCATGTCGGCGGGGATGTTCAGTGCTGATTCCGAGGACAGGAACACCACGCGGCCCCAGCCGTGCGCCGCCATGCCGGGCAGATAAGCGCGCGACAGGCGTACCCCGGACATCACATTGATCTCGAAAAAGCGCGACCATTCCTCGTCGGGCGTATCGAAGAAATCCTGCGGGCCGTAGATCCCCAGATTATTGACCAGGATGTCGCAGGCGGGATGTGCGGCGACCAGCGCTGCGCAGCCCTCGGATGTGCCGAGATCGCCTGCGAATCCGATCAGCCGCGCGCCCGGGGCGGCGTGAGCTGCCTCGGCCAGCGCGCGCTCCACCGCCGCCTGAGAGCGGCCGTTAAGGATGACGGTGGCGCCGCTTTCGGCCAACCCCTTGACACAGGCCAGCCCGATACCCGCCGTAGAGCCGGTGACGAGGGCGGTTTTGCCGTTCAGATCGATGTTCATCGGACCTCCTGTCCGTCAATGTCGGTTTGTCATGACCTCGGGTGACGATTCTCATGATCCGAGATGGCGATGGCCATTCGCTCCGACAAGCCGCTTTCGGTTGGATCGAAGAATGGACCAGGCCTGCTGGCGTCGTTTTTTTGTTGCCATCGCGGATCATGGCGTCATGTCGGCCTAAGCGCGGCCCGTCATCTGCTGCTCACACCCGAAGACGCAGGTTTGTTTGACGGGGGCGATCGGGAGCCGTTTCAGGGCGTTATCTGGGCACGGCGGTCCATGATTTCGGTTGCGGCGCGTTATCCCGCAGGCTGATTCAATGGTGTATTATCGTTCTTTTGTCGTTTTTTGTCAAAAAAATACATAAATAATCAGCAATAATTAAATTATAACACAAATTTTTTATTGTTATTAGGGGCGTGGGATGGCATGAAAACACTTTCCAGCCTGAATGGACGCAATTATATTCCACGTCATGCCGGCTTCGTGGAACCCTGATGTTTCGCGTGACAAAGGATGCCGCTATCGCCGCATACGGTCCGGACGGGACAGGGGGATGCCTGACGCGCAGGCCCGGATCGCTGACGAATGGATGAAGGGGTACACAGGTCATGACGCACAGGACGTGGATGTTGGGGACGATGGCGGCGCTGGGGCTGCTCTGTACGCCGGCATGGGCGGGTGACATCACTATCGGCGTGATTCTCTCGGCGACCGGCCCGGCCGCTTCGCTGGGTATTCCGGAAAAGAACACGGTCGAGTTGATGCCCACGACCCTGGATGGGCACAAGGTCAATTTCATCATTCTCGACGATGCGACCGACACCACCATGGCGGTCAAGAACATCAAGAAGCTGATTTCCGAGAACAATGTGGATGCGGTGATCGGCACGACGTCGGTGACGACGCTGGCGATGCGCGAGGCGGCGGTCGCGGCCGAAACGCCGATCGTATCGATGGCGGCGCCGGCGCTGCTGATCGATCCAGCGGACCCTAAGACCAAATGGGTGTTCAAATCCACCCAGAACGATCGTCTGATGGTCAGCGCCATCATCGACAACATGAAGAAGGCCGGGATCAAGACGGCCGCCTTCATCGGTTTTGCCGACCCTTATGGTGAGGGCTGGTGGGCTGAATTCAAAAAGGCGGCGGATGCGGCCGGCATCTCGATCACGGCGCAGGAGAGCTATAACCGCGTCGATCAAAGCGTGACCGGCCAGATCGCCAAGATCCTATCCTCGAAACCTGACGCGGTGCTGATCGGCGCTGCCGGGACGCCGGCGGCCCTGCCGCAGAAGGAATTGAAGCGGCGCAACTATAAGGGCCTGATCTATCAGACCCATGGTGCGGCCAATCCCGATTTCCTGCGTGTGGGCGGCAAGGATGTTGAAGGCGCGCTGCTGCCTGTCGGGCCGATGCTGGTCTATGAGCAGCTCGACGCGGCCAATCCGGTCCGTGCGGTGGGCGAGGCCTATGTCAAGCGGTACGAGGAAAAATTCGGTCCGCGCAGCACCTTCGGTGGTCATGCCTGGGACGCCTGGCTGCTGATCGCCAACGCCGTTCCGGGCGCGTTGAAGAAGGGTGAGCCGGGCAGCGCCGAATTCCGCCGCGCTCTGCGCGACGGGATCGAAGGCACCAAGGATATGATCGGCACCCATGGTGTGTTCAACATGACGCCCGAAGATCATTCCGGCCTGGACGCCCGTTCGCGGGTGATGGTCACGATCAAGGACGGGAAATGGGTCGTGCTCGATAAGCAGTAAGGGTAAGTCTCTGGGGAAATGCCGTCTCCCTGGGGGGGAAACCGGCAGACGGCATGAGGCGGGGCGCCGCTGGGAAACCGGCAGGCGCCCCGCTTTCCATATCAGCCAAGAAGACCGTGACGGCGCGCTTTGCGGTAGGCGGTCGCCGTGTTTATGCCCAGCCGCTTTGCCGCCTTTTCCCAGGAACCGCATTCCTGGCGGGCCTCGCGCAACAAGG
>JAYFRE010000063.1:0-2636 GCA_034926235.1 Rhodospirillaceae bacterium
CCATATAGCCGAATTTGTTCGACAGCCCCATCAAGGTCAGGCCGCGCGAGCGGGCCTGGATATTTTCCTCGGCGGTGCCGGTTTCGGTGCCGGCCATCAAGGGACCCAGCATGGCCCCGAAAGCAGCCATCGCCGGGCCGATATCGACGCTGTCGAGGCGCACCTTGCACAGGCTGGCCACAGCCGCCGCATCCTCCAGGCTTTCCTGCGAGGTATAGGGCGAAGGCATCATCACGCACCAGACCCGATCGGGGCCCAGCGCGTCGGCGGCCACCGCTGCCGACAAAGCGCTGTCGATCCCGCCCGACAGGCCCAGCAGCACGCCCTTGAAACGGTTCTTGTTCACATAGTCGCGCAAGCCCAGCATCATCGCTTGATAGATCGTCTCGATCCGTTCCGGGACCGGGGCCAGATCGCCGGGCGCGCATGTCAGACGTCCGCCCGCCCCCCTGGTCCAATGCGTCATCGCTTGCGCCTCGGTCCAGGCCGGCAGACGGTGCAGCAGCGCGCCATCGGCTCCGATGACAAAGGATTCGCCGTCGAAGACCAGCTCGTCCTGTCCGCCGATCTGGTTGACATAGACCAGCGGCAGGCCGGTTTCCCCAGCCCGCGCGCGCGCATGGGTCAGCCTTACATCCAGCTTGTCCCCCTCGAAAGGCGAGCCGTTCGGGACCAGCAGGATTTCCGCCCCGCCCGCCTTCAGCGCCGCCGCCGTATCCGCGTACCACATGTCTTCGCAGATCATCACCCCTAAGGACACGCCCCGGAAGAACACCGGGACCGGCAAGGGGCCGGGCTGGAAGACGCGCGCTTCGTCGAACACGCCGTAATTGGGCAAATGATGTTTCAGGATCACGGCGGCGATACGCCCCTGATCCAGCAACAGCGCCGCATTATGGCGCTGCCCTTCGACCCGCCAGGGCGCGCCGGCCAGCAATGCGGGTCCGCCATCGGCCGTCGCCGCCGCCAGACGGCGCACGCCATCCTCGACCGCATCGAGAAACGCGTCTTTCAGCACCAGATCCTCGGGCGCATAGCCCGATACCGCCAATTCAGGCAGCAGCAACAGGTCGGCGGCTCCGGCCTGGGCGCGGGCGTCCAAAATCCGGGCGACATTGCCGGGAACGTCGCCGACGGTCGGGTTGATCTGCGCAAGGACGATGGATAGGGAAACGGACATCATGGTTCCGGTCCGACAGAATCATTCAAAACAGGGTGGATCAGACGCTCATTTCGCGTTCGCGCCGGTCGGGCGCAACAGAAATTCGCGCCCCAGCTTGACCATCGGCCGGTCATCATAGGCGATGATGTCGGCGGTGGCGTAGGTTTCGCTCCAACTGTCGGGCAGGAACGAACCGGTGCCGATGACGTCCACCGGCGCATGCGCATAGGCCATGACCCGGCATTTGGCCGGATTGAAGCCCGATGAGGCGACAATCTTGACCTTGTTCCAGCCTTCCCGGTCTAGGCATTCGCGCATCCACCAGATCGCGGCGGCGGACACGCCGGGGCCGACCAGATGGCGCAACTCGCCTTCGGTGCGGTAGCCGCGCGTCGCCTTGGGCACATGACGGTTCAGCACCGCGTAGGATTCCTGAAGATCGAGCCCCTCGACAAACCGCCCGCTATGCGTATCGAGGCGCACCGACAGCCGGCCTTCGCGGGCCAGATCGGGGAAGCGTTCGCACAAGGCCAGCGAATCGGCGATCTCGGTGCCGAAATAATCGACCAGCACCACCAGATCCTGATCAGGATAGGTCTCGCGGTACATCTCGGCAGCGCGGGTAGTCGAACCGGCATAGCCGATCAGACCGTGCGGCATCGTGCCCAGGCCGGATTTCTGCCCGAAATAATGGGCGGTGGCGTTGTTGGCGTTGCCGGCGAATCCCTTGGCGCCTGCGGCCTTCACCGCCGATGCCGAACCGATCGACGCGGCATAGGCCATCCATTCGGCCATTTCGGCCCCGGCGCAATGACGGGCATCCATGGCCAGGAACGACACCTGCGGCAAATCCATGCACATGGTGAAGGCGTTGTAGGCGGCAACGCAGGTCGGCCCCAGCTTTTGCAGGTAAAGCGTTTCCAGATCAACCAGATGATGGAACGAACCGGTGATGTACATCAAAGGCTCGCCCGCCCCGACCCAATCGCCTTCGTCGAAATTCGGCTCGATCGCGAAACGGGTGCCGCGTTCGGCGGCCATGCGGTCCAGCCACAACAGCGCAGGCGCTGCGGCGAACAGAACCGGGCGGCGCATGAACACCGCATAAGTCACCGTGCAATCGCCGAATTTGCCGACGATTTCCTTGGTGCGCAGGAAATAGTTATCGGTTAAATCCGGAACCCTTTCCGACGACGGACCTGGCCCTCCCCTCAAGGGCGGTTCCGTCGCGGAACTCATGACGCCACCGCCACGGACCGGGCCTGGATCCGTTCCTCCTTCAGCGTTTCAGCGATCAGGAAAGCCAATTCCAACGACTGGGACGCGTTCAGCCGGGGATCGCAGGCAGTATCGTAACGGTCGCCCAACCGCGCCTCGGTGATCGCCTGAGCGCCGCCGACGCATTCGGTGACGTCCTGGCCGGTCATCTCGAAATGCACGCCGCCGACCGGGGTTCCCTCGGCGCGGTGCGCGG
>JAYFRE010000064.1:0-33140 GCA_034926235.1 Rhodospirillaceae bacterium
AAGCGCCACCTGAAGACCGCCTACGGCATGACGCCCGAGGAATATCGGGAACGCTGGGGGCTGCCTGCCGACTATCCGATGGTCGCTCCTAATTACGCCCAGCATCGCAGCACATTGGCCAAAAAGATCGGCTTGGGCACCAAGCCGCGTCCGCGGCATCGTCTTTCGTCCTAAGGACAGAGACCTGATTCGGACAAACCCGAAACGTGCGGGGGCATGTTTCGGGTTTGTCGTTGCAACAGACAAGATAGATCGGCTACAAAATCCCTATGATATCGCGCATTGAACAGCGATGCCTCGATAAGGGGATGAAGATGACGGAGCAGCGCCGGGTGATTGCCCGCGTGTTGTCCGACGCCGACGATCACCCTGATGTCGAAGAAGTCTATCGCCGGGCGGCGGCGATCGATTCCAATATCAGCATCGCGACGGTTTACCGCACGGTGAGGCTGTTCGAGGAAGCCGGCATCCTGGAGCGCCATGATTTCGGGGATGGCCGCGCCCGCTACGAAAAAATGCCCGAATCCCATCACGATCACCTGATCGACGTCGAAAGCGGCCGAGTGATCGAATTTCACAGTTCCGAGATCGAGGCCTTGCAGCGCCAGATTGCGCGGGAGCATGGATACCGGCTGGTTGGCCATCGTCTTGAACTGTATGCCGAGCCTTTGTCACCCGACGATGCCAGCGACAAGCCGTGAGCGGTGGGTGACCGGCAGGGAACCATGAGGCCGGAGACGAAAATCATGATAGCCGAGGCACCGGAAACGGAGCAGCCTTGCGACAACGGGCTGGAAGTTCGTCTGGCCCAAACGCCGGATGAGATCGAAGCCGCTCAGCGGTTGCGCTACCAGGTGTTCTACGAGGAAATGGGCGCCAAGCCGTCGCCGGACATGGCGGCCGAGAAGCGGGATTTCGACTCGTTCGATGCCGTTTGCGATCATCTTCTTGTGCTCGACAAACGGCGGGGTTCCGCTGTGGTCGGCACCTATCGGCTGCAGCGGCGCGAGAACAATCCAGGCTTTCGCCGCTTTTATACCGCCGCCGAGTACGACACCACGCCGATCGACGCCTTTCCGGGGCGGGTCCTGGAATTGGGGCGTTCCTGCGTCGATGCCGCCTACCGCAACAAGATGACCATGCAAATATTGTGGCGCGGTTTGGCGGGATATGTGTTCGCGCACGACATCGATCTGATGTTCGGCTGCGCCAGCCTGCCGGGTACGGACCCGGACGTTTTGGCCGCGTCGCTCAGCTATCTCCACCATCATCATCTGGCGCCCAAGGCGTTGCGGCCGCGGGCTTTGCCCGAGCGTTACGTCGCCATGGACCGTATGCCGGCTGACCGGCTCGACGCCAAGCGCGCCCTGGCGGCTTTGCCTCCGCTGGTGAAAGGCTATCTGCGCCTGGGCGGATTCGTTGGCGATGGCGCGGTCATCGACCATCAGTTCAACACCACCGATGTCTGCGTGATCGTGAAGACCGAACTGGTGACCGAGAAATATTACCGTCATTACGACCGCACCGCGACGCGAAGCTTGTGAGCCGCCGCGGTGAAGGGCGCGCATAACCCCATCCTGGCTACGGCGCGGTTTCTGGCTTTCCTGCTCTGGCTGGTGGTGGTGATCGGGCCCTATGCGCTTGTCCTGGCCACCGGCCGGCTGGAACCTTGCCGGCGGTTCGCCCGGTTTTTCTGGAAAATTGTTGCCTGGATCATCGGTTTTAAAATCGTTGTGCGGGGCGAGCCTTCGTCTCATCGTCCCACCTTGTTCGTGGCCAATCACAGTTCTTATCTCGATATCGTCGTTCTGGGTTCCCTGCTCCAAGCGGTCTTCGTCGCCAAGGGCGAGGTCCGGCGCTGGCCCGGTTTCGGGTTGATCGCCCGACTGGGCCGCACTCTGTTCGTGGAGCGGCGCGCCCGCAAAAGTCTGGAACAGCGCGATCAGATGCGGGCACTTTTGGACACGCAGCACGAATCGATGATCCTGTTCCCCGAAGGCACCAGCAATGACGGCATCCATGTGCTGCCGTTCAAAAGCACGCTGTTCTCGGCGGCGGAATGGACCGACGAGGCCGGCGTCGGTCTGCCGGTTCAGCCGATTTCGATCGCCTATGCCCGTCTGGACGGTATGCCGCTTGGCCGCGCCTGGAAGCCGTTTTTCGCCTGGTATGGTGGTATGGAGCTGGCCCCGCATCTTTGGTTCATGCTGGGGCTGGGGCGGACGACGGTCGAAGTCGTTTTCCACGATTGCGTCCGGCTGGCGGATTTTTCCTCGCGCCGCGCCCTGTCCGAACATTGCCGGCGCATGGTGGTGCACGGTGTGGCGGCGGCCAATACGGGGCGTCTCGCGACCGCATTGGACATGGCCGGTTCCGAGAGAGGTTCGGGCGGGGCGGCTTGACTTCCCGTCCCCTCATGCTAGTTATCAGCAAACGCGCCGCATCCGATCCTTGAAGCAAACGAATCCGTCCTTGTCGAGAAGCGTCTTTATCAAGACCTATGGCTGTCAGATGAACGCTTACGATTCCGCCCGCATGGCGGACGTATTGGCGCCCCTGGGCTATGGTCCGGCTGAAACCGCCGAAACGGCGGATGTCGTGATCTTAAATACCTGTCATATCCGCGAGCATGCTTCGGAAAAGGTATTTTCCGAGCTTGGGCGGCTGCGCCGGCTCAAGCAGGAGCGGGCGCAACGGGGCGAATCCCTGCTGATCGCGGTGGCCGGCTGCGTGGCTCAAGCCGAAGGGGAGGCGCTGCTTGCGCGGGCGCCTTTCGTCGATATCGTCCTGGGGCCGCAGACCTATGACCGCCTGCCCGAGATGGTGGCGCGCGTGACCCGTTCCGGCGGGCATGTCCTTAATACGGATTTTCCGGAGATTCCGAAATTCGACCGCTTGCCCGCGCCGTCGGTCCAGGGGGCCTCGGCCTTTCTGGCGGTGCAGGAAGGGTGCGACAAGTTCTGCGCCTATTGCGTCGTGCCTTATACGAGGGGCGGGGAATATTCGCGACCCGTCGCCAGCGTCCTGGCCGAGGCGGAACGGCTGTGCGCGGATGGCGTGCGCGAGATCACGCTTCTGGGCCAGAACGTCAACGCCTATCACGGCGAAGGACCGGAGGGCGGCATCTGGTCTTTGGCCCGGTTGATCGAACGGCTGGCCTGTCTGCCGGGGCTGAAGCGGATTCGCTACACCACCTCCCATCCTTTGGACATGGCCGACGATCTGATCGCCGCGCACCGCGACATCCCGGTGCTGATGCCATTCCTGCATCTGCCGGTGCAGTCGGGGTCGAACCGGGTGTTGAAGGCGATGGGGCGGCACCATTCCATCGCCGGGTACAGGCGCATCATCGACAAGCTGCGCGAGGCCAGGGCCGATCTGGCGCTGTCGTCCGATTTCATCGTCGGTTTTCCGGGCGAAAGCGACGCCGATTTCGAAGAAAGCCTGCATCTGGTCGAGGAAATCGGTTTCGCCCAGGCCTATTCCTTCAAATACAGCCCCAGGCCGGGTACGCCGGCGGCGGCGCTGACCGAACAGCTGCCCGAATCGGTCAAGGAGGAGAGGCTGGCCCGGCTTCAGGCCATGATCACCGCGCAATCCCTGGCTTTCAACCGGTCCTGCCTGGGACGCGAGATCGATGTGCTGCTCGAGCGTCCGGGCCGGAAGGCCGGCCAGCTCGCCGGTCGCAGCCCTTATATGCAGGCGGTGTTCGTCCAGGCTCCCGAATCCCTGTTGAACAGCATCCAGCGGCTGACCGTCATCGGCGCTTCGGCCAACAGCCTGGCGGCGGTTCTGGCCGAACGGCGCGAAGGGGTGGCGTGATGGACGACGATCCCGGATCGCCCGCGTCCCGGACGCTCGTGCGCGAATTCGACGATAATGGGCTGCTGCATATGCTGTTCGGGCCGGGCAACGCCCATTTGGCGCGAATCGAGCGCCGGACCGGGGTTCGGCTCGCCAGCCGGGGCAACACGTTGAGCTTGTCGGGCGCGCCGGATGCCGTTGAAACGGCCTTGGCCGCCCTGGACGATCTTTATCAGCGTTTGCGCGACGGTCAGCCGGTGGAGCTGGCCGATGTCGATGCGGCCCTGCGCATGACCGGATTCGACGGCGAGCGGATCGCCTTCGTCACCCGCAAGCGGCGCATCCATCCTCAGACGCCGGGTCAGGCCGTCTATATGAAGGCGATGGAGCGCTACGAGCTGACCTTCGGCGTCGGCCCGGCGGGAACCGGCAAAACCTATCTGGCCGTGGCCAAGGGTGTTGCGATGATGCAGGCCGGCGAGGTCGACCGCATCATCCTGTCGCGCCCCGCTGTGGAAGCCGGCGAGCGGCTGGGCTTCCTGCCCGGTGACTTAAGGGAGAAGGTCGATCCTTACTTGCGGCCGCTTTACGATGCGCTGCATGACATGATGCCGAGCGATCAGGTGGCCCGCCGTCTTGCTGCGGGTGATATCGAGGTGGCTCCGCTGGCGTTCATGCGCGGCCGGACCTTAGGCAATGCCTTTGTCATCCTGGACGAGGCGCAGAACACGACCCCGGCTCAGATGAAGATGTTCCTGACACGGTTGGGCGAGCATGCGCGCATGGTCGTGACCGGCGATCTGTCCCAGGTCGATCTGCCCGCCGGCGTGACGTCGGGGCTGAAGGATGCGCTGGAGGTTCTGGCGGATGTGCCGAATGTCGGCGTCGTCACCTTCACCGAGCGGGATGTCGTCCGCCACGCGCTGGTGGCCGATATCGTGGCCGCCTATGACGCCGCCGATGCGAAACGACGGGAGACAGGGCGATGACGGCCGAGATCGAGATTTCGGAATCCTGCTCCGGATGGGCAAAGGCGCTACCCGATGCGGCGGCGCTGTGCCGGACAGCGGCGCTTGCCGCCTTGCGGAGCGAGCCTGAGGAAACATTGCCGCCGGGGGCGCTGGAAATCAGCCTGGTCCTGGCCGATGACGAGACGGTGCGCGGGCTCAACCGCGATTTCCGGGGACAGGACCGCCCGACCAACGTGTTGTCCTTCGCCGCGCTGGACGAAGACGCGCCTCTGGTAGAGGATGGTCCGGTTTTGCTGGGCGATATCGTGCTGGCATTTGAAACGGTCGAAGCCGAGGCGCGCGCCGCCGGCAAGCCCATGAATCACCACCTGTCTCATCTGGTCGTGCATGGGGTCCTGCATTTGCTCGGCTATGATCACATGGTGGAAGATGAGGCGGAGGAAATGGAAGCGCGCGAAAGCGCGGTTCTCGCCGGCCTCGGCATTCCCGACCCCTACGCCGCAGAGGAGAGCGACGAAGACGATGAGTGAGCCATCCGGAAGTAGACAGCCCCGCGAAGGCGGGGCGTCCGACGACACCATGCTTCACGGCCTGCGTAGCTGGTTTTCCAAGGGATTGAAACGCGGCAAGGCTGGAGATTCGGTCCGAGAAACCCTGGAAGGGTTGATCGAGGACCGGAAGGAAGGCGAACTTCCCATCGACGATCAGGAGCGTCAGCTCCTCGGCAATGTTCTGCATCTGCGCGACGTCACGGCGGCCGATCTGATGGTCCCCCGGGCGGACATCATCGCCATCGACATCCGGGCCACGATCGAGGAATTGAGCGCGGTTACCGAATCCACGGGCCATTCGCGCTATCCGGTCTATCGCGGCGCGCTGGATGATGTCGTGGGGTTGGTCCACATCAAGGACGTCCTGATTCTGCTGGCGTCGGGAAAGCCGGTCGTGCTTAGCCGCATTCTGCGCCGCGTTCTGTTCGTCGCGCCGTCGATCCGCGCGCTCGATCTTTTGCTGGAAATGCGGCTGAAGCGGTCTCACATGGCGCTGGTGGTGGATGAATATGGTGGGATTGACGGGCTGATCACCATCGAGGATCTGATTGAGCAGATCGTCGGATCGATCAAGGACGAGCATGACCGCGAAACCGAACCCGATTTCATCGAACAGCCGGATGGCGTCATCGAGGCCGATGCGCGCGTTCCGCTTGAGGATCTGGAGGCTCGTGTCGGTCCCCTGCTCGACGAAGAGGACCGCGAAGAGGTCGACACGTTGGGTGGGCTGGTGTCGTTCCTGGCCGGACGGGTGCCGGTTCGGGGCGAATTGATCGTGCATCCCAGCGGGTTGGAGTTCGAGGTGGTGGATGCGGATCCGCGCCGGATCAAGCGGTTGAGAATTCGTCCCGCTTTAACGCCTGCCGCCCGATGAAGCGGTTTCTTCCCTGGGCCGGTGCGGCGGCGCTGGGCGCGGCTGCGGCCTTGGCCCTGCCGCCGGTCCACGCCTTGCCGGTGCTGCTGATCAGCTTCCCAGGCTTGCTCTGGCTGGCCGGGAAGGCGTCCCGAAGCCGGGGCGTTTTCGCTATCGGCTGGTGGTGGGGTTTCGGTCATTTCTCGGCCGGGCTTTATTGGATCGCCAATGCGCTTCTGGTCGATCCCGCGCGGTTCGGCTGGTTGATTCCGTTCGCCGTTTTCGGTCTGGCCGGGGTGCTGGCGTTCTTTCCGGCCTTCGCGGTTTTGCTCGCTTGCCGCGCGGCGCCGCCGGGCATTTTGCGGCTGCTGGCTTTGGCCGGCGGTTGGGCCTTGTTTGAATGGGTCCGCAGCTGGCTGTTTACTGGATTTCCCTGGAATCTCATCGCCACGGTCTGGCTGCCGGTGCTGCCGGTGTCGCAGTTGGCGGCGCTGGTGGGACCCTATGGCCTGGGGATTCTGACCGTGGCGGCGGCGGCCAGTCCGGCGCTGCTCGGCCTGATGGGACGGCGCGATATCCGCGCCTTTGCCGGCATCTGGCTGGTGGTCGCCATCGCGGCCGCATGGGGGGCGGCGCGGATTCCCGAAGGGCCTTCGCCGGTTGCGCCCGGAATCGTTCTGCGTCTGGTTCAGGGCAATATTCCGCAAACCTTGAAATGGGACCCGGCGCTGCGTCCGCGTCATCTCATGGATTACGTTTCCTTGTCCACCCGGCCCGGGTTGGATGGAATCCGGGCGGTGATTTGGCCCGAGACGGCAGTGCCTTATCTCATCGAAAGCGACGATGCGGCCCGCGCCGCCGTGGCCGAAGCCGCTCCGCCCGGCGGGTTGGTGATTACGGGCACGACAAGGGCGCGCCCCATCGGTCAGCCGCCCCGCCAGATCTGGAACAGCTTGGTTGCCGTCACGACCATGGGCGATATCGTGGCGGTCTATGACAAGGCGCATCTGGTGCCGTTCGGGGAGTATGTGCCCTTCCGAGGCGTGATTCCCTTGGAGAAAATCACGGTCGGCGCGCTGGATTTCACGCCGGGCGAGGGACTGCAGACACTCGATTTACCGGGATTGCCGCCGGTTTCGCCGACGATTTGCTACGAAGATATTTTTCCCGGATGGGTTGCGCCCTCGTCGCCCCGGCCGTCATGGTTGCTCAATGTGACCAATGACGGTTGGTTCGGGAACAGCGCCGGCCCCTATCAGCATTTCGCCGCCGCGCGGATGCGGGCGATCGAGGAAGGGTTGCCGATGGTACGGGCCGCCAATACCGGAATTTCTGGTGTTATCGATCCTTATGGCCGGGTCGTCGGTCAGATCGGGCTGGGGGAGAGAGGCGTTCTGGACGAAAATCTGCCGCTTTCCTTGGAGAAGCCGCCGCTTTTCGCGCGGTATGGCGACATCCTGTTTGCGATCTCGCTATCGTTGATAACCCTAGTTGTGTTTCTCGGACGATGTGCATTGAACCGGGGGAGGGTATCGTGAGTCGTGTCCGTTCCCGCTAGATTATCCAGGTTGACTTGCATACGCACGTATGTCTAATGTGCCTCTCGGGCGATGAACGGACGTAGAAAGGCAACCCGTTCGGCCCCGGTTCACACCTTTCAGTCTTATGGGAATATCTATGGCACGACCTGCTAAAAGCTCTAAGCAAGAGACGTCCGGCGACGCGCCCCGCCGGTCCGGTCGCGGACGCACCCTTTCCGGCAAGCCCAATCCCATCGACGTTCATGTCGGTTCGCGCGTGCGGCTGCGGCGTACCCTGCTTGGCATGAGCCAGGAAAAGTTGGGCGAGGCCATCGGCTTGACCTTCCAGCAGGTCCAGAAATATGAACGCGGCGCCAACCGTATCGGCGCGTCGCGCCTGTTCGACCTCTCGAGGGTGCTCGATGTTCCGGTTTCCTTTTTCTTCGACGTCATGTCGGACGATGTGTCGGAGCAGGCGCCCAGCCAGATGAATGCAGGCTTGGCCGAGCCGGCCAGTCCGTCGTTCGACGCGGACCCGATGACCAAGCGCGAGACGCTGGAACTTGTCCGGGCTTATTACCGCATCCCGGATCCTCAGGTGCGCAAAAGGGTCTTCGAATTGACCAAGGCGCTGGCCAACGCCAGCGACGGAGGCGAGGATAAATAGACCGGATGGGGAAACGGTCTTGAGAAAAGATCCCAGAGGCGGAAGGTTGTGAGCGGCGTCGTTTTTCGACGCCGTTTTTTTTGTGCGGATTGAAAAGGGGACTGGGAGATATGGGGGCATAAGCGATAGAACTTATGGTAAAAAAACTAAACCATTTTCTCCTTCCCCTTATCCTTGACGACAAAAATGTTTCAGGCAGCATAGGTGTCAGCGAAAAA
Organism: Rhodospirillaceae bacterium; assembly: GCA_034926235.1. GTDB lineage: Bacteria > Pseudomonadota > Alphaproteobacteria > Rhodospirillales > Magnetospirillaceae > JAYFRE01. The sequence continues at coordinate 8,585 of JAYFRE010000064.1, forward strand.
TATAGGAAAGATCACTTTTCTATAAAGAACAGTTGGGGGAAAAACATGACAGATAGGGAGCGAATTCTTCATCGCCCTCGCCATCGTCGTCCGGTCGACATTCATGTTGGCGCTCGTATTCATGACAGGCGCCGTTTTCTTGGACTGGGACGGTCTGATCTGGCTCGCGCACTGGGGTTGTCGTCCAGCAGATCCAAAAATATGAAAATGGCGATTCAACCGTTTCGGCGTCGCGCCTTTACCAAATCGGCGTCGAACTGCGCGTCGAACCCAGTTATTTTTTTGAAGATATGGAACCGGAACCGGACTGTGTTCGGGCCGGTTTCAACGCAAACGGACTCAACACGCCAAGCGCGGCCGAAATGCGCAGGATGTCCGCAGTCTATCGCACGATCCAGAATCCGGACATACGCTATCGTCTTTATGCTTTGGCCTGCGCCATGGCCCAGAGCGCGCTCTGCGAACATCCGGACAATGCCGCAGCCGGAGAAGGGACTTCCGGACAAGGCTCGCATGCCGTCAAGGGGCTTGAAGCTTCCCTGGATATTCGCTAGTACACAAACGTGGTTCCGATAGGGGCTGCCGTGAGGTTTAGACCGCTTGCCGTCACGTAAAATCCGGCTAAGTGGGTGCACCGATGGCGTGCTTTCCGTCGATGACCCTGGTCCTGTTTCGTTTAACCGGATTTCGGAGGAATCGACGTGTCGAAGTCCAATTATCTGTTTACGAGCGAATCCGTTTCGGAAGGCCATCCGGACAAGGTGTGCGACCGGATTTCCGACGAGATTGTCGATTTGTTTCTGGCCGCCGACCCGGAATCCCGGGTGGCGGTCGAAACCTTGTGCACGACCAACAAGATCGTCCTGGCCGGCGAGGTGCGCGGCCCGGCGTCGATTTCCGCCGAAATGATGGAGGAAACGGCGCGTAAGGCCGTCAAGGCGATCGGCTATGAGCAGGAAGGCTTCCATTGGCGCGACGCCGATGTGTCCGTTTGTGTGCATGCTCAGTCCGCCGATATCGCCATGGGCGTAGATGCCGCCGGCAACAAGGATGAAGGCGCCGGCGACCAGGGGATCATGTTCGGCTATGCCTGCGATGAAACCCCGACGCTGATGCCCGCGCCGATCCATTATGCTCATGCCATCTTGAAGGAACTGGCGACGGCGCGCCATTCCGGGGCGGAGCCGCTGCTGGGACCCGACGCCAAGAGCCAGGTGACGCTCCAATATGTCGATGGCCGGCCGGTCCGCGCGGCCTCGGTGGTGGTTTCGACCCAGCATGACGGCAGCATCGATCAGGACGAGGTGCGCGAGATTGTGCGTCCCTATGTCGAAAGGATCCTGCCCCAGGGCTGGATGTGTCCTGAAGATCATTTCTACGTCAATCCCACCGGGCGGTTCGTCATCGGTGGACCCGATGGCGACGCCGGTCTGACCGGGCGCAAGATCATCGTCGACACCTATGGCGGTGCGGCGCCCCATGGCGGCGGGGCCTTTTCGGGCAAGGACCCGACCAAGGTCGATCGTTCGGCGGCCTATGCCGCGCGCTATCTGGCCAAGAACGTGGTCGGCGCGGGGCTGGCCCGCAAATGCGTCATTCAGCTTTCCTACGCCATCGGCATCTCGAAGCCGCTGTCGGTTTATGTCGACACCTTCGGCACCGCCGAAGTGGATGAGGATCGTCTGTCCGACGTTCTGCAGCAGTTGGTCGATCTCAGCCCGCGCGGCATCCGCACCCATCTCGCCCTGAACCGGCCAATCTACGCCCGCACCGCGGCCTATGGCCATTTCGGCCGGGAACCCGAAGCGGATGGCGGTTTTTCGTGGGAAAGGCTGGACCTCGCCAACGCGTTGAAGTCCGCCCTTGCCTGAGCGTCGTTTGGACGATGGGCCGCGCTTTTTCGGCCGCCGCCGGGGCAAGGCGTTGCGCGCCCGCGCCCGCGAGCTGCTCGACACATTGTTGCCCCGGCTGTCGCTGGCGGTCCCGCCGCCCGGCGGCCCTGTCGATCCGGCGTCCTGGTTCGAAACCCGCCCACGCGCATTCTGGCTTGAGGTCGGATTCGGCGGCGGCGAGCATCTGGCTTGGCAGGCGGCGCATAACCCGGATGTCGGCCTGATCGGCGGCGAGGTGTTCCTGAACGGCATCGCCAGTCTGCTGGGCCAGATCGAGGATGCCGGTCTCGACAATGTGCGTATCTTTCCCGAGGATGTGCGGCTTCTTCTGCCCGCCTTGCCCGATGCCCGCTTCGAGCGGGCCTTCGTGCTGTTCCCCGATCCCTGGCCGAAGAAGCGGCATGCCGACCGCCGTTTCATCGGCGGAGACAATCTCGACCAGCTTGCCAGGCTGCTTGCCGATGACGGGCGGTTGCGCATCGCCACCGATGATGCGGTCTACAAGGACTGGGCCCGGGAACAAATGGGAAAACACAAGCAATTCAGCCTTGTGTCCGAAGACGGCCCGGACAGCCGCCCCGCCGATTGGCCGGCCACGCGCTATGAAGCGAAAGCGATCAAAGCGGGAAGAGCTTGTCTTTTCCTGGAATATCGGCGCGTTCCCCGTTCCGGCTGAGCGCCGGGCCGGGGTGAAAAATGCTTGCAGGGCGGGGCGTCTTGGCTATAGTGACATTCGTCACATTCTTGTAGCCCCGCCGCGCGGGGGTGTAAGGGGTGGGCCAGCGGCCCACTTTTTTCTTTTTTGGGCGAGGATTCACCGCCGATGGATGTCGAGAATCGCGTCTCGGCTCTGATCGTGCCGCCGTTGGATGCCATGGGATATGATCTGGTGCGGGTGGCGTTTCAGGGCCGCCTGCGCCATACGCTTCAGATCATGGCCGAACGTCGGGACGGGCAGGCGATGACGGTGGATGATTGCGCGGAGATCAGCCGCGCGGTTTCGGCGTTGCTTGATGTCGAGGACCCGATCTCCGGCGCTTACGATCTGGAGGTGAGCTCGCCCGGCATCGACCGGCCGCTGACGCGACCGCAGGATTACGAACGTTTCGCGGGCCTGGAGGCCAAGATCGAAACGGTCCATCCGCTGGAAGGGCAAAAGCGCTTCCGGGGACGGATTTTTAGCCAGGACGAGGGGCAGACAGTGCGCCTGGTTCTGGAAAGTGGCGAGGATATAAGGATACCCTTTGCCGAGATAAGGCAGGCGAAGCTGATCCTCAACGACGAGCTCATCGCCCTGGCGACGAATAGCCAGATCAATTGAAGGCCCGAGAACGGACGATGGAACGAACCGCAGCACTTCCCAGACCCGAACTTCTCCAAGTTGCCGACGCTGTCGCACGCGACAAGAGCATCGACCGGGATGAGGTTCTCGAGGCGATGGAGCAGGCCATTCAGAAGGCCGGGCGCTCGAAATACGGGCATGAGCACGATATTCGTGCGCATATCGACCGCAAGACCGGTGAAATCCGATTGGCGCGCCACATGGAGGTGGTCGAAACGATCGAGAACGAGGTCACGCAGCTGACCTTGGCCCAGGCGCGCCGCAAGAAGCCGGACGCCGAGATCGGCGATTTCATCATCGATCCGTTGCCGCCGATCGATTTCGGCCGCATCGCCGCACAGACCGCCAAGCAGGTGATCGTGCAGAAGGTGCGCGACGCCGAACGGCAGCGCCAATATAACGAATTCAAGAGCCGCACCGGCGAGATCGTCAACGGTTTGGTCAAGCGGGTCGAGTTCGGCAACGTCGTGGTCGATCTGAGCCGCGCCGAGGCTCTTTTGCGCCGCGACGAACTGATCCCGCGCGAGGCGTTCCGAACCGGCGACCGCGTACGCGCCTATATCTATGATGTGCGCGAAGAGCCCCGGGGGCCGCAGATTTTTCTGTCGCGCACCCATCCCCAGTTCATGGCCAAGTTGTTCGCCCAGGAAGTGCCGGAAATCTATGACGGCATCATCGAGATCAAAGCGGTGGCCCGCGATCCCGGGTCGCGCGCCAAGATCGCGGTTCTATCGCGCGATTCCGGCATCGATCCCGTCGGCGCTTGCGTCGGTATGCGGGGCAGCCGCGTGCAGGCGGTGGTGGCCGAATTGCAGGGTGAAAAGATCGACATCATCCAATGGTCGGCCGATCCCGCGACCTTCATCGTCAACGCCCTGGCTCCGGCCGAGGTCGCCAAGGTGGTGCTGGACGAGGAAGGCAACCGCATCGAAGTGGTGGTGCCCGACGATCAGCTCAGTCTCGCCATTGGCCGTCGCGGGCAGAATGTGCGCCTGGCGTCGCAACTGACCGGCTGGGATATCGACATCCTGACCGAGGCCGAGGAATCGGAGCGCCGGACCGAGGAATTCCGTTCCCGGTCAAAGATGTTCATCGACGCCCTGGATGTGGATGATGTGATTGCCCATCTTCTGGTGACGGAAGGCTTTTCGTCGGTGGAAGAGGTCGCCTTCGTGCCGCTGGACGATCTGGTCGATATCGAGGGTTTTGACGAGAATATCGCCGGCGAACTGCAGAATCGCGCCCGCTCGTTCCTGGAAGAACAGGACGTGCGCAACGCCGAACGGTCCCGCGAGCTTGGTGTCGCCGATGAGGTTGCCGCTTTGCCGGGTCTGACGTCCGCCATGCTGGTGCGGCTGGGTGAGAAGGGGATCAAATCCCTGGACGATCTGGGCGATTTGGCCGGAGATGAGCTGATCGAGATTTTGGGTGCGGATGCACCAAGCCTCGACGAAGCTAATCAGATCATCATGGCTGCCCGTGCCCATTGGTTCGGGAATGAAGGTAAGGACGCCTGAAGGATCTTCGCCCCAGGACGGAGGATCGCATGAACGCTCCGCTCGGAGTGGAGACCGGTCCAGCGGACGAGGACGAGGAAGATGTCGGTCCGAACCGGCGTTGCCTTGTTTCTCGCATCGTGAAACCCGCGGTCGAGATGGTGCGTTTCGTCGCCGGTCCCGACGGCACTGTGGTTCCGGATGTCGCGGGGCGGCTGCCGGGACGGGGAATGTGGTTGAGCGCCGGGGCGGATATGGTAAATACAGCTCTGGAGCGAGGGCTGTTTTCGAAGGCTGCGCGGCGGAAACTTTCGGCTCCCGCCGATTTGGCGGCGATGGTCGAACGCCTGTTGCTGGCGCGTTTGATCGAAACGATCGGACTGGCGCGCCGGGCGGGGCAGGCTCTGACCGGGTTCGAAAAGGTTCGGGCCGAGTTGAAGGCAGGACGCGGCGCGGTCGTCCTGGCGGCGTCCGACGGTGCGTCCGACGGTCGCGAGAAAATTGCCGCGCTAAGTGGTGGCTGTCCGGTGGTTGCGGTGTTGAACGCCGCAGAGCTGGGGGCTGCGTTCGGACGCGAAAACGCCGTTCACGCCGTTCTGTCATCGGGACGGTTGGCCGACAGGCTGCTTGTCGATGCGGGCAGGCTGGCTGGATTTAGAGATTTGTGATACGGGGCCTATGGCCCCTGTCGAGGGAAAGCACGTCGAACTTATGACCGACAATGAGAACGAACGGAAGACTCCGCTGAAGCTGTCGCCGGGCAAGCTCGAGCTTAAAAAGACCATCGAGACCGGCCAGGTGCGCCAGAGCTTCTCGCATGGCCGCTCCAAGGTCGTGACGGTCGAGGTCCGCAAGAAGCGGACCTTCGCAACCGGGGCCGAAGGCGTGTTGAAAGAGGTCAAGGACGACCCCAGGCTGGAAGACTCGGTCTTTAAGACCCCTGTCGAGGAGCCCGCGCCCGTGGTGGTCGTGCATTCCCGAGACCTGACCAGCGATGAGAAAGCCGCGCGGGTCAAGGCGCTGCAGGGTGCTTTGAAAGCCGAGGAAGAAGCCCGTATCCGGGCCGAGGAAGAGGCGCGCCACGCCGCTGCCGAAGCGGAGCTGAAGGCCAGTCTGGCCGAGGAAGCGCGTCGCATCGCCGCGGAAGAGGAAGCCACCCGCAAGGCCGAGGAGGAGAGCGCCCGCGCTGCCGATGCGCTGGCCGCCAAAACCGTTGAAGCGCCTCCGGCTTCTGTCGAGGCGGCCCCGGCCGCTGCGATCGAAAGCCCGAAACCGGAAGCTCCGGCCGTGGCTGCCCCGGCGAAACCCGCCGCGGCGAAGACCGCTGCCGAAGACGAAGACGAGAGCGAGCGCGCCAAGCGTCCGGGCAATGCCCGCCCCGCCGTGCCGCATAAACCGGCAGTCGCGCCTAAGCGTGGCGAAGCGCGCCGGCGCGAAGGCAAGCTGACCATTACCGCAGCGCTCGATGACGATGATCGCGGCCAACGTGGCCGTTCGCTTGCGGCGGTCAAGCGCGCCCGTGAGCGCGAACGCGCCAAGCAGATGCAGAAGAACACCGAAAAGGTCATCCGCGAAGTGATCGTACCGGAGACTATCTCGGTTCAGGAACTGGCCAACCGCATGGCCGAACGCGGCGCGTCGGTGATTAAATGCCTGATGCGCAATGGCATCATGGCCACCATCAATCAGGTGATCGATGCGGATACCGCCGAACTGGTGGTGACGGAGTTCGGCCACCAGGCCAAGCGTGTGGCGGATTCGGACGTCGAGATCGGGCTGACCGGAATCGCGGACGAGGACGCCAATCTGCAGTCGCGCCCGCCTGTGGTTACGGTCATGGGCCATGTCGATCATGGCAAGACGTCGCTTTTGGATGCGTTGCGCTCGACCGATGTGGTGTCGGGCGAAGCCGGCGGCATTACCCAGCATATCGGCGCTTATCAGGTGAATCTGTCCAGCGGCGAACGCATCACCTTTATCGATACGCCCGGTCACGAGGCGTTTACCGCCATGCGTGCCCGCGGCGCCAAGGTCACGGACATTGTCGTGTTGGTGGTCGCTGCCGACGACGGCATCATGCCGCAGACCGTCGAGGCGATCCGTCATGCGAAAGCGGCGCAGGTGCCGATCATTGTCGCCATCAACAAGATCGACAAGCCTGGGGCCAACACTGAAAAAGTGCGCCAGGAACTGCTCAATCACGAACTGGTGACCGAGGAGTTGGGCGGCGATATCCTGGCGGTCGAGGTTTCCGCGAAGAAGCGGATCAATCTCGACAAGCTGCAGGAAGCGATCCTGCTTCAGGCCGAAATGCTCGATCTCAAGGCCAATCCCGATCGCGCCGCTCAGGGCGTGGTGATTGAGGCCAAGATGGAGCGTGGGCGTGGTTCCGTCGCCACCGTGCTGGTGCAAAAAGGTGTGCTGCGGGTTGGCGACGTGTTCGTGGCCGGCGCCGAATGGGGCCGTGTGCGCGCGTTGGTCGATGATCGCGGCGAGAAGGTCGTCGAGGCGGGGCCGTCTACGCCGGTCGAGGTGTTGGGTTTGACCGGCACGCCGTCGGCGGGCGACGATTTCGTCACCGTGGACACCGAAATGCGGGCGCGGGAAGTCGCCGACTACCGCCAGCGCAAGGACCGCGAGAGCAAGGCCGCGGCGGGAGCGCGCGGCACGCTCGAACAGATGTTCTCGAAGATCGCGGCGGGCGAGGTCAAGGAACTGCCGGTCGTGATCAAGGGCGACGTCCAGGGTTCGGTCGAAGCGATCGTCTCGACGCTGGAGAAGATGGGCACCGACGAGGTCAAGGTGCGCGTCCTGCATGCGGCGGTGGGCGGGATCAACGAATCCGACATCACGCTTGCCAAGGCGTCGGAAGCGCTGGTGATCGGCTTCAATGTCCGCGCCAATCCCCAGGCGCGCGATATGGCCAAGCGCGATAATGTTGACATCCGCTACTACTCGATCATCTACGACGTTGCCGACGATCTGAGAAAAGCGCTGACCGGCATGCTGGCGCCGACCTTGAAGGAGCGGTTCCTCGGCAATGCCGAAATCCGCGAGGTGTTCAACATCACGAAGGTCGGCAAGGTGGCTGGCTGCCGTGTCGTCGAAGGCCAGGTCAAGCGGGGCGCCAAGGTCCGCCTGCTGCGGGACAATGTGGTGATTCACGAAGGCAAGCTGAGTCAGCTCAAGCGCTTCAAGGACGATGTCAAGGATGTCCAGGAAGGCTATGATTGCGGCATGTCGTTCGAGAATTACAACGACATCCAGGTCGGCGACATCATCGAGTGCTTCGAGATCGAGGAGATCGCGGCCACGCTGTAAGCGTGGCTGCATCCCGATCCTTAAATTCTCCGGAGGAAGCCATGGGCAAAGGGCCGCGTCCGCCCAGCCAGCGTCAGCTGCGCGTGGGCGAGGAATTGCGTCATGTCATCGCCTCGGTCCTGGAGCGCGGCGATATCCGCGATCCGGATGTCGCCGGTCGGCCGATCACGGTCACGGGTGTCAAGGTCAGCCCCGACCTTAGGAATGCCACGGTGTTCGTGGTGCCGTTGGGCGGCGGCGATCCGTCATCGATTCTGGCCGGGCTGAAACGGGTTGCTCCCTATCTGCGCCACGAATTGGCCAAGGCGGTGCAGCTTCGCGTTGTGCCGAATCTGTCCTTCGCTGCGGATGTCAGCTTCGATGCCGCCGAGCGGATCGAGGCCTTGCTGCGTAGCACTGAGGTACGTCAGGATCTCGAAGATCGGGACGACGATGGGGCGTAGGAAGACCGGCCAGCCGATTCATGGCTGGGTGGTTCTGGACAAACCGCTGGGATTGAGTTCCGCAGCGGCGGTGGCCAAGGTCCGCCGTGGATTGGACGCGGCCAAGGCCGGGCATGGCGGGACTCTTGACCCGCTGGCTTCGGGCGTCCTGCCGATCGCTTTAGGCGAGGCGACCAAGACCGTTTCCTATGTCATGGATGGCGCGAAAAGCTATCGCTGGGAACTGTGCTGGGGCGAGGAGCGGGATAGCTGCGACGCCGAGGGCGCGGTTGTGGTCTGCTCGGAACGCCGGCCTTCGGCGGACGAGATCGCGGCGGCGCTGCCTGCCTTTCTCGGTGAAATTGATCAGGTCCCGCCGATTTTTTCCGCCGTCAAGGTCGATGGCCGGCGCGCCTATGACCTGGCGCGCAATGATTTGCCGGTTGTGCTGGAATCCCGGCGCGTGCGTATCGATCGCTTCGATCTGGTCGAGGCTGGGCCGGATCGGGCGGTTTTCGTTACCGATTGCGGTAAAGGCACCTATATCCGGTCTCTGGCCCGCGATTTAGCCCACCGATTGGGGGGGCTCGGCTATGTTTCGATGCTTAGACGGACAAGATGCGGCCCCTTCCGTGAGGAAAACGCGATTTGTCTGGATAAGCTTGCGGAGTTTGGGCATAGTGCCGCCTCTGCGACTATCGTACTTCCCGTCGAGACCGCGCTGGACGACATCCCGGCCCTGGCCCTGACGGAAGACGAGGCCAACCGTCTCCGCAGCGGGCAGACCCTGCCGATATCCCGGCTGACTGTTCCGTTCGCGTTCCCCCTCCCGGCTACCGGCGGATGCACCGTACGGGCCATGGAAGGGAAGCGCGTCGTGGCGCTGGCCCGTGTCGAAGACGCTGTGCTGCGTCCGATACGCGTCTTGAATCTCTAGACCCCGAAGGGAGTTGTCCGATGTCGGTCACCGCCGAACGTAAACAGGAAATCATCAAGGAATTCGCCACCGCCGAGAGCGATACCGGTTCGCCGGAAGTGCAGGTGGCGATCCTGTCGGAACGCATCCGCAATCTGACGGAGCATTTCAAGGGTCATAAGAAGGACTTCCACTCGCGCCGCGGCCTGCTTGTCATGGTCGGTCAGCGCCGTCGCCTTCTCGACTATCTTAAGGCCAAGGATCAGGCGCGCTACGAAGCGCTGATCGGCCGTCTGGGGCTCCGCAAGTAGCCGTTCGCGGGCGGTCCCGGTTCACGGAAAATCCGTGGACCGGGACGCTCTTTATAGGGCTTCGGGCCTGGAACGCGCCGCCGCCGGCGAAAAGCCGGCCCGCTTCTTGCCTCGAAACAATGCCTTGACGTCTCAACCGTCCCGCGCAAGGCGCCTGCCCCCAGGCACTCGGAAGGGCTCTGGCAATCCGGCCCGAGCCCAAAGAAAGGGATAAGGAAAATCCACATGTCCATGTTCAAGACCTTCCGCAAGGAACTGATTTGGGGCGGTCGCAAGCTTGTCCTCGAAACCGGCAAGATCGCCCGTCAAGCGGACGGCGCCGTGCTCGCCACCTATGGCGAGACCAAGGTTCTCTGCACCGCCGTCGGCGCTAAATCGCCCAAGCCGGGTATCGATTTCTTCCCGCTGACGGTCAATTACCAGGAAAAGACGTTTGCCGCCGGCAAGATCCCGGGCGGCTTCTTCAAGCGCGAGGGGCGCCCGAGCGAAAAGGAAACCCTGGTTTCGCGGCTGATCGATCGTCCTATCCGCCCGCTGTTCGCCGCCGGTTTCCGCAATGAAACCCAGATCGTCTGCACCGTGCTGGCCCACGATCTGGAAAACGATCCCGACATCGTCGCCATGATCGGCACGTCGGCCGCCCTGACGCTGTCGGGTATTCCTTTCATGGGGCCGATCGCCGCCGCCCGCGTCGGCTATGTCGACGGCCAGTATCTGTTGAATCCGACCACCGCCGATCTGGCAGGCAGCCAGTTGGATCTGGTCGTCGCCGGCACCACCGAAGGCGTGCTGATGGTCGAATCGGAAGCCAAGGAGCTGTCCGAGGACGTCATGCTGGGCGCGGTGACCTTTGGTCATGAAGGCTTCCAGCCGGTCATCCAGGCGATCATCGATCTGGCCGAAGACTGCGCCAAGGATGCCTGGGACGTGACGCCGCCCGCGCCGGAAGTGGCCGAGGTGCGCCGCACGCTGGAAGCCGGCGGCATCGTCGCCGATCTGGCCGATGCCTATCGCATCGTCGTCAAGCAGGACCGCTACGCCCGTGTGGGCGAGGTCAAGGAAAAGGCCTTGGCCCTGGTGGACGAGGGACTGGTTTCCGTGGCCGCCGGCGTGTTCAAGACGCTCGAATCCGAGGTCGTGCGCGGCAACATCCTGAAGACGGGCCTGCGCATCGACGGGCGCGACACCAAGACGGTGCGCCCGATCGTCGCCGAAGTCGGCATCCTGCCTCGCGCCCATGGTTCGGCGCTGTTCACCCGTGGCGAGACCCAGGCTTTGGTGGTCGCCACGCTGGGCACCGGACAGGACGAGCAGATCATCGACGCCCTGGCCGGCGAATATCGTGAACATTTCATGCTGCACTACAACTTCCCTCCCTACTCGGTGGGTGAAGCCGGCCGCATGGGATCGCCGGGCCGGCGCGAGATCGGCCACGGCAAGCTGGCTTGGCGCGCCGTTCATCCGCTGCTGCCCGCCAAGGAAGCGTTCCCCTACACGGTGCGCGTGGTCTCCGAGATCACCGAATCGAACGGGTCCTCCTCGATGGCCACGGTGTGCGGTTCGTCCCTGGCTCTGATGGATGCCGGCGTGCCGTTGCCGCGTCCGGTGGCGGGTATCGCCATGGGCCTGATCAAGGAAGGCGAGCAGTTCGCGGTTCTGAGCGACATCCTCGGCGACGAGGACCATCTGGGCGACATGGACTTCAAGGTCGCCGGCACCGAACAGGGCGTCACCGCCTTGCAGATGGACATCAAGATCACCTCGATCACCAAGGAGATCATGGGCATTGCCCTGGCTCAGGCGAAAGAGGGACGGATGCACATCCTGGGCGAGATGGCCAAGGGTCTGGACAGCGCCCGCGACGCGGTCAGCGGCAATGCTCCGCGCATCGTCACCTTCTCGATCCCGAAGGAAAAGATCCGCGAAGTCATCGGCACTGGCGGCAAGGTCATCCGCGAGATCTGCGAGCAGACCGGCGCCAAGATCGATATCGATGACGATGGCACCATCAAGGTCGCCTCGGTCGATGCCGATGCGGGACAGCGTGCCATTGACTGGATCAGGGGTATCGTTGCCGAGCCGGAAATGGGCGTTATCTATACCGGTAAGGTGGTCAAGACGGTCGATTTCGGCGCGTTCGTCAATTTCCTGGGCTCGCGCGATGGTCTCGTGCATGTCTCGGAGCTGGCACCCAAGCGCACCGAAAAGGTGACGGACGTCGTCAAGATGGGCGATATCGTCAAGGTCAAGGTCATCGGCTTCGACGATCGCGGCAAGGTCAAGCTGTCGATGAAGCAGGTTGATCAGGAAACCGGCGAAGATCTGAGCAAGAAGGAAGCGACCGAGGCCTGAGGGACTTCGCTTCTGCCCTGAAAAGCAAGGACGATTGGTGGCATGGGCGGGACGCCGTCTTGCCACCGATCGTCCTGTTTTAAAGAAAGAGCAAAGTCGCGTCTTGGCAAAGGGACGAGTCGAACCGATATCGGGACCGGAATGGCCAGTCTGGCCGATGCTCCGTTCCCCTTGTTCGGGCGGGGAGACGCGGCGGCGGGACCGCTGTGGAAGAGACTTTAGGGAAGAAGGCGGATGCGATAATAGTATGTCCGCCGATCTTGGACGGGAGAGGGCGACGACGTGAAAGCCTTAGAATCGCTGGTTATTTCCGGCCGCGAGGTGCTGCCCCTGGTCGAAGGCGGGAAAGGGGTTGCCATCTCCACGGGGCAAAGCTCGGGAGCCTGGGCCAAAGCCAATGCCGTCGGGACTTTTTCCGCTGTTAATGCCGATTTCTACGATGAAAACGGCAAGATCGTTCCCATCGTTTATCATGGGCGGACGAGGCGCGAGCGTCACGCCGAGCTGATCGAATATGCGGTGAAGGGCGGTATCGCCCAGGCCCGCATCGCTCATGACCTGTCCGGCGGGCAGGGACGTGTGCATATGAACGTCCTATGGGAAATGGGCGGGGCCGAAGAAATTCTGCGCCGTGTTCTGGACGGAGCCAAAGGCCTGATCCATGGCGTCACCTGCGGCGCGGGCATGCCCTACCGGGTTGCCGAGATCGCCGCGACCTTCGGCGTTTACTATTATCCGATCGTTTCTTCGGCGCGCGCGTTCCGGGCGTTGTGGAAGCGGTCTTTCCACAGATTCTCCGATCTTCTGGGCGGCGTCGTCTATGAGGACCCCTGGCTGGCCGGCGGTCATAACGGCTTGTCTAATTCCGAAGACCCGGATCAGCCCCAGTCGCCTTTGCCCCGCGTGGTGGAGTTGCGCCGGACCATGCGCGAAAACGGCTGTCCCGAGCGGCCGATCCTGATGGCGGGCGGCGTCTGGTATTTGCGTGAGTGGCAGGATTTCATGGGCAATCCCGACGCCGGGCCGATCGGGTTCCAATATGGCACCCGGCCGCTTTTGACCAAGGAAAGCCCGATCGCCGACGCTTGGAAAGAGCGCCTGTTGGCCCTGAAGCCGGGCGATGTGCTGCTGCACCGTTTCAGCCCGACCGGATTCTATTCATCGGCGATCAAGAACGCCTTCATCGCCGAACTGTGCGAACGCCAGACCCACCAGATTCCCTATTCCAGCGAAGCGGTGGGCGAACACACGGCCGAATTGGCCATCGGCGCGCGCGGGCGCACGATTTTCGTTGCTCCCCATGACAAAGAGCACGCTTTGCGCTGGATTGGCGAAGGCTTTTCGGAAGCGCTAAAGACGCCCGATTCGACGTTGATCTTCGTTACCCCCACCCGGGCCGAAGAGATTCGCGGGGATCAACTGGCGTGCATGGGCTGTCTGTCCGCCTGCGGTTTTTCCAACTGGGCGGAGGGTGAGCGTGGCTCCACCGGCAAACGGGCGGATCCGCGCAGCTTCTGCATCCAGAAAACATTGCAGAACATCGCCCATGGCGGCGATGTCGAGCATGAATTGATGTTCGCTGGACACAATGCGCACCGTTTCGCCACGGATCCGTTCTACGCCAATGGCTTCATTCCGACCGTGGGTCAGCTGATCGATCGCATCAAGACAGGCGATTGATAGAAAAGCTTTCGCCCTGCCGACAATTGGAATTATTGTATATTAAGGTGAAAGTCCTCGAATGGCCGGCCCCCTCTTGCGGACGATATGATATGAACAACATGTGTCAACGCCCCTTTAGCACCGTTCTCGATCAATTGCGCACGGCGGGTTTGCGCCCGACCCGGCAACGGCTGGCTCTGGCCAAACTGCTGTTCAATGACTGCGACCGCCACATTTCGGCCGAGCAGCTGCACGGTGAAGCGCTGGAAAACAATATTCGAGTGTCTTTGGCAACGGTCTACAACACCTTGCATCAATTCACCGAGGTTGGCCTTCTGCGCGAGATCACGGTCGATTCCGGCCGGTCCTATTTCGACACCAACACCTCCGACCACCATCATTTCCTGTTCGTCGATTCCGGCCGCTTGGAAGACATCCCCGATGAGATGATGGGGGCGATCGCCCTGCCGACGATTCCCGATGGCGCCAGCATCGAACGGATCGATGTCGTGGTGAGACTGCGCCGCTAGACGGCTTGCGGAAGGGGCGGTGCCGCCCTTTCGATCCCGCACGAAACTCTGAGCGGCCCCGGATGTTCCCGTCATCCGGGAGGGACGGTTTTGCGCTGGCTTGGGGCCCGTGCCTTTGCGCAAAAAGTGAAAGTTATTTTAAGTGTGCCAGAAGGCATTTCACAGCCAGGACTTGCCGTCTTGCTGGTTCTCGCGGATATTCCCAGAACGCTTATCGCGTGCGGATTGGGGATGAAGCATGTCGCGGATTCAGACCGTGGTGCCGACGTTCGATCGGTTGATGTGGCCGTGCCTGAACGCTTTGAAGCTGATGGGCGGTTCGGCTTCAAACGACGAGCTATTGGCCAAGATCATTGAGCTGGAGCGGATTTCTGAGGACGTCGCTTCGTTTATCCACACGGACAACCGTCAGACCAAGCTTGGCTACAATCTTGCCTGGGCGAAGACGTATCTGAAGCGTGCAGGAGCCATCGAGAATTCGACACGAGGTGTCTGGTCGATCACCGACATCGGTGAACAGATGACCGAGAAGGACGTGGATGGCGTGCCCGCGTTGGTCCGACGGCAAGACTACGATTCCCGTAAAACGGCGCTTTTAGCCCAAGATGCCGATGACGCAACGGATGAGCAGGCTCCGGCGGAACTTCAATCATGGCGTGATGCATTGTTGGCGCAACTTCGGCGGATGGACCCCGCAGCGTTCGAGCGTCTGGCGCAACGCCTTCTCCGCGAAGCGGGTTTCATCAGGGTGGAAGTCACAGGCCGAAGCGGAGATGGTGGTATCGACGGCATTGGCGTTCTTCGCCTGAATCTGCTGTCATTCCATGTCTTGTTTCAATGCAAGCGTTATAGCGGCAGTGTGGCGGCGCGGGAGATCCGCGACTTCCGGGGGGCTATGGTAGGGCGCAGCGACAAGGGCCTGTTCATCACTACGGGCACGTTTACGGCCGATGCCAAACGCGAAGCTACCCGTGACGGCGCCCCTGCTATCGAACTAATCGATGGTGACCAACTCTGCGACCTGCTGCGTCATCTGAAGCTTGGCGTGAAGATCGAGCTGGTTGAACGCGTGATCGTGGATGAGGAGTGGCTGGCCAAGGTCTAACCATGACGATAATAAAAAACGAGGTGGGTAGGGATACCCGCCTCGTTTCATTTACGAACTCGCATTCAGCGGTCAGATGTCCAGATTGGAAACCTTGTGGGCGTTGGTCTGGATGAAATCGCGGCGCGGCTCGACAATGTCGCCCATCAGGGTCGAGAAGACTTCCTCGGCCTCTTCGACATGGTTCACCTTGACCTGAAGCAACGCGCGGACATTGGGATCCAGCGTCGTTTCCCAAAGCTGTTCAGGGTTCATTTCGCCCAGCCCCTTGTAGCGCTGGATGGCGATTCCCTTGCGTCCCGCGTCCATGATCGCTTCGAGCAGGGATAGCGGCCCCAGGATCGGGGTTGTGCGGTCGCGGGCGACCAGTTCGGCGGCCTCGCGGTAGGTTTCGGCCAAACGTGCGCCGGCCTCATCCAGCTTACGGCCCTCTGGGCTGCGGATCAGCGAGGCGTCGATCAAACGGGTCTCGGTGACGCCGCGCAGGGTCCGGCTGAATTTCAGTCCTTCACCTTCGACGACCTCGCCGGTCCAGCCTCTGGCCAGAGGCTGTTCGATGGCGTTGAGCCGCGTCGCAGTGGCCTGCACGGCCGTCTCGGCCCGGGTGGTGTCGGTCAGGGCCGCCGTCGACAGAGCGCCGCCCAACAGCGCCTGTTCGATCGTTGCCGCAGGCAGACGGTGCGCGATCTTGTCGATCAGGACCTTGACCTGACGCGCCTGTTCGGCCAGAGCGCGCAACTCTTGTCCGGCGATCTGAACGCCCGAGGCCCCTTTAAGGGCCGCATCGGTCAGCCCGCCATCGATGAGGTAGTTTTCGAGCGCGCGCTCATCCTTGAGATAGACCTCGGAAGAACCGCGCTTGGCGCGATAAAGAGGCGGCTGGGCGATATAGAGATAGCCCCGGTCGATCAGCTCGCGCATCTGGCGGTAGAAGAAGGTCAGCAACAGGGTACGGATATGGCTGCCGTCGACGTCGGCGTCGGTCATGATGATGACCTTATGGTAACGGGCCTTGTCGGCGGAGAAATCCTCGCGGCCGATGCCTGTGCCCAGCGCTGCGATCAGCGTGCCGATTTCGGCCGAGGACAGCATCTTATCGAATCGGGCCCGCTCGACATTCAGGATCTTGCCGCGCAGGGGCAGGATGGCCTGAAAAGCGCGGTTTCGGCCCTGTTTGGCCGATCCGCCGGCCGAATCGCCCTCGACGATGAACAGTTCGGACCCGGCGGGATCGCGTTCCTGACAGTCGGCCAGCTTGCCGGGCAACGTGGCGATTTCCAAAGCACTCTTGCGGCGCGTCAGTTCGCGCGCTTTGCGGGCCGCTTCACGGGCGGCGGCGGCCTCGACGACCTTGCCGACGATCTTGCGCGCTTCCTGCGGATGTTCTTCGAACCATTGCGCCATATGTTCGGCGACGATGTTTTCGACCACCGGACGCACTTCCGACGAGACCAGCTTCTCCTTGGTCTGGGACGAGAATTTCGGATCCGGCACCTTGACCGACAACACGCAGGTCAAGCCTTCGCGCATGTCTTCGCCGGACAGGGTTACTTTCTCGCGCTTGGCGATGCCGCTTTCATTGGCGTAGGCATTGATCGTGCGCGTCAGCGCGGCGCGGAATCCGGCTAAATGGGTGCCGCCATCGCGCTGGGGGATGTTGTTGGTGAAGCACAGACAGGTCTCGTGATAGGAGTCGGTCCACTCCATGGCCAGTTCCACGGTGGTGCCGTCCCGTTCGCCGGAAACGCCGATGGCCGGGCTGTGCAGCGGGGTTTTGGTCCGGTCCAGATAGGCGACGAAGGCCCGGATGCCGCCTTCGTAATGCAGATCGATGGCGTGGGTTTCACCGCGCCGGTCTTCGATATGCAGGAAGACGCCGGAATTCAGGAAGGCTAGTTCGCGCAGGCGGTGTTCCAGCCGCGCGAATTCATAATCGGTGTTTTCCTTGAAGATCTCGGACGAAGCCAGGAACCGGACTTCGGTGCCGGTGCGGTGATGGCCGTCTTCCAGGATCGGCGATTCGCCTACGACGGCCAGCGGAGCTTCGGCTTCGCCATTGCGGAACCGCAGGAAATGCTCGTGGCCACCGCGCCAGATGCGCAGTTCCAGCCATTCCGACAAAGCGTTGACGACCGATACGCCGACGCCGTGCAGACCGCCCGATACCTTGTAGGAGTTCTGGTCGAACTTACCGCCGGCGTGAAGCTGGGTCATGATCACTTCGGCGGCCGAAATGCCCTCTTCCTTGTGCAGGTCGGTGGGAATGCCGCGCCCGTTATCGGAAACGGTTACCGACCCGTCTTCGTTCAGGCTGACCTCGATCCGGTCGCAATAGCCGGCCAGGGATTCATCGATGGCGTTGTCCACCACCTCATAGATCATGTGGTGCAGGCCCGACCCGTCGTCGGTATCGCCGATATACATGCCGGGACGCTTGCGGACCGCTTCCAACCCGCGCAGCACCTTGATCGAATCGGCGTCATAGGCCTCGGCGGCGACTTCGGTCTCGCTTAAAGGAAGGGCGTCATGCTCGGGCTGGTTGGTCATTACCTCTCGATCCTTTTTCGTCACGGACAGGGGGCCGGCTGAATGCGGGCCTCCTCCACGTGGAAGAACTGTCCCCGGTCGCCCATCGGGGCGAACAGGTCTTGATCCGTGCCGGTCAACCAGCTTTGGGCGCCAAGCGCCACCAGCTCGTCGAACAGCGCGGCGCGGCGCGTTCCGTCAAGATGCGCCGCGATTTCGTCCAAAAGAAGGATCGGCGCCATGCCGCCCTCCTCGGCCTGAATGCGGGCCTGGCCTAGGATGATGGCCACCAGAACCGCCTTTTGTTCGCCGGTCGAGCACTGCCCGGCCGGCAGGTTTCGGCTGGCCAGCCGAACCGCGAGATCGCTGCGGTGCGGACCCAGCAGGGTGACGCCCGCATCGGCGTCGCGCCGCCGTCCTTCCGCCAATCCCCGGCGCAGCGCGTTTTCCGTTTCGTCCGGACCGCGTTCGTCCAGGGCGGTTTCGGTCGCGCCCGACACCGCCAGCTCCGCCGCCGGAAACGGCCCAATTCCGGCCTGACAGGCCCGGTTCAGCCGCGCTATGGCGGTTTTGCGCGCCAAAGCCATGGCGGTTCCGTTCTGCGCCATGCGCTCTTCCAGTCCGTTCAGCCAGACCGGATCGGCGCGTCCCTCCCGCAACAGACGCGCCCGTTCGCGCATCGCGCGGTCATAAGCCGACGCCCGGGCCGCATGGGCTGGGTCCTGGCCCAGAACCAGACGGTCGAGGAAGCGTCGCCTTGCGCCGGCGCCTTCGGTGAACAGGCGGTCCATGGCGGGCGTCAACCACAACACGCTGACCGTTTCGGACAGAGCCGACTGCGTTCGCGCCGTTCGTCCGTCGATCCGCACCAATCGGCGTTCCGAACTGCCGTCGCAGCCGGTGCCGATGTCGATCATGCCGCCTTCGTCCCGGGATGGATGGCGCAGCTTGACCGCGACCGCCCAACCCGCATCCTCGGCACCCGTTCGCGCTACCTCCGCCATCCGGCTGCGCCGCAATCCCCGTCCCGGCGCCAGAAAGGAAAAGGCTTCAAGGATGTTGGTTTTGCCCGCGCCGTTGGGACCGGTCAGGATCGCGGGGCGTGCGTCGCATTCCAGCCTCAATTCCGGATAACAGCGGAAATTCTTGAGGGCAAGACGCAGGATCGCCAGCGGCCCGGGCGGTGTTTCCAGGATCACACGCGCATCGGCATCAGCACATAGACGGCGCTGGAATCGGCCACCTCGTGTACCACGCTGGGGCTTGCGGCGTCGGCCATGGCGAAGCGGGCCGCCTCGCCCTCGATCTGGGCGAGAATGTCGAGGATATAGCGGGAATTGAACCCGATTTCGATCGGATCGGAATCATAGGCAGCTTCCAGTTCCTCGACCGCGCTGCCGTTTTCCGGGCTCGATGCGGTCAGGGTCAGGTTGCCCTTTTCCACCTTGAGCTTGATGGCGCGCGATTTTTCGGTGGCGATCGCCGAAACTCGGTCCACCGCCTGGGCGAAGGTTTTGCAATTGACCTCCAGCACCTTGTCGTTGCCGACGGGGATGACACGTTCGTAATCGGGGAAGGTGCCGTCGATCAGCTTCGAGGTCATGACCACGGTGCCGAAGGCGAATCGGATCTTCGTTTCGGACAGGGACACAGTGACGTCCAGCGTCGCCTCGTCCAACAGCTTGCGCAACTCGGCGACCGTTTTACGCGGCACGATCACGCCCGGCATGCCGGCGGCGCCATCGGGAAGCGGCACTTCGACGCGCGCCAGGCGGTGGCCGTCGGTGGCCACGGCGCGCAGGACCGGCACCTCGCCCGAGCTGGCGGTGTGCAGGTAGATGCCGTTCAGATAATAGCGCGTTTCTTCGGTCGAGATAGCGAAGCGGGTGCGGTCGATCAGGGCGCGCAGTTCCTCGGCGGCGAGGGTAAATGTGTGGGGCAGGGTGCCGCCCGACATCACCGGGTAATCCTCGACCGGCAGCGACGCTAAGGTGAATTTGGATCGCCCCGAGCGCAAGGTGAGCTGGCCGTCGCCGTCATGTTCCAGCCCGACTTCGGAGCCGTCGGGAAGTTTGCGCACGATCTCGTAAAGGATGTGAGCAGGGACGGTGGTTGCGCCGGGATGAGCGATCTCGGCCGCGACGCCCTCGACGATGTCGATATCCATGTCGGTGGCGTTCAGCCGCATCAGGCCGCCATCGCCTTCGATCCTCACATTGGACAGAATCGGTATCGTGTTACGCCGTTCGACGACACTTTGCACATGGCTTAGGGATTTTAGCAGGGAGGCCCGTTCGATGATCAGCTTCATGGTATTCCGATGCTTTCAGGTGGCGGCCCATCCGCCATCCGAGCGAGCGCAAAGCCATGCGCTCATCCCTTGCGCAGAAGGGCGATCAGTATAACACAAGCCCTTGCTTCCAGAAGTGCTTTCCGCCTTGCTGGCGCCGCGCGGGGTTCTTCCCTTGCGGCTAGCTTTCCAGCATCCGGCGCAAAAGCTCGATGTCCTCGGCGAAGGAGGTGTCGCTGGCGCGCAGCTCCTCGATTTTTTTGACCGCGTGCATCACCGTGGTGTGGTCGCGGCCGCCGAATTTGCGCCCGATTTCCGGCAGGGAACGGGTGGTGAGCTGCTTGGACAGATACATGGCGACCTGCCGCGGCCGGGCGACCTGGCGGGCGCGGCGGGCGGAATGCATGTCGGCGACGCGGATGTTGAAATATTCGGCGACGCGTTTCTGGATTTCCTCGATCGAAATGCGGCGGTCATTGGCGCGCAGCAGGTCGTGCAGCACTTCCTGCGTGGTCTCCAGCGTGATGTCGCGCCCGACCAGTTGGGCGTGCGCGATGACGCGGTTCAAAGCGCCTTCCAACTCGCGCACGTTCGAGGTGATCTTGTGTGCCAGGAACTCGGCCACCTTGCGCGGGACCACCACATTCATCTGCTCGACCTTGGATTCGATGATGCCCAGCCGGAGTTCGTAAGAGGTGGCATGGATGTCGGCGACCAGCCCGCAGCCCAGCCGGGAACGCAGCCTTTCCTCCATTCCCTGCAGATCCGAGGGGGATTTGTCCGCCGAAACGATGATTTGGCGGCCCTGATCGACCAGCGAGTTGAAGGTGTGGAAGAATTCTTCCTGGGTCGATTCCTTGCCGCCGATGAATTGCACATCGTCGATCATCAGCACATCGACCGACCGGAACTGTTCCTTGAAGGCCATGGTGTCCTGGTACCGAAGCGCCCGGACGAAACGGTACATGAATTTCTCGGCCGACAGATAAAGCACCGAACGCCTGGGGGCCCGGTCGCGGATGTGCCAGGCGACGGCATGCATCAGATGCGTTTTGCCCAGACCGACGCCGCCATAAAGGAACAGCGGGTTGAAGGGTACGGTGCCGGCTTCGGCGACCCGGCGCGCGGCGGCGTAGGCAAATTCGTTCGGCCGTCCGACGACGAAATTGTCGAAGGTGTAACGGGGATCGAGCGGCGCACCGATATCGTCATTGGCGGCGCTGTCGGCGGTCGCGGCCGGCAAGGGCGATGGGGCGGTCTTCTTGATGATGGTCGCGACCGAAGCGGCATCGCTCGGGTTGTCGCCGGGGGCGAGGACGACGATATCGATGCCGGTGACCGAGGCGTCTTCCTTGGCCCAGAGGGCTCGGATTCGTTCGCCATAATGGGTAACGACCCAGTCGCGCAGGAAACGGGTGGGAACGCCGATACGGACATGGCCCTCGCTCACCTCGCTCAGGGTCAAGGGATTCAGCCAGCTTTTGAACGCGGCTTCGCCAAACTCATCGCGAAGTTGGCCTCGGACTCGGTCCCATGCGTTGTTCACCAGATCGTCACTCACTTAATCAAGACCATTCCAGACAGTTCGCCCTTAGACGACGGCAACAACCATCCCCGGCGTCCGTGATGTCCGGACGCTTGCCCAATGGCGATGCACCATGTCCCCTACCCGGTTATGCAGCTCTCGTCCGTTCGTTCCCGCTGGGGGCAGCGGGAAAAGGCGCGGAAATCCGAAAAACCATCACGCCCGCACTAAACAGAAACGACCTCAAGAGGGCTTCATTTTGTGCCCATATCTTTGTTTTCACGCCACTTTCAGGGCGTCGGGCCTTGTCTTGCCATCGTTGCGCGGGGCTCTTGCCGCCCTCGGGCGACTGCCGGCCTCGCTGTTCTCTTTCGTCAGGGGAGACCGGATGTTCAGGCTCGAATCCCCGTAGATGCGCCGCACAAATATACGACCTGAAAACTCTAGCGTCGCGGGCCATCGGGCGCAACGTGACCGAATAGCGAACGCGAAAATTTTTTAAATTGCGCTTCCGCTCGGGCAACGAAAAACCGCACCCCGAGAGGGTGCGGTTTCGTGCGCGTTTCATTCCGTTCGGACGGCGTTCCGAAACCGGATTTTACTGCGGCAGGGCCTTGATGCGCGCGGAAAGGCGCGAGACCTTGCGCGAGGCGGTGTTCTTGTGCAGAACGCCGGCCTGGGCCGCTTTCATCAACTCGGGTTCCGCAGCCTTCAAGGCCAGGATGGCACCGGCTTTGTCGCCGCCGATCAGAGCCAGTTCAACCTTTTTAACGAAGGTGCGCACGCGGCTGGTGCGAGCGCCGTTCACCGCAGTGCGGGTAACGGTCTGACGAATGCGCTTCTTTGCGGAGTTGTGATGAGCCATGAGAGAGCGACCTGACCTTCTTCATTCGCGCCATTAATGGAAAGGGCGTGTATAAGGCCCGTCCCCGGCTGCGTCAAGCAAAGAGTCGCTGGAACAGGTGTTTCTTCGCGGTGCCCGCGGGGAACGGCGGCGTAAGGCGAACTTCCAGCCTGCTCTCTATTAAGGAGATCTTCTCGGTTTCGCGGAGCGGGGAGCAAGCCTGCCCTATGGCCAGATCGGTCTCATCCCTCACCTTAAAACATATATGGCCCCATGCTGAGGTCGAATCGTCAGCTTTTTCCGTGCCACCGACCCCGGTGAGCAGATGGTTTTCTCATGGCTTGGGCGTCATGTTTAATTAAATAACTGCAAGCCAGCCGCGCGCCCATATAAATAAAAAGTGATATACATAAAGTACAAAACAAGCGTGATTCATTGGGTATATCGATCATCTCTATTTATGAGATGAAAACGTATGATTTTTGGAAGAAATGAAAAGAAAAGCAAACTAGAAATTTTGCCACGAAATCCTATCCGTTCTTGTTTCGGTTAGACTTTTTGGAGAGAACGGAAAGAGCGCGAATCTTCCATCAGATTGTCCGTTTTAGACAAGGCATGAAATTATCGAAGACAAGCTATGCCGTTTATGAACATCCCTGTTGGGCATAAGCTCATGCATGTTCTTCAATCTGGTTTCCTACCTATCCTTTAGGGTGAGAGACGCCAAATATATGTCTTGCGACATATGGGCGCGTGGAAGTGGGGAGGGGATGGCCGATCATATCAGCGCACATCCCGTGTAGCTTGTAATAAAGACAATAAAAAATAGAGGATCTAGAGGTAAAATTCCCTAGAGCAAGGAGCAATCTAATGAGTTTCCTTATTTGCCTAGCCGCGCTATGCTTCCTGATGTACGTAGCGTATCGAGGCTTCAGCGTCATTATGTTTGCGCCCATCGCGGCGCTGGGTGCTGTCCTCTTGACCAATCCTTTGGATGTGCTGCCGACCTACAGCCACATCTTCCAGGACAAGATGGTCGTTTTCGCCAAGCTGTACTTCCCGACCTTCCTGCTCGGCGCCATCTTCGGCAAACTGATCGAAATGTCGGGCTTTGCCCGCTCGATCGTGGGCGCGGTGGTCCGGATCGTCGGCCGCGAGCGCGCGGTCCTGTCGATCGTGGTGGTCTGCTGCCTCCTGACCTATGGCGGCGTCTCGCTGTTCGTCGTGGTGTTCGCGGTCTATCCCTTCGCCGCTGAAATGTTCCGTCAGACCGACATTCCGAAGCGTCTGATTCCGGGCACCATCGCTCTCGGCGCTTTCACCATCACCATGGACGCTCTGCCGGGCACCCCGCAGATCCAGAACATCATCCCCACCACCTTCTTCAACACCGATGCTTATGCCGCCCCGATCCTGGGCTTGCTGGGTGCGGTCTTCATCATGGTGGTCGGCATGACCTATCTGCAGTGGCGCGTTTCCTCCGCCGCCAAGGCTGGCGAAGGTTACGGCACGGGCCATATCAACGAGCCCGACGCACCCTCTCAGGACGTTGTCGTCAATCCCTGGCTGGCCCTGAGCCCGCTGGTCGTGGTCGGCGTCGCCAACCTGATCTTCACCCGCGGCATCCTGCCCGAGGTTTACGGCGCGTCCTATGTTCTGAATCTGCATGGCCTGGCCGCGGCGATCACCATCCCGGTGAAGTCGATCCTGGGCGTTTGGGCGGTCGAGGTTTCGCTGCTGCTGGGCATCCTGCTGATCTTCGTCGCGTCCTTCAAGACCATCTCGTCCAAGTTCGCCGAAGGCAGCAAGACCGCCATCGCCGGTGCTTTGCTGGCGACGATGAACACTTCGTCTGAGTACGGCTTCGGCGCCGTCATCTCGGCTCTGCCGGGCTTCATCGTGGTCCGCGACGCGTTGGGTGCAATCCCCAACCCGCTGGTCAACGAAGCCATCACCGTCACGGCCCTGGCCGGCATCACCGGTTCGGCGTCGGGCGGCATGAGCATCGCGCTGGCCGCGATG
>JAYFRE010000099.1:0-7499 GCA_034926235.1 Rhodospirillaceae bacterium
AGCGGCGATAGATGGGATCGCGGGCGATATAGCGCAGCGTGTCGTTCATCCAGCCCATATTCCATTTATAGCCGAAACCCAGCCCGCCCAGATGGACCGGACGGGACACCATCGGCCAGGCGGTCGATTCTTCGGCGATGGTGACCGCGCCGGGATGATCGGCATAGACCATGCGGTTCATCTGTTTCAAAAAATCGATCGCTTCCAGATTCTCGTTGCCGCCGAATCGGTTGGGAATCCATTCGCCGGGTTTGCGCGAGTAATCGAGATAGAGCATCGAGGCCACGGCATCGACGCGCAGCCCGTCGATATGGTATTCCTTCAGCCAGAACAAGGCGTTGGCGTAAAGGTAATTGACCACCTCGCGCCGGCCGTAATTAAAGATCAGGGTGTCCCAATCCTTGTGCAGGCCCTGGCGCGGATCGGCATGTTCGTAAAGATGCGACCCGTCGAACAGCGCCAGCCCGTGCGGATCGGACGGGAAATGCCCAGCCACCCAATCGATGATGACGCCGATGCCTTGCTGGTGCAGGGAATCGACGAGAAAGCGGAAATCGTCCGGTGTGCCGTAGCGGCTGGTCGGCGCATAAAGCCCGATCGGCTGATATCCCCAGGAACCGGTGAAGGGATGTTCGTGGATGGGCAGGAATTCGACATGGGTGAAGCCCATGTCCCGCACATAAGCGCCGAGTTCCTGCGCCAATTCGCGGTAGGTGAGCGGCCGGCTGCCTTCCTCGGGCACGCGCCGCCACGAGCCTAGATGCACCTCATAGATCGACATCGGCGCGTCGCGGACGGACCGGGCGGCCCGCGTCTCCATCCAGTCCCCATCCCGCCAGTCAAAGCGGTCGATGTCCCAGACCCTGGACGCCGTTTGGGGCGGGCATTCGGCGGCGAAACCATAAGGGTCGGCCTTGTGCGGCAGGATGGCGCCATCGGCGGCCTTGATCTCGTATTTGTAAAGCGCGCCGGATTCCAGGCCGGGAATGAAGATTTCCCATATGCCGACGTCGTGGCGCAGCCGCATGGGATGGACGCGTCCGTCCCAGCCGTTGAAATCGCCGATCACCGAAACCCGCCAGGCGTTCGGAGCCCAGACGGCGAAGGAAACGCCGGCGACACCGCCATGAACCATGACCTGAGCGCCCAATCGCCGGTAAAGGGAATGGTGGGACCCTTCGGCGAACAGATGCAGATCGAGCGCACCCAGGACGGGGCTGAAGCGGTAGGGATCGTCGATGCGCCGGGTGCGGCCCTGGTCGTCTTCGACATCCAGACGGTAATCGAACCGTTCCGCTCGTCCGACCGGAGCTGCGAAAAAACCTGAATCGTGAAGACGGGTCAGCCGCGCCACGGTTTCGCATCCCGCCGCGTCGATCACCGTCACGGCGACGGCTCCGGGCTGGAAGCTGCGTAAGATCAATCCATCCGGGGTTTCATGCAGCCCTAAGAGCCCGAACGGATCCCGGTGCGCGCCGTCGAGAAAGGCCTGGATTTCGGCGTCGGGCCCATTTCCGGTCCGAATCCGGAATCCGGCGGGCGCTTTTTTTGCCGATGTGTCGCTCATGGGGGGCGTTCTCCTTGCCATCCAGGGCCAGCCTCCACCATAGCCCGCAATCGGCGCGGATGCCGCCAAAACTTGATTTTTATCCATGGGATGAAGGATGTCGGGTCTTCTGTCTGCCCGTTTTGACGTCAGCCTGCCCATTATCGTTGCAGGCTTTCCGCCCACTCGTTAGAATCGAACACTGGATTCTCATGCCACTCTGGGCGGCACCGACCGAGGATAGGACATGAATTACAACGCTTTCTTCTCCAGTCGTCTTCAGAATTTGCGCCAGGAAGGCCGCTATCGGGTTTTCATCGACATTGAACGGAAAGCCGGAGATTTCCCCCGGGCGATCCGCCACCGCCCCGATGGCGGACAGGACGAGATCGTCGTCTGGTGCAGCAACGATTATCTGGGTATGGGGCAGCATCCGGTGGTGACGGGTGCGATGCACGAAGCGATCGATCGTTGCGGCGCGGGCGCGGGCGGCACCCGCAACATATCGGGCTCGAACCATTACCATGTGTTGCTGGAGCAGGAGCTTGCCGCCTGGAACGGCAAGGAATCGGCGCTTTTGTTCACCTCGGGCTATGTCGCCAATCAGACCGCGCTTTCGACCTTGGGCAACGAGATCCCCGGGCTGCATATTTTTTCCGATGCGCTCAACCATAATTCGATGATCGAAGGCGTCCGGCAATGCAAGGCCGAGCGGCATATCTTCAAACACAACGACCCCGCCGATCTCGACCGGCTGATGGCGTCGGTGGATGAAAACGCGCCCAAGCTGGTGGCCTTTGAATCGGTCTATTCGATGGATGGCGATATCGCGCCGATCGCGGCCTTGTGCGACGTGGCCGAGAAATACGGGGCGATGACCTATTGCGACGAAGTGCATGCGGTCGGCATGTATGGGGTGACCGGTTCCGGCGTGTGCGAACGAGACGGCGTGCAGGATCGCGTCACCCTGATTCAGGGCACCCTGGCCAAGGCGATCGGCGTCGTCGGCGGTTATATCGCGGCGTCGTCGGCGATGGTCGATTTCGTGCGCAGCTTCGGGCAGGGATTCATCTTTTCATCGGCCTTGCCGCCCGCGGTTTCGGCCGGATGTGTGGCCAGCATCCGCTGGCTCAAAGAGCATGACGAGATTCGCCAGCGCCATCAGGAGCGGGCCGTGACCTTGCGCCGCCGTCTGACCGGGCTGGGCATTCCGGTCCTGCCGTCGGTCAGTCATATCTGTCCGGTGATGGTCGGCAATGCGGCGCTGTGCAAGGAAGCGTCAGACCATCTGCTGAACCACCACCATATCTATGTGCAGCCGATCAATTATCCGACCGTGCCGGTGGGGATGGAACGATTGCGCGTCACGCCGACACCCTTGCATGACGACGCCATGATGGACGCCTTTGTCGATGCGCTGGCCGATGTGTGGCGGCGTCTCGGCCTGACCCGGATCGCCGCCTGAGTTTGCCGTCTCTTAGCCCCGGTCCGGGTTCCGGGACAGATGAGGATGGTAGTCGAACTCCTTGCGGCGATAGGCTCCGTCCTCGAATAACGGGCTGTTGATGACGAAGTCGGCGGTCGAACGGGTCATGGCCAGCACGATGTTGTAAACGGTGGATAGGCGCGTCAGCGCCTTGACATCGACATCGTGCGGCTGGGCGGTCATGGGATCGATAAAGAAAATCAGGATGTCGAGCCGCCCTTCGGCGATCATCGCGCCCAATTGCTGATCGCCGCCCAGCGGACCTGATTTCAGGCGGGAAACCTTCAGTCCCGGACAGGTCTCCATGAGCAGCGCGCCCGTCGTTCCGGTGGCGAATAATTCATGCCGCCCCAGGGTGCCGGCATTGAAGGCGACCCATTCCTTGAGATCCTGTTTGCGCCCGTCATGCGCCACCAACCCGATCCTGTTGCGTTTCGCCATGATGTTTCCATTCCTTAAGATCATGTCACCGTAGGGCCGCCCGAGATAAAAGGCATAAAGGAGGGGCTGAGCGCTGTGCAAGGGGTTGCCGCTGTGCGGAAGAGACCTATTGTCGGGAATCATACACTTTTGGTTGAGAATCTCTTGTGATTTGCGTGTGATGGAGCTCTATCTAAAATAAGAAGAATTCGTTATCCTGCGCTTGTTTGGTTCTCTGTTCTACCCAAGGGCCGGGGGGCAGGGGGCATAGAATGCGGAGTGACCTTTACGGTGAATCCATGTCGCTGGCTAGTCGCTTGCGCGGTATGCGCGAATGCTTGGCCTATATCCGGTAGGAAGCTTTGACCTATAGGCTTCATGGCGTTGCCGATTGCCTGGATGCGGCATGTGACGAAATCGATGCGGGGATCGAGGATTTGTCCTTGACCTCGACATCGATCATTGATGGCGGCGTCCGGCGACGATAATCGTCGCCGGGCGTAGCGCCTGCGAAAAGTCCGGACGGCATTTTTTCTTTATGCTCATGTGCCGGAACCTGTTTTTCGCACCATCGCCGCTTAAGGCAGGGTGGAAGGTGAAACCGGCCTTCTGCCTTGACGTTCCAGGCGGTTTTCTCGATCTTCCTTGGTGTGGCGGGAACGGCGCGGTTGTTCCAATGATAACCGCGAAACGCTGTGCATGGTTTTTAATCACAGGCTGCTAGTGTTTATATTTTGACCAACACAGTTTGTCATTGTGTTTAATTGAATCTAAATGTATTTTTAAACATAACAACTTTTGTTCTGTGTTAAATATCCGTCCGGCGAAAATGGCCGATCGCATCTGCATCCTTGATGCGCCGGAAGGCGGCGGGGCACTTGGCTCCGAACGACAGAGACCGTAAAAAGGGAAAAGGGCTTTCCGTGCATTTCGATCTGGCCTTCATTCAAAACTATGCGCCGCTTTATGCCGAGGCGGCCGGGCTGGCGCTCAAACTGGCGTTCTGGGGAATCCTGTTTTCCACCATCGTCGGGTTTGTGTGCAGCCTGATCCGTTATTACCGGGTTCCGTTCCTGTCTCCTGTCACGGGGGCTTATATCGAATTGTCCCGGAACACGCCGCTGCTGGTGCAATTGTTCTTTCTTTATTTCGGGCTTCCCAAGATGGGCATTCATCTGGACGCTGAAATCTGCGGCGTCATCGGCCTGACCTTCTTAGGAGGGAGCTACATGGCCGAAGCCTTTCGCGGCGGGCTTGAGGCCGTTTCTAAAATTCAGATCGAATCCGGCCTGTCCATCGGCCTGTCCACGCCGCAACTGGTCCGTTACGTGATCCTGCCCCAGGCTTTCGCCGTGGCCGTGCCGGCCTTGGGGGCGAATGTGATTTTCCTGATCAAGGAAACCTCGATCTTTTCGGTCATGGCGCTGGAAGACCCGATGTTCGTCGCCAAGGATCTGATCGGGCTTTACTACGATACCGGCGAGGCGCTGCTGATGCTGGTCGTGACCTATCTGATCATGCTGCTGCCGCTGTCGATTTTGCTGACTTATCTGGAAAAGAAGGTGCGCCATGCCGGATTCGGGCATTAGCATCCTGTTCGAGGGGCGCAACCTGATCCGGCTTGCGCAGGGGTTATGGGTCACGGCCTATATCGCCTTTGTTTCCGTCGCCCTGTCCACGCTGCTTGGGGTTCTTGTCGGGCTGGCGATGTCGTCCCGGTTCACGGCGCTGCGGGCGGTGATGCGTCTTTATCTGGACGCGATCCGGATCGTGCCGGTTCTGGTGCTGCTGTTCCTGGCCTATTTCGGCCTGGGCAAGGTGTTTCACGTCAACCTCAACGCCGAACTGGCGTCGATCCTGGTGTTCACCCTGTGGGGTGCTGCCGAGATGGGCGATATCGTGCGCGGCGCGGTGACGTCCCTGCCGCGCCATCAGCGCGAAAGCGGCCTGTCCATCGGCCTGACGGAAGGGCAGGTTTATCGCTATGTGATCATCCCCCAGGCGGTTCGCCGCCTGCTGCCGGGTGCGATCAATCTGGCGACGCGCATGATCAAGACCACCTCTTTGGTGATGCTGATCGGGGTGGTCGAAGTGCTGAAGGTCGGGCAGCAGATCATCGAATACGCGTCCCTGATTTCAAATCCGACCGCGTCTTTCTGGGTCTACGCCTTCATCCTTTTTCTCTATTTCGCCATCTGCTACCCGATTTCCCGATACGCGGCGTATCTGGAACAGAAGTGGCAGAGCTGACAAAGACGGGATTCCATGTCTTCTTCGGAAAAACAGACGCTTTTGTCCATCGCCCGGCTGCATAAAAGTTTCGATGAGGTCGAGGTGCTGCACGACGTCTCCCTGGATGTCGGAAAGGGTGAGGTCGTGGTCGTGATCGGTCCTTCGGGATGCGGCAAAAGCACGCTGTTGCGCTCGATCAACGGGTTGGAGACGATCAATTCGGGCGCGATTTTCCTGAATGGCGAGGATATCGCCTCAGGTGTCACGCCCTGGAACAAAGTGCGCCAGAAGATCGGCATGGTGTTCCAATCCTATGATCTGTTCCCACATATGACCGTGATGGAAAACATCCTGCTGGGGCCGATCAAGGCGCAGGGGCGCGATCGCAAGGAAGCCCGCCGTCAGGCCGAATCCTTGCTGGAGCGCGTCGGGCTGCTGGAACGGCAGGATGCCTTTCCCCGGCAATTGTCCGGCGGCCAGAAGCAGCGGGTGGCGATCGTGCGTTCCTTGTGCATGAACCCCGAGATCATGCTGTTCGACGAGGTGACCGCCTCGCTGGACCCCGAAATGGTGCGCGAGGTTTTGGACGTCATGCTGGAACTGGCGCGCCAGGGCATGACCATGATCATCGTCACGCATGAAATGAGTTTTGCCCGCGCCGTCGCCGACCGTGTTCTGTTCATGGATGGCGGGCGAATCGTGGAGGCGGCACCGCCCGAGGATTTCTTCAACTGTCCTCGCTCCGAACGGGCGAGGAAGTTCTTGAATACCTTTACCTTTGAGGCAACCAGAAAAGAGAGGAGAACGGTGGAATGACCGTCTTCAACAGCGTGAAAAAAACGATCCTGGCCGCGGCTTTCGGCACCCTGGCGGCAGGGGTCGCTTTGTCCTCGTCCGCCTCGGCCGCCGGTTTTTCGACCGTCGATCAGATCAAGGAACGCGGCACCGTCCGCATCGGCGTGTTTTCGGACAAGCCGCCCTTCGGCTTCGTTGACGCCAACGGCAAGAATCAGGGCTATGACGTCTATTTCGCCAAACGGGTCGCCAAGGATCTGCTGGGCGACGAGTCCAAGGTCCAGTTCGTGCTGGTCGAGGCCGCCAGCCGGGTCGAGTTTCTCGAATCCAACAAGGTGGACATCATCCTGGCCAACTTCACGGTGACCAAGGAGCGCGCCGAAAAGGTCGATTTCGCTCTGCCCTATATGAAGGTCGCCCTGGGCGTGGTTTCACCCGCAAGCGCACCGATCACCAAGGTCGAGGATCTGAAAGGCAAGAAGCTGATCGTCAATAAGGGCACCACGGCGGAGCTTTATTTCGCCCGCAATTACCCGGATGTGAAGCTGCTGAAATACGACCAGAACACCGAAGCCTTCAACGCCTTGAAGGACAAGCGCGGCGCTGCCTTGGCGCATGACAACACGCTTTTGTTCGCCTGGGCGCGTGAAAATAAGGGGTTCGTGACCGGGATCGCGTCCTTGGGCGATCTGGACGCGATTGCCCCGGCCGTGGCCAAGGGCAATGACAGCCTGAAGGCGTGGCTGAACGAGGAGATTGTCGCACTCGGCAAGGAAAAATTCTTCCATGCCGATTTCGAGGCGACCCTGAAGCCGGTCTATGGCGACAGCGTCAATCCTGAATCCGTCGTTGTCGAAGGCGGCGTCATCACCAAGTAAACCATCCCGGACAGCCGGCGGGAGCAATCCCGCCGGTTCTTGGCGGGGTGCGGAAGAACCCCGCTTTGCGGTCGGGCTGCCGCCCGGACCCGCCCGGAGGCTAGCCTCCGGACCTCCTGCTTTTTGGGATTTCTCCGAAAGC